>CANRAB010000001.1 GCA_947628475.1 uncultured Clostridia bacterium
GGTTCATTTTCTCCTTCAATCATTTGAGTCTTTTTATAATAATTTACATACATTTGCATTTGCCCAATATCTTGATGTGTAAGTTTGCCAATTTTTAAATCAATTATTACAAAACATTTTGCTAAACGATTATAAAAAATTAAATCTGGATAATAATATTCTGTACCTACTTTTATTCTTTGTTGACTTGCAACAAAAGAAAAACCCCTACCTAATTCCAATAAAAATTCAGTCAAATGTGATAGCAATGCTGTTTCTAAATCCGTTTCTAAATAATTTTTATTTTCTTTTAAACCAGCAAATTCAAAAATATATGGTGTCTTAAGTAATTCTTCTGGTTGTTTTTCAATCTTGTTTTTTTGTGATTCAGTGATTATTTTATTCTTATCTGGTGATATTAAATATCTATCATATAATTTAGTATTGATTTGCCTACGTAACTCTCTACATCCCCAATTAGATTTTATGGCTTCTTGTTCATAGAAATCTCTTTCTTCTTTTCTATCTATTCTAATTAATTCTTGAAAGTGAGCCCATGACAATTCAGTCGACACTGTCGACCAAATTGGATAGAATTCATAAAATCTTCGCATTCTTCTTATGCTAACGGAAGAAAAACCACTTCCAAATTCAATCGTAAGTTTACTAGATAAAACATCTATTATTTTTTTACCATAAATTGCCTTTGTACTATTTTCAGATAATTCATATGTTATTTTTCCTACATACCAATATACTTCCGTCATTGTAGTATCTATATGTTTAAACATTTTTTCTCTAGCAATTATTATTTTATTACGAATATCTTGATAAATGTTTTCTATATTTGTTAATTCATTTTCATTATTTACTATTATTTCATTTTTCTTGTCCATTCAATCTTTTCACTTCCTATTTTATTATTGGCGTATAAAATATTTTAACATGAAAATTTTTTTGTCATATCTATTAGTCTAGTATGATAACCATTTTTTTCATAAAATTTACTAGCATTTTCATTATATCCAAATACTTCAATCAAAATATCTTTACATCCACTTTCAATTAAATATTTTTCCATAGAATTTAATAATCTTTTCCCATATCCTTTTGCTCTACAATTTTTTGACACAATTAATTCAGTTATTCTACCTCTTTTTGGTGCCTGAAAATTATATTCAAAGGTTTCTTCATTATTTATTATTCCTACTATCAATCCGATTATTTTATTGTTTTCTTTATACAGTAACATTTTTCCATTGTTTTTTTGGATTTCTTCCATAATTTTTTTAAAATATTCTTCTCTATAATTTTCTTTTAAGATATTATATTTTTCTTTATCAATACTTGCAATATAATCTTGTAATTCAACTAATAAATTTTTAACATCTTCATCATATTGACTATTGTAATCAATTACCATTCTTATTTATTTCTCCTTATTCTAACTTTTCTAATAAATTTTTTTCAAATATTATATATTTATTAAATATTTATTTTATAATAATTTGTTTTTACAGGAATGGTCCATTCGTCACTTAACTTCATGTCTTCTATATTTGTTTTAAACAAAATTCCTCCACTTTTTTTTAATAACTTTAATAACTTTATTTGAGCCTAAATTTTACGCCTATACTGGTTCTATTTTACTTTATTTTTGTTATTTACATATTGCTTAATTTTATTTACCTAAAATAATGGTGCAAATAATCTTAAGATGGCTTGCCATAAAGACTTGATAAATCCTGCTTTTACTTCTTTATCATCTAATTTTTTACAGTCTTTAAAAGTTTCCTCAAAGTCGCTTAATATTTTCTTTATCTCGTCAACGCCTTCCATATAAATTCCATTTTCAAAATGAAGATATAAACTTCTATAATCCATGTTTATTGTTCCAACTACTGCTCTAATATCATCTGATAAAAATACTTTTGAATGAACAAATCCATTTGTATATTTGTAAATTTTTACACCATTATCATGTAATACTTTAAAGAATGAAGTTGTTTGTGTATAAACTATTTTTTTGTCTGGAATTCCTGGTACTACTATTCTTACATCTACCCCTCTTTTAGCTGCTCTACAAAGTGAGTTAACAATATCGGTGTCAATTATTAAATATGGCGTCATTATATATAGATAATTTTTTGCACTATTAATAATATTAATATAAACATCTTCACCTATTAAATCTTTATGAAGTGGAGCAACTCCATACGGAATAACATAACCATTATTTTTATCATTATTATCAAAATTATATTTGAATTTTGTAATATCTTTGTCCTCATTTATATTAGCATTCCACATAGTTAAAAACATAACTGTTAAGTTCCAGATTGCTTCTCCCACAATTTTTATTCCATTGTCTTTCCATATACCTAGTTTACTATTAACATTTATATATTCATCGCTTAAATTTACACCACCAGAAAAAGCTACTTTTCCATCTATAATAGTCATTTTTCTGTGATCTCTGTTATTCATGAATATTCCTCTAAAAGGACTTAATTTATTAAATGGTATACATTTTATACCGTAACTCGCCATCTGTTTTGAAAAACTTGTTGAAAGCATCGCAAGACTTCCCATATCATCATACAATACTCTAACATCTACGCCTTTAGCTGCTTTTTCTTTTAATATATCCAAAATGCCATTCCACATAGTACCTTCATTAATAATAAAATATTCCATAAATATAAATTTTTCTGCTTTTTTTAACTCTTTTAATAACTCAGGATAAAACTTTTCACCAAAATTATAATATGTAATATCATTATTAGTACTTACAAAATAATTTGTCCTATTTATTAAGTACTTAATATTATCCAATTCTTTATTATCTATATCTTTTTTTATTTTTTCTTCTTGTACTAGATATTTACTATATTTCTTTTCATATTCAAATATATTTTTTAATAATTTGTTTTTAGAGTAATTTCTTCCTAAAGTAATTAATAAAATAGTTCCAAATATTGGAAATATTAGAATTAATATTACCCATGGTAAATCATTTGAAAGTCTAGTACTGTTCTTTAATATTCCAAGGACAATTAAAATACTTGCAATATTATAAAACAATGTAATAATTCCAAGATACTTATAGAAAAATAATCTTATAATGATTGCAAATCCAAATTGCAAAATGACACCGATTGCAACTATTAAAGCTCTTTTTACTGCATTTAACATTACATAACATCCTTTCTAAATTTAAAACATAGGTAACTATTATTTAGTTACCTATTCCAGTTAAAATTTATATTGATTTTTGTCTGCTCTTTCATCAAAATTTCTATCATATTCTGTTGTTCCATAAAACCAGTCTGTTTTTCTATTCCTTACGCTTCCCTTTTTTCCACTGCTTAATCCTATATCCATAACTGCAAGTAATGGTATTATTACTGCTATTAATGATATGAATAATGTAATATAATTTCCGGTTTGTGATGTTCCATTCATTATCATTTCTATTGATTTATACGCATCTACCCCAAAATATGCACACTGTGCAATTAGATATATTATAGCTCCTAACATTTTTCTCTTAGCTACTAGAACTATACATACAAAAGTTATAAATAGCAATACAAATTCAAATGTTACATTCATTGGTACAATAGCAAATCCTGAATCTGTAGAATATAATAACATTACTAATACTCTAAAAAGCCAAAATACTCCACCAAGTGCTGTAATAAAATAACCAAACATCATTTTTCCCCCTTTTTTATTATTTATTTACATTTATTTTAAATGTTATTTTATAAATTGTCAATATTTTTATTCTTAATTTATATGTTATAATTTTCTACTATTATTAAGTTGTTAGAAATATGATATATGCAAATTTTTAATCTATTATAACATCTCTTTTTAACAATTTATTACTTACTGTCCCTAATCCTAAAAATTTATTACCATTATATATACGATAAACATTATCTTCATTATTAATTGAAAGTTTCACACCATTTAAAAATAATTCAGTTTTTTTATCATTTAAAACTATTTTACATTTTTCCACAAATACATCTTCCACAGGTATTATTTTTTCGTTTACAATATCTATACCTTTTTTTCTTATCTCTTCAATTGTTACAGATTGTTCTATCTTAAAATTATCTACATTTAGTCTACACAATTTTTGCATAACTCCTATTGTTCCAAGTCTTACTGCTATGTCTTCGCAAAGTTTTCTAATATATGTTCCTTTTGAACATTCTACTTTAAAAATTATTACTTTTCCTTCAAATTTTATTAAAGATATTTGTTTTATTTCTATTTCTCGAGGTTCAATGTTTACTATTTTACCTTCTCTTGCATATTCATAGGCCTTTTTACCATTTATTTTTACTGCTGAATATATTGGTGGTGTTTGTTTTTGTTTTCCTAAAAAGGTCTTTAATACTTGCTTAATTTGTTCTTCACTTAAGTTTGGTACACCTTTGGTTTCTATTACTTCACCTTCTAAATCCCCTGTTGTAGTTTTTTCACCTAATTTTAATTCTGCCATATATGTTTTATTATGTTCAATTAAATATTTTGAAATTTTTGTTGCTTGTCCTATTAAAATTGGAAGTACACCCGTTGCTTGAGGATCCAATGTTCCAGCATGTCCTATTTTTTTAATATTTAACTCTTTTCTTAAAATATTTACTATATCATGTGAAGTATAACTTTCTGGTTTGTTTACTATTAAAACTCCATTCATCTCTGTCTTCCTTTTCTTATGTCAAAGCATTTTTATTATAAATACTAATTATTTTAAATTATTTTTACATTCTGTTACTATTTTTTCTTTGGCTTTTTCAAATGGTAAAGATATACTTCCACCTGCTGCTCTAATATGTCCTCCTCCATTAAATAATAAACATATATCAGATACATTTACATATTCATTTGATCTTAATGATATTTTATACTCATCATCTGCTACTTCTCGTAAAAATATAGACACCTCTACACCTTCTATATCTCTTCCCATCTCTACAATTCCATCATGATCTTCACTTTTTGTTTCTTCCTCGTCTTTTCTTGTTATATATGTAAACGCTATTTTTCCATCTTCTAGCAATTCTAGTCTATTCATTGCTATTCTTCTTAATTCAAATTTTTCTACTGGAACTGTTTGCAAAACTTTTTTATATATATTAGATACATTAACCCCTCTATTTAGTAGTTCTGCTGCAAATTCAAATGTTTCAGCTTTTACACTTTGATACTTGAATCCTCCTGTATCTGTAATTATACCTGTTAATAAGCATGTTCCTATTTCTTTTGTAATTTCTATACCTAAAGCGTTTAATACTATTACCAATATTTGACAGCATGCTGGTGCTGTTGGATTAACAAAATTATAATCTCCAAACATTGTATTTGCCTCATGATGGTCTATTGAAATTTTACAATTTGCATCTTCAAAATAATTTGCAAAACCATTTAATCTTTTTATATCTCCACAATCTAAAGCTATTGCTAAATCATAATTTTCATTTTTGCCTTCTTTTTTTATCTCTTCAGCAAATGGTAGGAAAGAATATGTTTTAGAATATTTTGGTATTACAACATCCACATTTTTTCCTATTTGTTTTAAGCCTATATACATTGCTAAACTACTTCCTATGGCATCTCCATCAGGGACATCATGTGTTAATATAACAATATCTTTCGCTTTATATATTTCTTCTTTAATATTATCTAAAGTCATTATTACCTCTCTTTTCTGCCAAAATTGGCTTCTTTTCTTCTTTGTTAATTTTCAGGTTTAATATCCTTCATAATTTTCTCTAATATTGAATCTATTTTTTCACCATATACTAGACTTTCATCTAACTCAAATACTAACTCTGGTGTTATTCTTAAATTCATCTTTTCTGCTATTCTACTTCTTATAAAGCCTGAAGCTGATTTTAAACCTGCAAGTGTTTGCTTTACATTCCTTGAATTAATTATACTAACACTAACTTTAGCATACTTTAAATCAGGTGATGTTTTTACTTTTGTAACACTTATCATTCCTGTAACATTTGAATTTTTTACCTCATAATTGATTATACTACTTAATTCTCTTTTTAATTCCTCATTTACTCTAGCCATACGGTTAGAATTATTACTTTTTTGCATTTTTCACTCTCCAAGTTTTTTATTTTTATAAAGTTTGAAACATTATGAACTTTACTTTATTTGTTCCATAACAAAGGCTTCGATTATATCTCCCTCTTGAATATCATTAAAGTTCTCAATTTGAATTCCACACTCATACCCTGCTGCCACTTCTTTTGCATCATCTTTCATTCTCTTTAATGAGATTAATTTTCCATCATGTATTACTACATTATTTCTTAATACTCTAACTCCTGCATTTCTTGCAACTTTTCCACTTGTTACATAGCATCCAGCAATTGTTCCTACATTTGATATTTTAAATGTCTGTCTTATTTCTGCATTACCTATAATTACTTCTTTATATACTGGATCTAACATTCCTTTCATTGCTGCTTCTACATCTTCTATTGCATTATAAATTACTGAATATATTTTTATTTCTACTTGTTCTTTTTCTGCCATATCTTTTGCTATTGGTTCAGGTCTTACATTAAATGCAATTATTATAGCGTTTGAAACTTTTGCAAGTGTAACATCTGTTTCTGTTACTGCACCAACATTTGCATGAATTACTTTTACTTTTACCTCATCGTTAGATAATTTTTCTAATGATTGTTTTACTGCTTCTACTGAACCTTGAACATCTGCTTTTACTATTATATTTAGTTGTTTTAAGTTTCCTTTAGCAATTTGGTTAAATAGGTCATCTAATGTTACTCTATTTGTAGCATTTAAAGCTTTATCTCTTGCTTGACGTTTTCTCTTTTCTATTAAATGTTTAGCAGTTTTTTCATCTTTTACCTCATAGAAAGTTTCTCCTGCTTCTGGCACTTCTGTAAATCCTGTTATTTCAACTGGTGTAGATGGTCCTGCTTTCTTTAATTTTTTACCTTTTTCATCTGTCATTGTTCTTATTCTACCTATTGTAGAACCTACAAGTATAGTATCTCCTACATCTAATGTTCCACGTTGTACTAGCATTGTTGCAACTGCACCTTTAGATTTATCTAACTTCGCTTCTATTACAACACCTTTTGCTTGTTTATTTGGATTTGCTTTTAATTCTTTCATATCTGCAACTAATAAAACCATTTCTAAAAGTGTATCAATATTTTGCTTTTTCTTTGCAGAAATCGGAACAAATATTGTATCTCCACCCCATTCTTCTGGTACTAGTTCGTATTCCATTAATTCTTGTTTTACTCTATCTATGTTTGCACCTTCAACATCTATTTTGTTTATAGCTACTATAATTGGAATACCTGCTGCTTTAGCATGATTTATTGCTTCTACTGTTTGTGGCATTACTCCATCATTTGCTGCTACTACAAGTATAGCTATATCTGTAATTTGTGCACCTCTTGCACGCATTGCTGTAAATGCTTCATGTCCTGGTGTATCTAAGAATGTTATTTCTCTATCTTTTACTTTTACCTTATAAGCTCCAATATGTTGTGTAATTCCTCCTGCTTCTCCTTCTATTACGTTTGTTGACCTTACAGCATCTAGAAGTGATGTTTTACCATGATCAACGTGTCCCATAACAACTATTACTGGTGGTCTTGGTAATAAATCTTCTGGTCTGTCTTCACTATCATCAAATAGTATATCTTCATCTGTTACAACTTCTTTTTTGTTTGCTGTAATTCCAAATTCTTGTGCAATTAAAAAAGCGGTATCAAAATCTATTTCATTATTTATAGTTGCCATTATTCCATAATTAAATAATTTCTTAATAATTTCACTACTAGTTTTCTTTAATTCTGTGCTTAAATCTTTTACAGTTATTGTTTCAGGAATTGTTATTTCCGTTAATTGGAATATTTTTTGTTTGTTTCTTTCTTCTTGATTATTATTTTTCTTTTTGTTCTTTTTTCCTCTAGCAGTTGTTAAGTCATAATAATCTAACATAGAACCTTCATCAAACATTCCTGAAAGTCCTCTTTCTTGTTTCAAATCTTTTAGTTTATGACTGCTGATTTCTTCGTAATTATTTCTTCTATTTTTATTTCTTTTTGCTGTTCTATTTTCATCAAATTTACTATTATTTTTTTGTTTATCTATTGCTTTATTAGCATATTCTCTAACATTTTCTTTTTCACCAATATCAGCAGCCATTATGTTTTTAATATTTTTTTCTATTCCTCTTTCATCAAGGCTTCTATTTTGTTTATTATAGTTGCCACCATTATTTCTATTGTTGAATGGTCTATTATTTCCTTGTTGTCTATCTCTGTTAAAGTTATTATTACGGTTACTATAATTATTTCTGTTATTGTAATCCCTATTATTATTTGAATTAAAGTTTCTATTCATATTATTAAATGGTCTTTTTTGTCCATTATTATTGCGATTTGAATTATTATAACCTGAATTACTATAATTTTGATTATTATTTTGGTTAGTATTATAATTTTTATTTTGAGTATTATTATAATTTCTGTTTTGAGTATTACTATTCAAACTTATATTAACGTTAGTATTTTGCACAGTTTTTATACTTTCATTCTTATTTATTTCTTTTCGTTCTTCATCTTTTTTTACCTCTACTGCTGCTGTAGGAGTTTGTTTAGCAGTTTCAACAGCTTTTTCTTTGTTTACTTCTTCTTTTGGTTCTTCTTTTTTGCCAAACAATTCACTAACAGTAAGAGGTTTTGTTGGTTTATTTCTATACACAATATTGTAGTCTTTATTTCTTCCACGCTCTATCATTCCAACATCTCTGTTTACATTATTTTCTTGTTTTCTTTCTTTTTTATTTTTATCTTCATTCTCCTCTACTATCACTTGTCTTCTAATTATTACTGGTTCCTCTTTTGCTTCTTTTTTAGGTCTATTCTCTCTTACTTTTTTTGTCTTTTCATCATTTTTTGATATAGCTTTATTTTTAGAATAACTATCTTCTATCATCTTTGCCTCTTTTTCTTCAATTCCACTTAAATGTGATGTTGCATCTATTCCAAGTTTCTTTGCTCTTTCTAAAATTTCTTTACTTGTTAATCCCATTTTTTTTGCAATCTCATGGATTTTTACTTTATTACCCAATAATATCACCTCCTATTTTACTATTATCAATAAAATTATTCTGTACTAGCGTTATCAATAATTACACCCCTTATATCTTCATAAATTTTTTTATCTATATTTGTTTTTAAAACTTTAAATATTCTATTTGTTTTTATTGCTTTTTCTAAACATTCTTTATTTTTACATATATATGCTCCGCGTCCTTCCATTCTTCCTGTAATATCAACAATTACTTTATTATCTTTAGTTCTTACTACCCTAATTAATTCATATTTGTTTTTCTTTGCGTTGCAACTCATACATCTTCTTTGAAAAGCTTTTTTCATTACTCATCATTTCCCTCTTTGGTTGTTGTTTTATCTGTTTTTTGATTTTCTTCATATTTCATTAGCTCTCTATACTGAGTTTCACTTTTAATATCTATTTTCCAATTTGTAAGTTTTACAGCCAATCTAGCATTTTGTCCGCCTTTTCCAATTGCTAATGATAATTCTTCATCTGGAACTATAACTTGTGCAAATTTTTCGTCTTCTTTTATATCAATTGCCATTACATGAGCTGGTAGTAAAGCAGAACTTATAAATATTGCTGGATCTTCATTCCATTCTATAACATCTATTTTTTCACCATTCATTTCATTTATTATATTTTGTATTCTTATACCTTTTGAACCTACGCAAGAACCTACTGGATCAATATCAGGATTTTTTGAATATACTGCAACCTTACTTCTATTTCCAGGATCTCTTGATACTGCCTTTACTTCTATTAATCCCTCATATATCTCAGGTATTTCTAATTCAAATAATTTTTTTATAACATCTGGATGACTTCTTGTTACTAATACTTGTGGAGCTCCTTTTATACCTTTTTCTACATTTAATACATAAGCTTTAATTTTATCATTTACTTTATATTTTTCTGTTGGAATTTGCTCTTTTAATGGCATTATTCCTTCTAATTTTCCTAAATCTAATATAACAATTCCTTTATCAGATTTTTGTACTATTCCTGTTACAATTTCGCCTTTTCTTTCATTATATTCATTAAATACCATATTTCTTTCTGCTTCTCTAACTTTTTGTACTATATGTTGTTTAGCAGCCTGTGCTGCTATTCTTCCAAAATCCTTTGGCTTTGTTTCTATATTTATGATATCACCAATTTGAGCCTTCTTTTCTATTTGTTTAGCTTCGTCTAAAGAAATTTGTAAATTATTATCTTCCACATTCTCAACAACTTCTTTTTGTGCATATATATGAATTTCTCCTGTAGTACTATCCATCTCTATTTTTACATTTTCTGCTGAATCAAAATTTCTTTTATATGCTGAAGCCAACGCTACCTCTAACGATTCTAATAAATATTCTTTATTTATTCCTCTCTCTTTTTCTAATTCTTCTATTGCCATTATTAATTCTTTATTTTCATTATTCTTCATTTTTTTAATTCCTCCCTTTATTACCATTCAAATACAGTTTTTGTCTGTGCAATATCTTGTCTTGCAATATTTATACTTTGATTTTCTGTTTTTACAGTTAAATTGTTTTCATCGTATTGCTCTAGTATACCTACATATTGCTTCTTGCCATTTAATGGTTTAAATAATTTAATTTGTACTTTTTTTCCTATATTTGCTTCTAAATGTTTATCTTTTCTTAATATTCTTTCTACTCCTGGTGATGAAACTTCTAGGAAATATTGCTCTTTTATATAATCTTCCTTATCTAAAAGTTCTGTAATATTGTTGCTTACCAATTCACAGTCATTTAAAGTTATTCCTTTTTCATTATCAATGTATATACGTAAATAATAATCTTTCGCTTCTTTTACATATTCTACATCATAAAGTTCATATCCTAAACTTTGTATCTTACTTGATACTAACTCTTCAACTTTATCTTCTATTTTTGCCAATAATCTCTCTCCTTATTTTCAAAAGTTAAGAGTGGGCTTTGCCCACTCTTAAGTCTTATTATTTAATTGCTAATTAATTATAATATATTTTTTTTGAAAAATCAAGCATTTCTTAGAATTTTCAAAATTTTTTTTACATTTTGATAAATAAAAAAAATTATTTTTTATTTATATTGACGAATTTTATTATTCATTATAAAATAAATATAGGTGTTGTTTATGAAAGAATTAAAAATGGATTTTTATAATAGTACTAATTTAAAAAGTTATGACTTAGATGAAAGTATGAGGTATCAACTAGCTATGCTTGATAGTTTGGATGTTTTTACTAGGTTACATTGTGAAAACGTGGCAAACTTAACTTGTAGAATTTGTGAATATATGCACATGAAAAGTTATTTTACTGTATACTGTACTATCTGTGCATATTTACATGATATAGGTAAACAATTCATTCCACCTTCTATTTTACAAAAAAATGGTAAACTAACTGACGAGGAATATGCAATTATGAAAACTCATACTACAATTGGTTATAATATTTGCATGAAAGACCCTAAGCTAAGACCATATATGGCAGGACCACTTTACCATCATGAGGCTCTTGATGGAACTCGGTTATCCTAATGGAGTTGCAACTCCTAATTTACCTTTAGAAGGTCAAATTATTAGAGTGGCTGATGAATTTGATGCGATTACCAGTAAAAGACAATATAAATCCCACGTTGGTGTTTGTGATACTTTAAAAATATTAATAGATAAAACTCACCCAGATAAAAATATAAATCCTAAAGTAGGTAAAGTTAATCCTAAAGTTGTAAAAGCTTTAATAAAAGTTGTTATTGATGATACTGAATATGAAATTTATAATTTAGAAATGTATCTTGATTATATAAAAAAAGAAATTAATAGATTAGAACAAATTACAAACTACAAAAATAAAATGGATGCAGCCAAATCTGAATCTGACAAAGCATATTATGCCAATGGTATTAAAATGTTATTAGATAATGGTGAGACTATGCAAAATTATCAACAAGTTCTACAAGAATATAACCAAGCCTATGTTGTTAGACAGCAAGGAATGGATAAACTGGTTCAAGAATTAAAAGATATAAAGAAATTAAAAGTTTAAGAAAATGCTCGTGTATAAATTTACACGAGCATTTCACTTTATAATTTTATTATCATTGCACAATAATTTTTTTACATTGATAATATGTACCAATTTTATGGAAATTGTACAATTTAAAGATAAAAATATATAATTTTCATCTTTATACATTGGTTTTATTTTATATGATAAACTCTCTGCTTTTCTTCCAAATATGATTGGCACACTTATTGAAGCAACCGATGTTGCAATCGCTGTTATATTTGCACTTTCTGTTCCTATTATTGCATCTAATTTTACTTTTTCTATTCTTACTTTTTTAAATTCTCCAAAAATTTTTTTCCAATTTTTTTTCACTACTGTTCCTATATTTTCATAGTCCTTTAAAATTTTAGTTCTTAGTATTTTATTTATTATTTCTAACTTATTGCTACCTTTTAATTTTTTTACTTTTTCTTGGTCAATGGTTAATTGTAGCCATGGTATTTTATTAAATAAATTTAAACTTATTTTTACTTTAAACTTTTTTATCTTAGTATTCACAAATTCTAGTTGTTTTACATTAATTTTTACTGACGAAAATCTTAATAATAGACCTACTAAAGTTACTATTAGTATTAAAATCGAAATAAATATTGTCATTGTTTTTCTTCCTACTCATTCATATCTTTTAACAATATTTTTTCCATATATTTCAAATTTAAACATTCTTTTATCTATATATAAATTTTTCAAATTTAAGTTTTATATACTTTTCTAATTTCTTCATAAATTCTTCTGGTTTAATCTCTTTATTTGCTACCATTTCTAGTCCCTTCTCCCAACTTGCCGTTAATTTTGGATTTAACATATCTGGCATTGCTTGTTTTACAATGTCATATATTTTTTCTCCTTTTTCAGTTGGAGTTACTATTTGTGTCTTGTTATTTATATTAATATATTGTATTCTTTCTAGCTTTTTTATTATCTCTCCTCTTGTTGCACTTGTACCTATTCCTGCACCTTTTATTTGCTCCCTTAATTCTTCATCTTCTATTAACTTTCCTGCATTTTCCATCGCTAAAATTAAAGAACCAGAATTATATCTTGTTGGTGGAGTAGTTTCCGCTTCCTTTATATTTAACTCTTTTACTTCAATTTCTTGTCCTTTTTTCAAATCCTTTAAATTCTCGTTTGCTTCTTCTTTATTATCTTTTTGTTTTAATACCTCTAAATATCCTATTTTTGTACATATTTTTTCATTTGCATAAAAAGTTTCATTATCTATATTTACTGTTACATTTATTTTGCTAAATTCAGCTGCTGGATAAAATATTGCTAAAAACCTTTTTACGATTACTCTATATATCTCTCTATGCAACTCTGGTAATTTTGCATAATTTTCAAATCCTTGTCCTGTTGGTATGATTGCATAGTGGTCTGTTATTTTGCTATCATTTACATACTTTGTTTTACTCAAATTATTAGTTGGGTATTTTTCTTCTACCATTTTTGTTATATACCCATTTATCTCTTCATCCTGTTTTAGATTTTTTGCTAGTCCATTTAAGTTCTTAGATATTTCTTTTGCAACAGCAGTTGATAATACCCTTGCATCTGTTCTAGGATACGTTACTAACTTCTTTTCATATAAATTTTGTATTACTTCTAATGTTTCATCTGGTTTTATTTTAAACCTTTTTGTACATTCATTTTGTATTTCTGCTAAATTAAATAATAAAGGAGCATTTTCTTTTTGTTTAGATTTTTTTATTTCAGTTATAACTGCCTTTTTACCTTTTAAACTTTCTATTAAGTTTTTTGCATCATTTTCTTTTTTTAGTCCTGATTCATTATATAATTTTGGAGATTCAAAATACCTTGATTTTTCATTAACTTTCCACTCAGCTGTAAAATTCTCAAATACTGAATTTATTTTATAATACTTTGTTTTTACAAAATTTCGTATTTCTCTTTCCCTTGTAACTATCATTCCGTAACACACAAGTCATTACTCTACCTATTGAAATAGAAGCTTTTTCTTCTTTTATTTCCTGTGCCAATTTTTTTCCATATATTATTGATAATAATCTTGAAAAATTAATTCCTATTAAATAATCTTCTTTGGCTCGTAAATATGCAGAATCTGCTAAACTATTGTAAGCGGATAATTCTTTTGCCTCCTTTATTCCTCTTAGTATTTCCTCTTCGGTCTGAGAATCTATCCACACTCTTTTTTTTACTTTGCCTTCTACTCCTATCATTTGGTCAACCAACCTATATATATACTCCCCCTCTCTTCCAGAGTCGGTGCTTACATATATTGTATCTATATCCTCTCTTTTAAAAAGGGTTTTTAAAATTTCATACTGCTTTTCTACATTTGGTATTACCTCATACTTAAATTCTTCTGGTATAAATGGCAATGTATCTAATCTCCAAAATTTTAGTTTTTCGTCATATTTTTCTGGATATGACATTGTAACTAAATGACCTACACACCATGTTATTACCCATTCTTCATTTTCCATATATCCATTTTTTCTATTATTATCTAATTTTAAAACTTTTGCAAACTCCATTGCTACAGACGGTTTTTCTGTTATTAGTAACTTTTTCATTATCTCACCTTTACTTGATATTCCTACTCAATTTTGCCGTATATTCCGCCTCCACCTTCTTGTACCTTCATCTTTCCTTCTCGCGCTCTTACTATATTACTTGCATTTTTTGTTCCAACTACTGCTTCTAAATCATCAAATGATAGCTTATGCAATATGTTCATCTCTGTTTCAAATTTTCCTAATAATTTTTCTATAGTTTTACTTCCTAATCCCGGAATAAATGACAAAGGTATTTGATATACATATTGTGGTCTACTTGCTGGACTTTTACTTTCTTTTTTATCCTTTATTATTTGTATTCTATCGTAAACTCCCATTGTTATATTCTTACTGTCGCAAGTATCACATTTTGTTACAGGAGCCACTCCTGGAATATTTTTTTCACAAACTTCACAATATGTTCTATGATATTTTCCTAATTTTGGATCTAAACCATAATTTGTTACAATCCTTCTTCCATCTTCATTCTTTAAAGCTTTTAATAATTCTTTAAAGCTTATATCTTCTACTAGTATTTTATTATATTCTCTTGCAATCTTAGGTAATGAATGTGCATCTGAATTTGTTAAAAACGTCTTTCCTTCTAATTCAGAAATATTGTCTGCTAAATTTGTATCTGCACTCAATCCTAATTCTATTGCTAATACCCTACTATATTTTTCCTTGAAAATTTTTTCCAATCTATCTGTACAATTACCATAAAAACTTTTATGGGGTGTAAAACAATGCGCTGGAATTAATATGCCATTATATTTTTCTACTATATCTATAAGATTATATGCTGATATATCTGCTCTTTGTGAACTTAACGTTATATTCTTTATGTGATTTTTCATCTCATTTGAAAAGCCTTTTATATCCTTTAAATATGGAAAGAAGCATATATTATGTGCACTACCGCAATGTCCATCTAGCCCAACTTCTGACGTTTCTATTTCACTACCTAATATTATACATACTTTATCCTTATATATTATACCTCCATCTTGAATTTCATACGCTTCGCCAGTTTTTAAAAAATTTTCTATATCTTCTATTACATAAGGTGAAGCACAATCTATTATCCCAGCTATATTTATACCTTTTCTATCACTACATTCTTTTGCAATGTTTGCAAAATTTAATGATTTTGCTGCAGTTATTTTTATTGGTTTATTATTTTCGCTTCTTCCTATGTGTATATGTAAATCTGCAAATATTTCGTACATTCTATTACTTCCTTTCATTTTTATCACATAAAACCCCGTGCAACTTAGAACTAATTTTTGCACATTTTTATTGCCTCTCTTGCTAGCTCATCACACCTATTATTAAACTCATTATCACTATGTCCCTTTACTTTTATAAACTTTACTTTATGTTTTTTAGTTAAACTATATAACTCTTGCCAAAGTTCTTTATTTTTCACTGGTTCTTTGCTCGAATTTATCCAGTTTTTCTTAATCCATCCTTCTATCCAATTATTATTAAACGCATTTACCACATAAGCACTATCACTATATACTTCTACTTCACATGGGTATTTTATTAATTTTAATCCTTCTATTACCGCTGTAATTTCCATTATGTTATTTGTAGTCTGCTTCATCCCGCCGCTTATTTCTTTCTTTACATCTTTATACATCAATATTGCTCCCCAGCCACCCGGTCCTGGATTTCCTGAACATGCTCCATCTGTGTAAACGACAATTTTCTCCATATTTCTTAAACTTCCTCCAAAATAATTGTATTTTTTCTTTTATTGTGATATTATATCAGTAATGTGTAAAAAAAATCAATATATAAGGAGAAAGTTTAAAAAATAATGAGTAAGGTTTTAGCAATTATTTGTGAATATAACCCTTTTCACAATGGACATTTATACCAATTAACTGAATCTATTAAAATTTCCAAACCTGATTACGTCGTTTGTATTATGAGTGGTAACTTTGTTGAACGTGGTAATACTGCTTTAATTAATAAATGGGCAAGAACTGAGATGGCTTTACACTCTGGAGTAGATATGGTTATAGAACTTCCAACTATTTATAGTATCTCAAGTGCGGAAAATTTTGCTTCTGGAGCAGTAAAAATTCTTGATTCTCTAAGATGCGAAACTACTTTATCTTTTGGAAGCGAATCTGGTGATATTACTGTTTTAAATAAATTTGCCGAAATTCTTTACGCTGAACCTCCTGAATATGTTACCATGCTTAACCACGAATTAGCAAAAGGTCTTTCTTATCCAAAAGCCCGTGAAAACGCTATGCTTTTATATATAAATGACATTCGTAGTTCTGCTAATGTTTTATCAGGTTCAAATAATATTTTAGGTATCGAATATTTAAAACAAATTCTTAAATTTAAAAGTTCCATTACCCCTATAACTATTAAACGTTCAGGGGCTGATTATAATAGTTTAACACCTACTGATAATATTGCAAGCAGTTCCGCTATTCGCGAAATGCTAGTTAATAAAAAGTCTGTAAAAAATTTAATGCCTAAAACCACATATTCAATTCTAAAAGATGAACTAGGAAATGGAAGATTTGTTTTAGATGTTTCACAATTTGAAAAAGAAATTATCTATAAACTAAGATGTATGAGTATTGAGCAAATTGCTAACTTACCAGATGTTACAGAAGGGTTAGAATATAAAATTAAGGAAGCTGTAAATTCTTGTAATAATCTCAATGATTTAATTTTTATGATTAAGTCTAAGCGCTACACTCTAACTAGAATTAACAGAATTTTACTTTACGCGCTTCTTGATATTACAAAACAAGATTATGAAAATTCTAAAAAAGCAATTCCTTATACACGTGTTTTAGGTATAAGTGAAAATGGAAAAGAATTACTCTCTGAACTTAGCAAAAATAAGAAAATAAATGTTATTACTTCTGTAAAAGATTTTTTAGAAAAAAGTAATAATAAAGTTTTAAAAACTATGCTTGAAAAAGATATTTTTGCCACTAATATTTACACACTAGGATTCAAAAAAACACCAGAAGCTAATTTAGATTATACAAAGAAATTAATTGTTATATAAAATTCCCACCCATCAGTACTAGTTAAATACTGTGAGTGGGAATTAATATATTTTTTAGTTATTATTCATCCCAGTTATGATATACATCTATAACATCATCTAGTTCATCTAGTTTTTCTAAGATTAATTCCATTCTTTTGCTACCATTTTCATCTAATGTAATATAGTTATTAGGTACCATTTTTACATCTGCTTCTAAGAATGTTATACCATTTTGTTTCAAACTTTCACTTAAGTGTGAAAAATCTTGTGGAGCACATGTAATTTCATAAACTTCTTCTTCACTTTCTAAATTCTCTGCACCATTATCCAATGCAAGTAACATTAAATCATCTTCACCTAAACTTGTAGATGCTTTTTCTATTACTATTACACCTTTTTTCTCAAACATATATGATACACAACCTGTAGTACCTAAATTTCCACCAAATTTATCAAACACATGTCTTACATCAGCTGCTGTTCTATTTTTATTATCTGTTGAAGCATTTACAATTATAGCTACACCATTTGGTCCATATCCTTCATACGTAATTTCTTCATAACTTTCATTATTTCCGGCACCTGCTGCCTTTTTTATTGCATTATTTATTGTATCATTTGGCATATTATTTGCTTTACATTTAGCTATTACATCTTTTAACTTTGAATTTCCGTACTGGGTCTGGTCCTCCTGCTTTAACTGCCATTAATAACTCTCTTCCTAATTTTGTAAACACTTTTCCTCTTGCTGCATCTGCTTTTCCCTTTTTTGCTTGAATATTATGCCATTTTGAATGTCCTGACATATTAATTCCTCCTTTTTAATTTATTCATACTCCTATCCAAATATCCCTTTTTTCTTTATTGGTGGTTGTTCATTCATTGTTCGTGCAAGTTTTGTTAAAAGTTCCCTTTGCTCAGGAGTTAGTCTCTTTGGTACTTGTACATTCACAATAAATATATAGTCTCCTTGATATGTACTATTTACCGCTTTGAAACCTTTTCCTCTAAGTACAAATTTAGAACCTGGTTGAGTTGCCTCTGGTATTTTATAAACCTCTTTTTTTCCATCTACCATTGGTAATTCTATGTCTGCACCCAATGTTGCTTGTGTAAATGTAATAGGTATTTCACATACTATATTATTTCCCTGTCTCTTAAATAAACTATGATTTCTTACTGACACTACAATATATAAATCTCCCCTTGATCCACCTTTTGTACCTGCTTCACCTTCACCTTTTAATACTATTGTTTGCCCATGGTCTATGCCTGCTGGAACACTTACCTCAATTTTTACAGTTTTTCTAATTTTGCCTTTGCCTCTACATTCTGAGCATTTTTCCTCTATCTTTGTTCCTTCTCCATTACATTCTGGACATGTTTTAGTTGTTTGCATTTGACCTAAAATTGTAGAAACTGTCTGCCTTATTGTTCCTGTTCCATTACAAGCTTTACATGTTGTTGCTTTTGTTCCAGGTTTTGCTTTGCTTCCGTGACACGTTGGACATTCTTCATCTCTTAGTATCGTTATTTCTTTCTTAACGCCCAAATATGATTCTTCAAATGTTATATCTAAATTATATGATAAATCTCTACCTTTTCGTGGTCCTGCTGTTCTTTGACTTCTACCAGTTCTACCTCCAAAGCCAGAGCCTCCGCCAAAGAAACTTGAGAATATATCTCCTAAATCTCCAAAATCACTAAAGCCATCAAATCCAGAAGAAGTGTATGAATAATATCCACCTCCTGGACCACCGGTTCCTCCAAAGCCCTGTGGTCCATCATGTCCAAATTGATCATACATTCTTCTTTTTTGTGGGTCTGATAGTACTTTGTATGCCTCTGATACTTCTTTAAATTTTTCTTCTGCTTCTTTTCTGTTATCTGGATTTGCATCTGGGTGGTATTTCTTTGCTAATCTTCTATATGCCTTTTTTAATTCGTCATCACTAACATTTTTATCTACTCCCAAGACTTCATAATAATCTCTCTTATTTGCCATTTAATCCATCATTCCTTTAACATTAATTGTTGTTGTCATCTTCAACTTTGTAATCTGCATCATAAACATTTCCATTGTTGTTTCCTGCATCTGATCCATTATCTCCTGCATTACCTGCTTGTGCTTGAGCATTTGCTGCATTTTGTTTATAAAGTTGTTCAGATATTTGATAGAATGCTTGTGTTAATTTTTCTGTAGCTTCTTTTATAGTTTCTGTGTTGTTTGTTTCTAAAGCTTTCTTTACATTTTCTATCTCTGTTTCAACTTTTGCTTTTTCTTCGCCGCTTATTTTATCACCTAATTCTTCAAGTGTTTTTTGGCTACTATACATTAAACTTTCAGCATTATTTCTTACTTCAACTTCTTCTTTTCTCTTTTTATCTTCTGCAGCATGTGCTTCTGCATCTTTTACTGCTTTGTCTATGTCTTCTTCTGAAAGATTTGTACTTGCTGTTATTGAAACATTTTGCTCGTTACCTGTTGCTGTATCTTTTGCAGATACATGTACTATACCATTTGCATCTATATCAAATGTAACTTCTATTTGTGGAATTCCTCTTGGTGCTGGTGGTATACCAGATAATTGAAATCTTCCTAAAGTTTTATTATATGCAGCCATTTCTCTTTCACCTTGCAATACGTGTACTTCTACACTTGTTTGACCATCTGCTGCTGTTGAGAATATTTGTGATTTTTTTGTTGGTATTGTTGTGTTTCTTTCAATTAATTTTGTAAATACTCCTCCATAAGTCTCAATACCTAATGAAAGTGGTGTTACATCTAGTAGTACTAAATCTTTAACATCTCCTGAAAGAACTCCACCTTGGATTGCTGCACCAATTGCAACACATTCATCTGGGTTTATTCCTTTATTTGGTTCTTTATTTGTTATTTTTCTTACTGCTTCTTGAACTGCTGGAACTCTTGTAGATCCACCAACTAATAAAACTTGATCTATCTTATCTGCTGTTAAACCTGCATCTTTTAAAGCTTGGTTAACTGGACCTGTGGTTGCATCTATTAAGTCTCTAATTAACTCTTCAAATTTTGCTCTTGTTAATGTAACGTCTAAGTGCTTTGGTCCTGTACTATCTGCAGTTATAAATGGTAAGTTAATATTTGTTTGACCAACTCCAGATAATTCTATTTTTGCTTTTTCTGCTGCTTCTTTTAATCTTTGCATTGCCATTTTATCTGTACTTAAATCTATTCCATTTTCTTTCTTAAATTCTTCTACCAAATATTTTATAATTCTTTCATCAAAGTCGTCTCCACCTAGTCTGTTATTTCCGCTTGTAGCTAGAACTTCAAATACGCCATCACCAATATCTAGTATTGATACATCGAATGTTCCACCACCTAAGTCATATACCATTATTTTTTGGTCTTTATCTTCTTTATCCATTCCATAAGCCAAAGCTGCTGCTGTTGGTTCATTTATAATTCTTAAAACTTCAAGACCTGCTATTCTACCAGCATCTTTTGTTGCCTGTCTTTGAGAATCGCTAAAATATGCTGGAACTGTAATAACTGCTTGAGTTACTTTTTGTCCTAAATAATTCTCTGCATCAGATTTTAACTTTTGTAAAATCATTGCTGAAATTTCTTGTGGAGAAAATTCATCTCCTTCAATTTTAACTTTTTTGTTTGTTCCCATATCTCTTTTAATAGATATTACTGTATGTTCTGGATTAGTAACTGCTTGACGTTTTGCAATTTGCCCTACTAATCTTTCACCATTTTTTGAAAATGCAACTACAGATGGTGTTGTTCTATTTCCTTCTGGATTTGGAATAACAACTGCTTCTCCACCTTCCATAACTGCTACACATGAGTTTGTTGTACCTAAATCGATACCAATTATTTTTGACATATAAAGTCATCCTCCTTAAAATTTATATATTTTTAAAATTAATAACTAATTAGCTACTATTACCATAGCATGACGTATAACCTTAAGTCCAATCTTATATCCTTTTCTAAATTCTTCTTTAACTATCTTTTCTCCTAAATTTTCATCTTGCACACTACTTACTGCCTCATGTAATTCAGGATCAAATGGTTTTCCAACTGTCTCTATTGTTTCTACTCCAAATTTTGTAAATATATCTTGAATTTGTTTTACTACTAGTTCTATTCCTTGTTTCATCTTCTCATCTTTTGTATCTGTTTCTACTGCTTTTTCTAGGTTATCTAATACTGGTAAAAAACTAGCTATTATATCTGCTAATAAAGAATTGTATAAAGTTTCTCTTTCCTTAGTATTCCTCTTCTTATAGTTTTCAAATTCTGCCATAACTCTTTTTAACCTATCTACAGTTTCTTCTAACTCTTGTTCTGTTTTTGAAAGTTCTACTTCTTCTGCTTTTTCTTCAACCTTTTTCTCTTCTTCTTGATTATTTTTCTCGTCTGCCATTTTTTTATCCTTCCTTTCCCTAATTATCGTCTAATTTCTCATTAAGTTTTTTACTAATATATTTCATTACTGAAATAACTTTCGAATAATCCATTCTTTTAGGACCTATTATTCCAATTGTTCCAAAATCTTTATTTCCAACAGTATGTCTAAATGTTACTATACTTAAATCCTTTAATTCTTCTTTTTCGTTTTCCTCTCCAATGTAAATATTTATATCTTCTGCCAATCCTGAATTTAGTATTTCCATAACTTGCTCTTTTGTATCTATAATATTTAAGAAATTTCGTGCTGTATCAATCTTTTTAAATTCAGGAAAATCAAACACATTGTTTGCACCTTCTAAATATATATGATCTGATTGTTCTAAAGATTTATTCATTTGGTTAATTATAGGTTTTATTACATGTATCTGATTTTCCATAGAAGAGATAATATATTCTTCCATAGGTTTATCAATTTTCGTTAATGGTTTTCCCTTTAGTTTGTTATTAAATAAATAATTTAGGCTTTCTACTTGACTCTCTGAAATATCTTCATCATATTTAATAATTGTTTCTTTTATGGCTCCATTTTCTGTAAGAACTACTGCCATTAAAATTCTATTTCCTAATGATATAAATTTAACATCTGAAATTATATTATTAGTTGCATCTGGTCCGATTGCTACAGTTGTGTAATGAGTTATCTCTGATATTGTGTTTGTTGCAATCTTTGTTAATTCTTCTATTTCATCTACTTTTGTTTCAAGTTGAGATTTTATATATTGTATTTCATCTAAACTTATATTATCATCATTTAATAGTTCATCAACATAAAATCTGTAACCTTTGGCAGATGGAACTCTGCCTGATGATGTATGAGTTTTTTCTATATATCCTTGTTTTTCTAATTCTGCCATATCATTTCTTATTGTTGCACTACTATACTCTAAGTTGTATTTTGAAACAATACTTCCTGAGCTAACTGGTTCTGCTGTATTTATATATTCCTCAATTATGGCTTGTAAAACCTGTCTTTCTCTATTATTTAACATGTTTTCACCTCAAAATTAGCAGTCCTTTATTTGGACTGCTAATATAATACATCTTTTTTTAGCAATTGTCAATAGAAAGTGCTAAACTTTTTTAAAATTTTTATCTTCCATTATCATATTGATTACTCTCTAACTTTTCCACCCTACCATTTGTAAGATCAAAAGCAGAATATATTGAATTACCAGTATCTATATAAATCATTGGTTCATATTTTTTATCGTCTGAAAAATTCTTAACATTTACTCCCTCTGGTTGTCTAGTATGCCCCACTACCATTACACTACCTCTTGGGAATTTAACTGGTGCATAATGTGTTCTATCATCTTCTTTTCTATACCACATTACTGTTTCAAATTTATTTAATAGTGTAGAATTATCATCTCTTATTTTCATATTCAAAGCTTTTTCTAAATTGAAATTTGGATCTTGATTATATAATTCATCATCAAAATATGCGTGTGCTAAAGCATACTGTGTTCCATTAACAACACTTTTCTTTTGTATTGGCTGTTTTCCTAGCCACTCAATTAATTCTCGTTTACTAATCTTATTTTGTATACTTCCACTTTCTAACTCTCTATTTACTACCTCATTAAAATTTTTTAACTGCTCCATAGTAACTTCTCCGCCGTTTCTCAATAAATTTCCTGTTGCTCTTCCTACTATACTTACTATATTTTGATTTTTCATCTTTTCACTATCTGACATTCTTGATAAAATTTCATTGCCCTTTACATAATTATATGTAAAAATATCATGATTCCCTGGCAAATACTCTGCTTTTCCTATATCACACAACTCTTTTATTTGTAGCAATATTTCCAACCCACAATTGCCTCTATCCATTGCATCTCCTAGTATTAAAAGTTTCATATTAGGGTTTGTTTGCATATATTTTTTTACCGCTTCCCATTTCTCCATATTACCATGTAAATCACTTACAGCAATAACTTGTTCTGGATAATTTCTACTTTGCATTTCATTATTATGATAGCTCTCATTACTGCTCAAATCTTCACAAAATTCTCTATGTCTATTATAATTGTTTTTTGTACCATTATTTACACTTGTATTATAATCATATGATGTATTTTTTACAGTTCCATTTCCTAATATTTTCCTAAAAAAATCTCTTATAGGATGTTTCTTTTGAACTGTCAATGCTTTCTCCTGCACTGTTTCTCTTCTCTTATCTTGTTCAATAAACTCATCATACTCTCTCTGAATATTATCTATATTAGCAAGTAATTCTTCTTTATTTGGGAAATTATTTGGAAGAACTTCTCTTAAATATTTTACCTGATAGTTAGATACATGACCTGTAGCTACCTCATAAAATAATTGTTTATATGATAATTGCTCTTGTCCCATATTCTTTAACCAGTAGAAATAACTATTTCCCTGATTTAATCTTGTTCTATCAGTTGCATATAAAAGTGCATTCATTGTTTGCATATATCTATTTCTTATACTTGCCCCAACATGTCTACCTTTTAATTCATCTCCTATCATATTCATACTTCTAATATAAATTCTCCCACCTATAGAATCGCTATTTCTAACTTTAAATTCTTCATTTAAGTTGTTCTTTAAATATTTATCTACTTCGTTTAAAATATTAATAATTTCAGTATTTTTCAAATTTATTACCATCCTTCTCTTGTAAAATATATTTTTATTTTATCATATAATGTAACTATTTTGCAATATAAAACATATATTATTTTTACATAATATATTGAATTTTTTGAATTTACAGTATATAATCTATATGTCTATAAATGAAAGGTTAGTGTGATTCAATGGATTTAAGTAATATAGAAAATTTAAAACAATATAAACATATACATTTAATTGGCATCGGTGGAATAAGTATGAGTGGTATTGCAGAGGTTTTACATAATTGGGGGATTTTTGTTACAGGGTCAGATTGTACTAAAAGCAATATAACTGATAGATTGTCTTCACATGGAATCTTTGTTTCTATTGGTCATAATACAAATTTAGTAGAAAAAGCCGATTTTGTTATATATTCTGCTGCTATTAAACAAGATGATCCTGAACTTGTTTGTGCAAGAACTAATAATATTCCTATTGTAGAAAGAGCGGATTTTGTTGGTTTTCTTACAAGAATTTATGATAATACTATCTGTATATCTGGAACACATGGTAAAACAACCACAACTTCTATGATTGCTTTATGCTTTTTAGAAGCTAATTTAGATCCTAGCATTCAAGTAGGAGCAATTCTTAAAGACATCGATGGAAATTATAAAGTTGGAAATAGCGACTTTTTCATACTAGAAGCTTGTGAATATGTAGAAAGTTTCTTGAAATTTAGTCCTCAGAGTGCTGTGGTAACTAATATTGATAATGATCATTTAGATTATTTTAAAACTTTTGATAATATAAAAAATGCTTTTGCTAAATATGTTAATCTGCTTCCTAAAGATGGCATTTTAGTTACAAATGGAGATGATCCTGACTGTTTAGAGTTAAGGAAACATACCAATGCAAAAGTTATAACTTTTGGAATAAGAAATGATAAAGCAAATTTTGTTGGAAGAAATATAGTTTATGATAAAAATGGTTTTCCAAAATTTGATGTTTATAAAAATAATTCATACTTTGGAGAATTCAAATTATCTATACCTGGACTTCATAATGTTTATAATGCTCTAGCTTGTATAGCAATGTGTACACATTACGGAATTGCTAAGCAATTACTAAAAACTGTTTTGGCAAAGTTTAATGGAGCTAGTCGCCGATTTGAATATACAGGTACTTATAGTGGTATAGACGTTTATGATGACTATGCTCACCACCCTAGTGAAATTTATGCAACTGCTAAAGCTATGAAAAATAAATCTTATCGTCAATCTTGGGTTGTATTTCAACCTCATACATATAGTAGAACAAAAGAGCTCTTAGTAGATTTTGCAGAAGCTTTATTAGAATTTGATAATATAATTATTACTGATATCTATGCTGCTCGTGAACAAAACACTTATGGAGTATCTTCTAAAGATTTAGTAAATAAAATTAATGAACTAGGTAAAAACGCTATCTACATATCAGACTTTGATGCGATTGCAAATTATATAAGAGGTCATGCGTGTCCTCATGACATTATATTAACCATTGGTGCTGGCACTGTATTTGAAGTTGGTAAAAAAATTTTAAACTAGGTTATAAAAAAACAGTAATTAAAATAAATTACTGTTTTTTATTTTGCTACAATTTATAAAATATTTTAATTAAACTATGATCTTGTAACTTTATTTCATTTTATAAGCCTAAGTTAAATCTTTACTACAAACCTTGTTCCCTTTGGCTCGTTATTATATACTTTTATTGTACCACCGTGCATTTTTACAATTGTTTGAGCTATTGATAATCCTAAACCTGTTCCTCCTGTTTCTCTTGTTCTTGCTTTATCTGCTCTATAAAATCTTTCAAATATATGTTTCTTTTGTTCATCACTTATCCCTATCCCTTCATCTGCAACCTCTATTATACATTTTCCTTCTTTGCAATTTGTTTGTACCTTTATTTTTTCTCCCTCTTTGGTGTATTTTATTGCATTATCTAATAATATTACAATCAGCTGTGTAATTTTATTAACGTCTATGTTTAATTCCTTATTACAGTTTAATTCTATAGTTAAATCTTTGTTTTGCATTTTTGCATATTCCATATACGGAGCAGATACTTCTTTTATTACTTCGTCTATATTTTTTGTTTCTTTTTTTATTTGTAATTGATTTGAATCTGCCATTGCTAGAAGCATTAATTCTTTTACAAGTTTTGTAAGTCTTCTTGTTTCATTTATTGTTAAACTTATATCTTCTGATTTGTCTATTATCTTACTTTCTGGTTCTTCTAGCAATAATTGTTGTTTTGCTTGAATTATTGTTAAAGGAGTTCTTAATTCATGTGCAGCATTTTGAACAAATTCAGTTTGTTTTTCCCACGCTTGAAATATAGGTTTAAGTGTTCTTTTAGACAAAAGATAACTGGCAACTATTGACGTTACAATTATTATCGTACTCATACTTATTAACCTATTTTTTAAAATCATTAAACTCTCAATCTCTCCATCAACATTTGCAAGAAGTTGAATATAACATAATTGATTTGAAATTGTATACGCTGGTACAGTTATACCTCTATAATTATATTTTGAATTTACACTTATTGAATATATCTCATTTAATTTGCTACTATCAAATTCCACATTGTATATATAATCATCATATAGTCTTCCTATACTCTCTTCATTTATTATTTCTCCCTCAGTATCTCTTATAATATAAATTATTCTTGGATTTAATAATATTATTCTATCATTCAATTCCTCTAAATTTGCAAAATGCTCTAACTCTGTATCTATTTCTTTATACAATAATTGTTCTGCTCTATTGTATATTAGTAAATCAAAAATTAAAACTAATATAGTAAAAACTGTAAATGTGTATATCATATTTTTTATTAACTGCTTTTTCACAAGTTTTTTTTCTTCCATGTTTCCTCCTGTTTATAAGAACCTTGTTGTTCTTCAATAGAAAATAATCCAGCCACATTATGTATATGTAGCTAGATTATTACATTTTACTATAATTCTATTCTGTTAAATAATAATTCTAGTTCGTTTATCTTTATATCTCCTTTTAGAGTAATAGGTTCCCACTTAAATTCTGGCAAGTTTAACATCTTCTTTATTTTTAATGACGTTTTTGGCATAAATGGAGCTATTAAATTAGATATATTTGCAATTATATATGCACAAGTGTATGTTGTTTTATTAAATTCTTCTATATCTTCTTTACATTGCTTCCATGGTTCTTTTTCATCATAATACTTGTTTGCATATCCAATATATTCAAATATTTCATCAATGGCTGACTTAAGTTCTGCCTGCTCAATTAATGCTCCCACTTTTCTAAAAAGTTCTTTTGTCATTTCTACTATCTTTTCATCAATCTCTGCTTCTTTTATAATTCCATCAAATTTTTTATTTATAAATGAGAAATTCCTATTTACAAAATTTCCTAGCATTCCAACTAAAAATTTATTATGCGCTTGAGCAAAAAGTTCTTCTGTAAAGTTCATGTCTTTCTTTTCTGGTCCATTTGATATCATGAAATACCTTATGCTATCTGTATCATATTTTTCCACTAATTCATCAACTGTTATTAAGTTTCCTTTACTTTTTGACATCTTAGTATCATTCATGTTTACATATCCACTTGAAACAATATATTTAGGTAGTTGGTACCCATTTCCTATACCTAGTATAAGAGCTGGAAATATAATGGTATGAAATGGAATATTATCTTTTCCATGAACGTAATATGTTGATAAATTTGGATTATCTTTGCTCATAAATTTCTCAAAGTCTATTCCTCTTTGCTCCGCTACCCTTTTAGCAGTTGTTAAGTAACCTAAAACAGCCTCAAACCATACATATATTCTCTTATCTTCATAACCTTCTACTGGAATTTTTATTCCCCAGTCCAATTGTCTTGTTGCTGCTCTATCTATCAAACCATTATTTAAAAACTTCCTTGATTCTCCTACTGCTTGTTTTCTCCAAGTATTTTCGCTACTATTTATTAAATCTTCTATTTGTTTTTGAAATGCTGATAGTTTAAAGTATAAATGTTTATTATCTCTTAATACTGTTTCTGAACCACATTCTTTACAATGTTTATCTTGAACTTCATCTGCATTTAAAGTTGTTAAACAACTATCACACTGTTCTCCTGTAGCTTCTCCTCCACATTTTGGACATTTTCCTACAATCTCTCTATCTGATAAGAATTTGCCACATTTTTCGCAATAATCTTGCTGAATTGTTTTCTCATAAATATATCCATTTTTTATAAGTTTTAAAAAATATTCTTGTACTATTTTTTTATGTTCTTCTGTAAATGTTGCAGTATATAAATCATACTCAAAGTCCATTGCACCAAAGCTCTTTACAAATGCTTCATGATATCTTTTTGCTATTACTTCAGGACTTACATTTTCCTTCTTTGCCCTTCCTGTTATTGGTGTACCATGAGAATCTGTACCTGATACATATATTACATTATCTCCATTTCCTCTATAATATCTTGCGATTACATCTCCTGGTAAAAGTGCTGCTAAATGTCCTATATGCATAAAATAGTTTGCGTATGGCCATGCCCCTCCTATAAGTATATCTCTATTCATACACAGCATTCTCCTCTCTATTGGAATTATTTTCTCTTATATTATAACCAATTTATGTCAAAAAATCAATACTTTTATCTTGTATAAGCTACTTTATCTGTTATATAACTATTATTTTCATTATTGTTTTCTTGCTCTATATTTCCAATCATTAATGTAAATATTGCTACTCCAAATATTAATACTATTAAAATTAAAGCTATTATTGATATTGGTTTTATTTTTGAACCATTCTTTACATTCTCTTCTTTCTTTTCTTTACTCATTATAAAATTCCCCCTTCTTTAGTAAATAGAAAAATATTTTTCTAAATTTCGTTTTGATAAATTTTATCATATAAAAAATAATTAATCAACATATTTTTATCTTTTTGTTAAATTTTGCTTTTCACTACCACTTATATTAAATTTCTATAAAACATTTGCTAATTTTATAATATAAATTCTTTATCACTTTTTGTATATTATTATCATATTATGTACTATACATTAAAAAAAGGAGGAATTATTAATGTATAGAAGACAGTGTAAATGTAATTGCAATTATAATAACAACGATGTTGCTTCTGAATATGATAATTGTTTAGAAGACTCTTGCACAGATGTTGAAAATACTCTTGATGCTTACGATGATTGTAATTGTGGTTTTGATGAAAGCAGCCAGTTTCCAGAAAATCCTGTTCTAGCTCAAAGTTATGTTCCTATTCAAACTATGGATAGAACATTCATGCCTTGTGTTGGATTAAAAATGGGAACAATTTATCCAGAGCTTGTAAGTCCTTATATGCCTGGTCAATCTATGGCTGAAATTGAATATTTAAAAGCTAGAAATACTATTGGGGAGGGATGTAATAAATGTTAGATTCTTGTAATGATAGAAATTGTAATTATAAATGCGATTGCAATAAAGATGAAATGCCTGAAGACACTCTACCTACCATGGAACTACCTGAGAGAAAAGAATGTCCTAGAGATTGCAAACGTGAAGAAATGATTATGAAAATTAAGGAACTAAATTTCGGAGTTATAGAACTTGCTTTATATTTAGATACTCACCCAGATGATAGAAAAGCTTTATGTTTGCATAATAACTATGCAAAACAATTAAAAGATTTAAAGGATAAATATCAAAAAGTTTATGGTCCTCTAACTATTAACTATCCTTGTAATAAGTGGAGATGGCTTGAAGAACCTTGGCCATGGGAAAGGGGGAATTATTAATGTGGACTTATAATAAAACTTTAGAGTACCCAATAAATATAAAATGTACAAATCCAAAGCTTGCTAAATTCATTATCTCTCAATACGGTGGTCCTGATGGAGAACTTGCCGCTTCTCTTAGATATTTATCTCAAAGATTTGGTATGCCAGATCAAAAGTCAAAAGCGATTTTGAATGACATTGGTACTGAAGAATATGCACCCTAGGAGGTCGTTTGTTGATAAAATTAACAAACAATCTCCTAAAATGACCTCATTGGAAGCAACATGTCAAAAGTAATCGTTTAAAATGTATATCAAAAAATAATATAACAACGATTTTTAATCTCTAAATAGCTTGTGTATTATATTTTCTTCATCACTTTTTTTATATAATAAATCAGCATCATAAATATACTTTTTATAGTATGTATAATCCTCTTCTGGTGTATTGTAAACATAATTTATATATTCTAGCACAATTTTTTTTATTTCATTATTATCAAAACTCCATTCTCCTACTTCTGGATATTTCATTCTTTCATATAATTCATCTGGCAATTCACAATATATTTTGTCTAACATATCTTGTATCCCTCTAGAAACTACTTCTATAAATTCTTTTTTTACCTCTTCAATTAAATCTGTCTTGAAGTCTTCTTCTGTACATTCATTCCACCTTTCATCATATTCATAATCACTTTTTAATTTTTCTATCTCACATGCTACTATATCTTCTAATCCATAATCTCCTGCAAGTTCACTCATTAAATATGCATTTGGTTCTTTTTCAAATTCTTTTTGCAAATATTCTATTAAAATTTCTTCATTTTTCATTCTTCTATTTTGTTTATTTTCATAAATGTATAATAAAAATTCTACTTGATTATCTAGGTTTTGTTTATTTAAAATTTTTGATAATGAATCTCCTTCAAAAAAAATCTTCAAAATTTGTTCTTCACTTAATTTTTCTGAATCCCATAATTTTCTTAAAATACTATATTGTCCAATATATTCATTTCCTATATCATATCCAGATGTCAATTTAAATACTGTACTAACTACATCAATTTGATTTATTTTATCTGTCATATTATAAAATAAAATATGTGCTAAATAAAATTCAGAAATATCCCTATTGCTAATTGTATTTAAATTTAAAAATTCATTTTTAGTAATCTTTTCTCTTGTGAATTTTTCATATATATCTTGTGAACCTGAAAATCTTTTTATTTGTTCAATAAATTTCGCTGAACTTAAAATTTTTCTCTTTTCTAATTCATTTTCTTTTAATTCTTCTCTTAAAAAGTCATTAACACTGGGGTTAATTGTCATTATTAATTTTTTATTGTCTTTAATAACTATCTTTATAAAAGATTGATTTAATCTTTCCAAAATATTATCAAATAAAGAAAAGGATGTGTCTATTTTTTCTTGTTTCAATCTTTCAAAAAATGCTAACCTCAATTGTTCCTCTTCAACACTATAATCCGATAGTGAAAATAATGTTATTAAAAATAATCTATCTTCTATAGATATCTTGTTTTCATATTCATCTTTCCAAACATATTTAGACTTTTTAAATGCAGCCTGAATACTTTTTGCATAATTTTCTGGCTTTATATTTATATAATTTTTCTTTTCTGTTATATAGTCAATTATTCTAAGATTATAACTATTATCTTCTATTATTTTCATATAATTTTGATTTTTCAAAATAGATTGTATATATTCTTGAGGCACTTTTTTTTGTGATAAATAATGTTTTAAAATTCTTGCCTTTTCTAATTTCGAAATATTTTCAATATTAATTACTTGTATTTTTATGTTCTTATTATCAATAATTTTTCCTAGTTCATATTGTCTTTCTTTAGCTTCTTGAAATACTGTTATTCTGGAGTTTAATATTAATAGTTTATTAGAATATCGTTTTATATATTTGATTAAATTTATAATATCATTCTCTCTTTGTTCTTGTAAATCTAAGTATCTTTGACCTAAACAATCATCTAAAAAAATTATTTCTTTTTTTCCTTTATCTAATGATAATGATTTTTTCAAATCTTCCAAATTATGACTATTACTATATCTTACTAAATAACCATTTTGTACATAATACAATAATAGCATTTTAGACAATGTAGTTTTTCCAATTCCTGGCATACCTAATATTAATAATAGTCTTTCTTTTTCTAGTATATTCTGACAAATTGAATATAAATCTGTTTGTACAAATAAATCTACTTCCTCTTTAATATTATCAAATAGTATTTCACAGTCTACAAACACATTTTTATTTGTTATACTTTCTAAAATATTAGTTGAACATAACCATAGTTTTATATGTTTTCTTACAATATCACTATATTCCTCTTTATTTAATATTTCATTAATTTCATTAATTGTAAAAATATTTTCTTTTGTTTTTAAGTAGTTTTGCAAAATTTCATATATTTTTTGTATATTTTGAGGCGACATTTCTCTTCCTATAAAAAGATAATATTGTTCAATTTTTTTATTTGTTATTTTATTTGCTTCTTTTTTTATTTTGCTGACTGTATCATATTGAGATGTATTTTTATAGAATTTTACTTGTCCTATGATATTTTCATTATCATTTGCTTGAATATCTACTCCTCCATCTGCTCCTCTTCCAAATACTCTAAATGTTTTTCCTAACTTTTTTTCTAATATTTCCTTACATAATTCTTCAAACTCTATTTCATCTATATTCATGAAATTAAACATATCTCTTTACCTCATTTTCTATTTTCATATAATTGCATGTGATATTATATCATAAACATTACTCCAATGTAAATGTTTTATCTTATACAACAAGCCATTAACCTGCTTTATTAATTTTAGGAAATAAATTTATAGTAAAGTTCGTTGGATCTGAATCTTTTCTTATTGATTTTTCTGTTTTTAAGTAGGTTACTTGTGCCAAAACTGTCTTTAATAAATCATTCTTTTCCTCTGGTGTTTTTAATAAATAATATACATCAATAAGATTTTGTAATTTAGGTACTAATACCTCTTTTCCTTTATCTGCTATTTCTTGCGATAATTTAGTTTTATATTTTTCAATAGAATTATTAATTCCTTCTATATTTTGTAATATTACCTCACTTCTTTCTTTAAACATTTCTTTTGTATATGTTCCATCTTCAAGGAAGTTAAATATATTTAACAATTTGTCATTTTCTCTTTTAGCTTCTATCTCTAATGATTTTATCGTTTTTTCAATAAATTCAATTTTATTATGATTTACTTTAGCTATATGTTCTTGATAATCAAATCTATATTGTTCTAACCATTTTTTTAATCCATCTAAAACTTTTTCTTCTACAAAATGAAATTTTGATCCTACATTATCACATTTAGTATTCGCACAATATAAAGTTGGCTCTTTACTATATTTTGTGTATGACCTTCTTTTCATCTTTTGACCACATTTAGCACAATATACTAAACCGCACAATGGATTTTGAATCATAGAGCAGTGTGTTACTGGTGCAGTATTATGGCTTCTTTTAGCCTGGGCAATTTTCCATGTTTTTTCATCTATTATAGCTTTATGCAATCCATCAACAAGTATATAATCATCATTTCTTGGTCTTGTATTTTTAAGTTTTTCATTTTTATAAACTTTAACAACTTTTCTTACATTCCATTTTATTTTACCTATATATACAGGATTAGCCAATATATCTTTTACACTAGCAACAGACCATTCATCATTTTTTCTAGGTTTTAATCCCATTTCATTTAGCTTTCTTGTTACTTCATGTAATGATAAATTATCATAAGCATATAAATCATACATAATTTTAACAATACCTGCCTCTGAATTTTTTTTTAATGTAAATCCCTTATCCCCTTTAATTTTAACTCTATCATATCCAAATGGTGCTATACTGCCTACATATTTTCCTTCATTAACTGATGAAATTCTCCCTCTTTGAAGTCTTCTATTAATTGTTTTATATTCTCTTCTGGACATAAATAAACCAAATTCGAAATATTCTTCATCGAATTCATCATTTGGATCATAAGTTTTCATCGGTGTGATTATTTTAGTATCTGAAATTTTAAATGCCTTTGCTACAATTCCCTGATCCATTGTCTCTCCTCGAGCAAGTCTTTCAATTTCAACAACTAAAACACCTTTCCATCTTCCTCGTCTTACATCTGCTAATAATTTCTGAACTTCAGGTCTTGCCTCAATAGTTTCACCACTTACTATCTCCCTATATATTTTACCTACTTTGATCTCTTTTTTATAAGCCAAATCTAATAATATTTTTTCGTGTCTAGCAAGAGTTTCCCCCTCTCCCTTTTCCTCCGCCTCCATGTCAGCTCTTGATTTTCTTAAATACATTGCATATTCACCAAAAATATCTACAACAGAATTATTTAAATCCCCATAATGTATATTTTCCAAAATATTTCCCTTCTTTACTGATTATTTTATATATGGTCAAAAATATAATCTTTAATAACATTCTAAAATTTTTTTCATAATTAGCGTTAATAAAATATCTATTATTTCCTGTTCTTCTTCTTTCGTTACAATGTTTCTATCATCAACCCTTATTATTGTTTTATCACATTTGTATTCTTCAATAATCATTTAATATACACCTCTATAAATATATATTTAAATATAAAAATAAAAGAACATTAAGATATACTTAATATTCTTTCAGAACATGATAAAATTAACAATTTATTATTTCTTTAAAACTCCACATTCTTTCAATATTTGCTCAACACACTTATTAATTGTCAAATCTGGATTTTCAGTATAATATTTAAATTTTCCATATATTTTACATTTATCTTTTGCGTTTTCCTCATTCATTTTCCTAATTTCATTACCATTTTTCACAGCACAAATTACATCTTCTAATTCTATCTTTTGTAATATTCTTTTAAAATTTTTTTCTTCTTTATAATCGTCTATAAACTGAAATTTTTCATTATATGCTCCATTAATTCCATTTACATATTGTTTTCTATGAGATACTGAACCTTTTTGTTGTATTTTATGTAAAATCATCCATAAGTCAAAAGAAAAATTACTATATCCTAATTTGTATTCAAGATTTTTATTTATTTTATTTACATTTTTCAGTTCATCTAAAACTCTATTAAATTGTTTTACATGCACTTCTTCATTACTTTCATAATCACAAATATGAAATACTTTAGTTGGTTTATATAATGCAGGTATTGACTTTGCTGTACTAATAATTGATTTACTGATTTTAGAATAAAATTTAACTTTAAATAATAATTCTTCTTTATTGTTTATTAATTCTTGCAATCTTTCAAAATACCATTGTTCTGTTTCACCTTCAACAGATAAATAATATTTATTACATATTTTTTTCAATCTTTATTTTCCTCTCTTTCGTCGTTTTTAAAAATATTTGAAAAATCAATATCTCTTATTGCTCCATATTTATTAATAAAATAATTTTTCATATAATCTTCTGTATTTCTTACACCTTTAGTTCCATTTGTACCAAAGTCTGATAAAGAATACAAAATACTACCTTTATCCTCATTCTCTACAAATTTTATTTCATCTCTTCTTAATAAAGCATTATTTAAAAATATTGGATTATGTGTATTAAAAATTAATTGTGCTCCCTTTGTATTGATTTCATCATTATGAAAAATATTGATTATATTCATAATCGCCATAGGATGTATAGAAGCATCAAACTCATCTACTACTAGTGTAGCTCCTGTCCTTATTGTCATTAATATTACAGGAAAAATATTCAAAAATCTTATGGTTCCAAATGATTCGAAAAATTCAGCAGGTATTATTGCTTTACCATTTTTATATTCAATCATTGATACAGGCTCTACAAGTTCATTATCTCCATTAATTGGATATGCAATCTGCTTTGATGTGAGTCCAAAATCTTTAATAGCTTTATTTAATGTTTTATCTATATAATACTTTTTTTTATTATTGTTCGATAGTATAACAGGGGAAAAATGTATCATATCTGCATGATAAATAATTCTATATTTATTCTTAAACCAATCATAAATAATATCAAAAATCTTTTTACTATATAAGGTCTTAAACATTCCATTAAAAAATAATTCTTTATTATCTAAATTGGCAGTTGAGATTTTTTCCGCTGTTTCCTTTTCAAAATTTTCAATTAAAAAATCATTAATAGTATCAATTTTTCCAATCTCTACACTATTTTCTCTTCTATATATTAAAACATTATTTATATACAATTCTTCATTTACTATTTTCCTATCATATTCAGAATCAATAAATTCACCTAAAGCCAATGATAAATAAAATTCAATTACCATATTTTGTACTAAAAATTTAATATAAAAACTTACTGGCTCATTTTTTTCACTATTTATATTTGGTATAAGTTCTAATCTATCTACTGCTGTATTGAGAGTTGTCAATTTTTCTTTATTTTTTATATTACCATTTAATATAATAGAACGTAAAACATCCATGCCACCAATAATATTAGTTTTACCAGCAGAATTTGGTCCATAAATTGCCGTAGAAGATAAAGCTTTTACTTTTTTTCCTTTAATTTCTCTAACTATAATACTATATTCCAAATCTTTTTGTGGAGTAGGAATCATTTTTAAATTCATTTCTTCTCTGAAAGATTTAAAATTATTCATTTTAAATTCTAATAACATACAACTCTCCTTTTTATTTGCAGTATTTTCGCAAACTTTATTTTTATTATACTATTATTATGCTATTTAGTCAATATTTTATGCTAAATTATTGCAAGTTTTATATTTTTAGAAATCAAAACGATATCATTATGGAGCATACGAGCTAGCTCACTTAGAGATGGTTGGAACAATAGTTCATCAATTAACTGATGGAGCATCAATAGAAGAAATTGAAAAAGCTGGTTTAGGTGCATATTATACTGACCGTGGTGTAGATGTATATCCTCAATCTGCTGGAGGAACTCCTTTTACAGCAGCATATATCGCATGCAAAGGCGACCCAATAGCTAATTTACAAGAAGATTTAGCTGCAGAACAAAAGGCTCGTGCAACATACGAAAAGTTAATTGACCTTTGCGGAGATGACCCAGATGTAATTGACCCTCTACGTTTCTTAAGACAAAGAGAAGTTGTTCACTTCCAAAGATTTGGTGAAGCTTTGCGTGGAGTTCAAGATAAACTTGCTGAAAAGAAATATTATATGAATGATATGAACTGCATGATGAAAAATGATATGAGATAACGCTTTTAATCAAAAATGAAGTATCAAAAGATGCTTCATTTTTGATGCTTAACTTAAAGACTTAAAAATTTCATTTTATATTAATTGCATATTTTGTAAATCAACTCCTGATATTGTTTTACTAGTTTTTGATAACTAGTTTTTGATATATGTTCATTTACTTCATGTGCAGTTACCGGTCCTGTACCTAAAATAATTCTTTTGCAATTACTTATAAAACTTGCTTCTGTCATAAAATTCGCCGTTTTTACATTTTTTATGAAGTCAATTGTATCTAAAAATGGATCTATGTTTTCTATAATATTTGTATCTGCAATATATTTCTTTGCTAATTCTTCTATTTTATCTTTTATTAATTTTATGTGTTTTTTATTAGCTACTCTAAAATCTATGCTTATTTCACAACTAGCAGGTATAGAATTTTTAGCACTTCCACCTTTGATTATCCCTACATTCATTGTTGTATATGGAATTTCATAGGCTTCTTCTTTATCATTTTTTATATTATCATTATAAAATTCATTTAACTCATATATAAAATTCACTGCATTCAAATTTGCACTAATACCTTTCTCTGGATTACTAGAATGTGCTTTTATTCCTTTAAAATAAATTTCATATTCTAGTAGCCCCTTTCCCCCTGTTAACATTTCATTATCAGTTGGCTCTCCAAATATTACAAATTCGGGAAATTTTTCATTATTTTTTACTAATTCATAAGTTCCTCCAAAGCATATTTCTTCATCATAAGTAAAATAAAGCTTCATACCATTTTTTAATTTGTTAAAATTTATTGTTGAAACAGCCTCCATCATAGCTGCTATTCCACCTTTCATATCACATACTCCTAACCCATATAAATATTCATCTTTTATCGTTAATTCAAATGGATTCTTAAAAGTTTCTATATACTCAACAGTATCTGTATGCCCTAAAAATCCTAGTTTCTGATTTGTTCCAATTGTCATTATTAAATTTTTTGTTTTAGACTCTGTTTTGAATCCTAAGTTTAATAAATAATTTTCTATATAATTCATAATCTCCTTATTTTCTTTATCTTTAATTGTATTAAACTTAACTAAATCCTTTAAAATTTTAAAATTTTCCATATTTTATTCCTCCATTTTCCTCTATTATTTTTCCTGACACGACAGCTTCTTTTATATAATCAGAACACATATTCAAAGTTACATTAATGCTATACCCTGATGGCTGTGTAATTTCAAAGCAAGTTATACCTAGAATAGAATTTTTATAAATAGCTACTGCTAAACTTCCACTACCACATGCGGTTTCATAAAATAAAGTATCTATTGTTTTTACCCAAATTATTGGATAGATTTTTATGCTTTCTTGATTTGCTTCTAATAAAATTATTCCTACCGCATTTTCTCCATTATCAAACTTTTTCATTATTTTCTTTAACTTATTTTTGGTTTTTTCTTCATTTATTTTTAATTCTTTAATATATTCTTTTGAATTATTTTCATCTATAACTGCTAAACATATTCCATCTAATTTTATATAATTCAATTTTCCTTTTATGCTCATAATATCATTAATTCTTTTATTTATTTTAATTTTTGCATACACATTTCTTTGTCTACTAATTCCACCTTCTACTATCTCTTTACAGCCCGATACTTGTATTTTTATATTTCCTTCTTTTTTATTAAGATATTCCCAAATTGCACATCTTGTAGCATTTATACAAAATTCTCCTCCAGCCATTTCTAAACTATTTTCTTTATTACTTATAAAGCCAACTTGTTCAACATCTTTATTTTCTCTTAGTATAGTTTCATTAATAATCTTTTTCTCAAAATTTGAATAACAACTTCCAATTACTAATGCTGTTTTATTTCCACCAGGATTTAATATTTTATACTTAAAATTTTTCATCATCTACCTCCTCCTTATATTTTACTTACAAATTTTATTGTAGTTTTTCACTTTTTCATCCCCTTATAATATTTATTTTTCATAAAACTCTTTTCATTTTTTATAAAAAAAATGTATGAGTAATTCTTTTTATAATCACTCATACATCTTTTAGCCTTATTTTGTCTTACAACAACTTGTATTACTGCACGACTAATACGTATGGGTGATACTCACTCCATACGTGATGTTTATTATTTATTTCATTTACTATTATTCTTTTTGTATACTTCATCTTTTTTGCTTCTCCTATCAACTTTTACATTTTATGCTGATTAATTCTTAACATCTTAATAAAAATATTCCGTACATTAATTTACTCACCTATCTCTTTTTCTTTCATTTTTTCCTCTTGAACATTAAAGTATTCTACTTTTCCATTTTGTAAATCAACTAACGCTTCTCTCTCTTCATATGCTGCTCCACAATCTATATCAAGATATCCATTTTTATATTCTATCATATTACTATCAGTTGGTGTATGCCCAATTATAGTAAATGTGCCTTTCTTTGCTATATTTTTATTTACTGTTTCAGAACTATCTCTACACCAAACAGCCTCCTCTATCATATTCATTTTTCCTTCTCTCAATAATTCTCTTACAGTTTTATCTCCACTCTCGTTTTCTGCTTGTATTGCCTTGGCGTGTACCATGTGAATTTGTTGTGAATTTATATTAATGTTTTTATATACATATGAATCTAAAATAAATTCCTTTATTTTATTTTGTTCGTCTTGAGTTAACCTTTCAAATGATTGTCTTGTTATATATCCTCCATTTCTTTGTTCCCAATTTTCTCTTTCTTTTTTATCATTCAAGAATAATGATTTCATCATCATAATTTCGTGATTTCCTACTATAAATTCAATTTGTCCATTTTCTTTCTTTTTCATTATATCTTGTAAAATCTTTACTCCATCCGGACCTCTATCTATTACATCTCCTAAAATATATAATTTATCTTTGTTTCTTAATTTTTTTATAATTGCTTCGTATGTAGAATATTGTCCATGAAGATCACTACATACATAAGTTTTTGAATCAGATGTATTTTTTTTATTTGTCTCTCTCTCTTCCTCCTTTACTTCTATTCCCTTTTGTTTCATGATTTCTTTTAACTCATTAGCTCTTACTTCATCATAAATTGGAAGTGTTTGATCTGAATATAATTTATATAGTCTATTATAATTTATTTCTGCTCTCTTATCACCATAATCTGTAATTAATTTTTCATATATATTTTTTGCTAGAATCTTATCAGGTTCAATAATAACATTATCAGATAAATCCTTTATCCCTTCGTAAGCAATTCTACCTAATTCATCCAGTTCCATTTCAGAAACCGAATCATTTTTTTCTATTTTCTTTTTATATGAATTTATAATCTTAGTCATCTCATATGTTGATTGATTTCTTCTTGTAAGTTCATAATTTACGATTAATGGCATAACTGGTATTTTTGCAGATAATTTACTATTTTTTAATTTTTTTAATGCATGACTAAATTTTGCTTCATTTTTTATACATTCTATATTATTATTACTATCAGAATATACATTACTTCTTAATTCCAAAAAATAATTTAATTCTTTACGCAAAAATTCTATTGCTTTTTGTTTATCAGGTATTACAACGCCTTTTCCATTTTTATCACTATATAGTTGATATAAATAATCTAAAAGGCCAATATTAAAGTCTATGTCTTTTTCAATAAATTCTTTTGCAAAATCGCCTTTCAGTCCATCTTCTAAATTTAAAATCATTTTATTAAAATTATTACGCACATATTCATCATCATTCTTCTTTAAATAATTTGGAATATAAAAAATATATATTTCTGGCATTTTTAATATTGATTTACTATTTTCACTAAATTTATCTATAATATTTAATATTTCTTTTCTTCTACCATCAAATTTTTCTGTTTCTACCTCTTTTGATATTATATCATTGAATTTATCTTGTTGTTCAATTTCCCCCGTGCTTTCTGGCATTACCTTTGAAAAGTCATTCACTTTTGTTAATTCAATATTAAATTCTTTAGAAATTTTTTCTATCAATTTATCATTTACAATATTTGGATATTTCTCTTTAATACTCTCTATATTTGAATTTAGTTCTTCAAATTCTTCTTTTGACAATACTTTATCTTGAATTTCTTTAAATATACTTTTTAATTCTACTCTTGCCTTTATCTTTTGTTTTGTCAAATTATTATCTTTATCTAATTTTTTTTCAAGATTCTTATAGATTACATCTTTTCTTTCTGGTATCCTTTTAATTACAATTTTTTTAGCTGATGCAGATACCTTTGGTGTTATAATTCGCGTTGTTGAATTTGTTGTAGCTTTATTATTTTTATCATAATTTTTTATCACATCATCATATCTTTTACTGGTTATATAATTATTATTTATATATTCATTCTGTATCATTGGAATTCTTTTTAACGCAACAGTTTTATCAATATATTCATTTGCTTTTTCAAATTTATCTTTTTCGAAATTTGAATTTAAACTATTTGAAATGGTTTCTCCTCGTTTTTTTGCATCAATGATAGATTTTGCAAGTTCCATTTTTCTATCAATTTCTATATCAATATTTTTTTTGCTTTTTATGTTTTCTTTTAATCTGTTAAGATATTGTTCTGGAACATTTTTATTATTTTCTATATCTTTTAATTTTTGTATTTCTTCAGGTGTATTATAACCTAATAATTTTAAGTCTTCTTCATCTTTTAGAGTTATTGTACCATCGACATTTTCTATAAATGCTTCACAAAATAATTGATAATCATTTTGTATTTTTTCTTGAGCCTCTTTTATTATCTCTTCCTCATTCATTTCTTGTTCAGCTAATAAACTATCTGAAATATAATCTAATAGTTCTTCTTCGATTTCCTCTTCTATAATACTTATTCTTTTATTATATTCTTTTTCAGTTTCTTCTTCTTTTTTTTGCCATTCATCATCTGATATAATATCTAGTTTATTAATTATTTCATTTATTTGCTTTATTTCATCTTCTCTACTCATAATAGGCTCCTTATAAATTTATATTACCTTTCATATTTTATCATAAATTACTTTTTATGTCAATCTTTTCATCAGTTGATTTTGTCATGTTGTAAAATAAGATTATTTTAAATACCATAATTTAGGAATTAAAGATGCAGATATTTCTAGAAATATCTGCATCTTTCGTCCTTTTTTGCTTGATTTATGTACATATTTTTATTTCACTTCTTGTTTCCATAGACCATGTTTATTGCAGTAAGCATATATTGTTGAATTTGGTATATACTTAAATTTTACTTCTGTACTATGATTTGGTTTTAATCTTACTCTAGTTGTTTCATTTTCTGAAACTAGAGCTACCCACATAATATAATGATCATCATCCATTGGATGTTCTATACTTCCTACTTTTACTATTATTTGGTCATCTGTTCTTACATATATAGGAATATGTTTTTCTTGCGCTGCTTCTGTAGAGTTAGCTATTAGCTCCTCCATATTGTTTCCACAGCACATTAAATGATCTGCATTACCATTTATTAATCCTATAACATTACCACAAGTTTTACACATATAAAATTTTACATTCTTTTCCATATTGAAAATTCATTCCTTTCATTACCTGTATAGTATATTATTCTTCTAACATCTATACTGTTTTAATATTTTTATATAATTTTCACATTAATCAATCTTTTTAAACATATCTTTTCCAACTCCACATAAAGGGCATACCCAATCTTCTGGTAAATCTTCAAATTTTACACCTTCTACTTCTTCATCATAAATATGTCCACATACTGTACACTCATATCTACTCATATTCTCACCTCCATTTATTTAATTTATATAAAACTATTAATTGTTTTTTAGCATATTATCTGCTAGTTCTTCCATTTGTTTAACATTTTCATCATTCATTGTTGTTTTTATTGTTATAGTTGGATCGCATATTGTTATATTCTTCATTTTTCCTACAATTTCCTTCATACACTTTGCTGCTGATGGAGCCCACGAACCATTCTCTATAAACGCTATTTTTCTATTTTGATAATTTTTTCCTTCAAGATGATGTAAAAATGTTTCCATACTTGGAAATACACCTGCATTATAACTAGATGAAGCCAAAACCATCTTATCATACCTAAATGCGTCCTCTATCGCTTCTGCCATATCGGCTCTTGATAAATCAGATATTACAACTTTTTTTGCGCCCTTATCTTCTAAAATTCTTTTTAATTCCATTACAGCCTTCTCAGTATTTCCATGTATAGAAGAATAAGCTATTAATATTCCATCATCTTCTGGTTTATAACTACTCCATATATCATACTTATTTATATAGAAACCTAAATTTTCATTTAATATCGGACCATGTAATGGACAAATTACCTGTATATCTAATGTTGCTGCTTTTTTTAATAACGCTTGAACTGGTGCACCATATTTTCCTACAATATTGAAATAATATCTGCGCGCTTCGCATGTCCAATCTTCATCAGTATCTAAAGTTCCAAATTTTCCAAAACCATCTGCTGAAAATAGTACTTTTTCTGATTGTTCGTACGTAACCATTACTTCTGGCCAATGTACCATCGGTGCCATAAAGAATTGTAATTTATGTTTTCCTATGCTAATTATATCTCCTTCTTTTACTACCACTTTTTTATCACTTAAATCTATATCGAAAAATTGTGGCATCATTGCAAACGTCTTTTCATTTCCTATTAATTTTATATCTGGATATTTTTCCACTAATAATTTAATGCTTCCAGAATGGTCTGGTTCTAAGTGTGAAATTACTAGATAATCCGGTTTCTCTCCACATAACTCTTTCTCCAAATTTGTTATCCATTCGTTAGTTGCTCTTTTGTCTACTGTGTCCATAATAACATTTTTTTCATCTTTTATTAAGTATGAATTATATGAAATTCCATTAGGAACAACATACTGACTTTCAAACAAATCTATGGTTTTATCATTTACACCAATGTACTTAATAGTCTCTGTTACTTCTACGCCTTTCATTTTTTTGTATCCTTCCTTTCTAAATATTTAACAGTCTTATTTTATATTATTATCGCTCAAAAGTAAAGTATTTTTTATAAACATACAGAAAATTTATGAAATAGTATTGTAATGAATGTTTTAGAATTTATATTTGTGGTATTATTTTATGAATAATCTCTACAAAAGTTTGCATAAGATAATGACAATTGGTGATTGTATATTTACTAAATCGTTGTTATTAGCCAAAGCACATGTTATAATTTTATTAATAAAATTTTATATAGAAAGATATATAATTGTTAATTTATAAAAAACGTGTAGTTTTTAACAAACTACACGGAAACCCATAAGAAACAACTATAGCAATAAACTAAACTCTTATTTTATCTGCTAAGAAATACGAATGAACTTCTAATTAGTAAATCCAAATAGATTTAAAAATTAGTAAATCCAGCAATTGATACGACCGGAAGAAGGTGTCACACCATTAAAACTACCGATAGAATACCATACAGTATAAGTACCAGTAGGAGCCATGACAAATGGAATATTATGCCACTGAGAACTGTTTTCCATCGTCAAATACAGACCAGTCGTATCTGCGGTGTTATAAGCAATAGTTTTGTCAGGTCTGTATACAATAATATGAACATAGACATCACTGGAAAAATTAGCCAAACTCAATGTAATTTGTGCATTAGTCCATGCCATTCCAGTTACTTCTACGTCAAAAGTTCCTGTGGTAGGTTCACCAGAATTATACCAATGTTGACCATAGCCACTTAAAGAACCATACGGCCGTACTGAAGAAACAACCTGAGGTTGCCCAACAGCTTGAATGTCGATTGCCAAAATTGATTGACCACCAAATATTCCTAAGAAAATCATTATGGTCATAATCAAAGCCAAGAACCTTTTTTGCATTTTCATATTCTTACCTCCACAATGTAATATTGTTTCTATGGATTTTTATGCTTATACAAATGATTGCTATTGAAATCATTTTACATAAATAAGCACGAAATTTATTATAGAGCAGGAAATTTTGATTATTTATTTTTAAAACAAATTGGTATTTACTTTAAATATAAAAAAAATTTTTACTTATTTTTTGTAACAAATTAGCAAATTAACAGTCTTATATAAAAGGAGGTTAATTATGCATAACATTGAAGACATTTATAAAAGTAATTTCAATCTGGTATATAAATATCTTGTTTGTTTAACACAAAATGAAAATGTTGCAGAAGAACTAACCCAAGAAACATTCTACAGAGCAGTAAAATATATAAATTCTTTTAAAGGCCAATGCAAAATGTCTGTATGGTTATGCCAAATTGCAAAACATCTGTGGTCTGATGAATTAAAAAAACAAGAAAAAACGCAATATTTACAGGACATAGATAATATAAGTTTAGAAAATTTTGAAGAAAATATTTTTAATAATGATGAAAAAAAGTGTTTATATAGTAAAATTAAAAGATTAGATAAAACAACACAAGAAGTAATTCTTTTTAGAATTATTGGAGAATTAAGTTTTAAAGAAATCGCAAACATCTTAAATAAAACAGAAAATTGGGCAAGAGTAACTTTTTATAGAGGAAAGCAAAAAATGAAAGGAAGTGATTAATATGAAATTTGATGAAAGGTGTAGCATTGTTCAAGACTTATTACCTAACTATATTGAAAATTTATTAGCTCCTGAAACCCAAAAATATGTAGAAAAGCATTTAAGTGAATGTGAGAATTGTAAAGAAGTTTTACATGATATGAAGGAAAATTTTCAAATAACAAAAGAAAAAAATATAGAAGACAAACAAATAAATTTTATGAAGAAGTTCAAAAGAAAAATGAAAACATTAACAATTACATTATTAATCATCATATTTATATTTGCTATCATATTGGCTCGAAGAATAATCATTATAACTTCTTTATCAAATAAAGCAAAACAATTAAAACAGAATAATGATAACAATTATTATGTAAAAACCGAAGGAGTCTTTGATGGATATTATAAAATAAATGAATGTTATGTAAAAGATAATAATGTTATAACAAAAGCTATAAGTTATAGTGAAGAAAGTGGGCGCCAAGAAATAATATTTTACAAAGATGAGAATAACGAATTAGCTTTAATAAAAAATAATGAAGATATTTTATATAAAAAAGATATGCCTGTAATTGAAATACCTATATTACCATACTATGTAAGTACCTTAGAAAATATTTGTCGTGCATTAGTTTATGGAGTTGAAAGCACACAAATTAATAATATTCAGTGTTATGTATTAAAAAATAATAATTCTTATCAATATATAGATAAAGCCACAGGACTATTAGTAAGGGAGATGAATTTTGTTAATAACCAAATTACAGATTATCATTATGAATTTGGAATTGTTCAAGATCAAGACTTTAATTTAGCTGAATTTTCTTCTGTTGAATAAATTTTCTTTTGAACCAGCAGTAATAGTTATATATATTTTTTATTATTTTTGCTTTTTTTCTTTACAATTTTCTTCTTTTAATATAAAATATGTATGGGTGAATTTATGCTTAAATATATTACAAATAATGAGGATGAAACTAAAGCCATTGGTTATAATTTGGCTTCTAAACTAAGTAAAGGAGATATAGTTATTCTTTCTCGGAGATTTAGGTAGTGGTAAAACAAAATTTACTGAGGGGTTTCTTTCATATTTTGGTTTAGAAGATGAAATTTCTAGTCCTACTTTTACTATTGTAAATGAATATTCAAAGAACGACATTAACATATATCATTTTGATATTTATAGACTAGAAAATATCGATGAATTTTATGCAATCGGTGGTACTGAGTATTTTGATAAAGGAATTTGCTTAATAGAATGGGGCGAAAAGATAGCTCCAATTTTAACAAAATTTATAGAAGTAACAATTTCAAAAGATAATGATAATATGGACAAGCGATACATTAATATAGAAATGAAAGGAATGTAATATGAAAATTTTAGCTGTTTCAACGTCAAGTAATAACTGCTCTGTTTCTTTACTTGAAAATGATAAACTTATTAAAGAATTAAATATTTGCAATGAAAAAACTCATTCTGAAAAGTTTATGCCACTTATTGACGAACTGCTTACTTCAACTAATACAAACCTTTCAAATATTGAGCTTATCGCAGTTGATAATGGTCCCGGCTCTTTTACAGGTATTCGTATTGGTATTGCCACAATAAAAGCCATTGCTGAATTTAAAAATATACCTATAGTTACCTGTTCTTCTTTAGAAGGCTTAGCATATAACGTAACGAATTTTGATTATATATGTTCTTTAATAGATGCTAGAAATAATCAAGTTTATGCCGGAATTTTTGATAAAAACTATGCCCAAGTTTCTGATTATTTTGCAGATGACATTAATAATTTAATTCCAATTTTAAAAAAATATTCTAATATAGCTTACGTTGGAGATGGTGCATATTTAGTTGATACATCATCTACTTTTGATAATGCCATACATAGCTCTAATATTGGAATATGCGGATATAAAAAATATTTAAAAGGATTAGTTACTAACGCAGATAACTTATCTGTTATGTACATGCGTAAGTCTCAAGCAGAAAGATTAAAAGACAACCATTAAATAACCAAAAAGAAAGTGAAAAAATGAATGATATAAAAATTTTTACTATGAGTTTAAGTGATTTTTATGAGATTGAACCTATCTACAATGCTGAGTTTGACGATTTTTGGAAAACAAGTATTTTAAAGGCTGAACTTGAAAATACTAATTCTAAATATATAATTGCAAAATTAGACCAAGAAATAGTTGGCTATGCAGGTATATGGATTTCCGTAGATGATATACACATTACAAATATCGCAGTAAAAAAATCTTATAGAAATAATGGTATTGGAAGTGCTCTTCTTGAACAACTTATATCTATGTCAAAAAAGTTAAATAAATCTTCACTTACCTTAGAAGTAAATACCAAAAACCTATATGCTCAAAAATTGTATTTAAAATTTGGTTTTAAAAACTTAGGCTTAAGAAAAAAATATTATAATGGTGTTGAAGATGCTTATATCATGACACTATATTTTAATTAATGATGAAAGGATGATACACTAATGAAAAAACATGAATTAACTTACAAAGATTTAAAAAATACTTGTAACCCTGATATTTTTGAATTTGAAACAACTGATGAACTTGATAATGTTCGGACTTATATATGGTCAAGAAAGAGGCATTGCAGCTTTACAATTTGGATTAAACATAACTACAAAAGGCTACAACCTTTATATAGAAGGACCTGCTGGAGTTGGTAAAACCATGTACTCTAAACAATATGTTGCCGAAATTGCCGCTAAACAAAAAACTCCAGATGACTGGTGCTATATATACAACTTTGATAATCCTAATGAACCAATAGCTGTATCTCTTCCTTCTGGTGAAGGTAAAACTTTCGTACAAACTATGGAAAACTTTGTTGAGGATGTAAAAAAGTATTTAAAAAGAACATTTAATAATGAAGATTTTGAGAAAGAAAAAAATTTAATAAAACAAAAATTTGAAGAAAAACGTGAAAAAATACTTGATAATTTGAATAAGGAAACTTTAAAAAATGATTTTCAAGTTAAGGCTGCTCCTAACGGTATATATATGTTACCTGTTTTTGAAGGTAAAGCTCTCGATGAATCTGAATTTGAAAAATTAGACGATACTATAAAACAAAGTTATGAACAGAAGTCTAATATTGTACAAGAACAAATTATGCAAGTTATTGGTCAATTAAAAGTTATTGAGAAAGAGTCTGAAAAGAAAATAGATGAATGGCAATCTAACATTGCTCTTCTTACTATTAATTCATATATTAATCCTATTAGAGCTGTCTACAAGAAAAATACTAAAATAGTAAATTTTTTGGATAATATAAAACAAGATATATTAAAAAACATTACTCACTTTATATCTGAGGAAGTTTTTAATCCTGCTACACCTCAGGCTCCTAAACCTGAAAGTACACAGCCTTGGTTAAATTATAGAGTTAATTTATTTATAGATAATAGTAACACTCAAGGAGCTCCTGTTATTATGGACTCTAATTATTCTTATCAAAATTTATTTGGTAAATTAGAATATGAAAATCAATATGGTATGCTTAGAACAGATTATACCATGTTAAAACCAGGAGCCATTCATAAAGCAAATGGTGGATATATTATTTTGCAAGCTCAAGATTTGCTTGCTAACCAAATTTGTTATGATACTCTAAAAAAAGCTTTACTTATTAAAGAAGCAAACATAGAAAATAACATGGAACAACGTTCTGCTATGGTTATGATTTCATTAAAACCTGAACCTATTCCATTAAATGTAAAAGTTCTTCTCTTGGGAGATTCAAACATTTACCATACTCTACTTGCTTTAGACCCAGACTTTAAAAAGTTATTTAAAATAAAAGTAGAATTTGAAGAAACTGCTCCTCGCAATAGTGATAACATCTTAAGTCTATCAAAATTTGTTCATAGTTATTGTGAAAAGGAAAATTGTCTTCCTTTAGATAGGACTGCTATGGCTAAAGTTGTAGAATATGCCTCTCGCCTATCTGATGATAAAAATAAATTATCTACACATTTTAACGAGATTGGAGAAATAGTTTCAGAATCTTCTACATGGGCAAAACTTTCTAGGAAGAAAATAATAACTGCTGATTATATTGATAAAGCTCTAAAGAAAAGAGTTGAAAGAGTAAAAAAATATGATCAACAATATACTGATTTAATAGAAGAAAAATCTCTACTTATAGATACAGAAGGTTTTAAAGTTGGTGAAATTAATGGTTTAACTGTTATGACCATTGGAGATTATACTTTTGGTAAGCCTGCTAAAATAACTGCTAATACTTATATGGGAAAAACTGGTGTTGTAAATGTAGAACGTGAAGTTGAAATGTCTGGCTCTACACATTCAAAAGGTGTACTTATCCTTAGAGGTTATTTAGGTGAAAAATTTGCACAAGACTTTCCTCTTTCACTAACAGCAAGTCTTTGTTTTGAACAATTATATAATGGTGTAGACGGAGATAGTGCTTCAAGTACAGAATGTTACGCAATACTTTCTAGTTTATCCAATATGCCAATTAATCAATCACTTGCAGTAACTGGCTCTGTTAATCAAAAAGGATTTATTCAACCTATTGGTGGAGTTAATGAAAAAATTGAAGGATTTTACAATATATGTAAAAAACGTGGTTTAACTGGTGAACAAGGTGTAATAATTCCTATACAAAATGTTCGTAATCTACATCTATCAGATGAAATAATAGAAAGTGTAAAAAATAGCAATTTCCATATATATGCTATATCTACTATTGATGAAGGAATTGAAATTCTAACAGGTGTTCCTGCTGGTAAACCTAATAAAGATGGAAAATTTCCTGCTGGTACAATTAATTATTTAGTTTATGAAAAGTTAAAGAAATACTATGAAAATAGTAAGGAGTTAAAGGAATAAATAAGAAATAACATCTCTACTTAAATTATAGAGATGTTATTTTTTATATTGTTACATATATTTCATTACTTGTTATTATAATTAATATATTCAATTATTCTGCTTGCCAACTTAGAATTGGGAAACCGTTATTTATATTATCTGTGTCTTGTTTCCATGGACTATCAGCTTGACCATCATTTAATAAATTTACAAAATCTGCACTTTTCATTTCTGCTTCTGTTTTTTCTACGCCAGTATTATTTATAGTATTAGGCTGTACATTTATATCCAATCTATTTGGTAAATGGTAACAGTTATTTATTCCTTCACCAGGACGACCTCCGATTGAACTGCCAGCAAAAATAAACTTTAACCATGGACCACGATATGTTACTTTTCCAGTTGTATACGCACCATTTAAGCTACCCTTATTCGTACTTACAACTCCCGCAATTGACACAACCACACTATAATCCGTAGATTGATTATAATAAATATCTCCCATATTATATACATTCTTCATTATCGAATCTTTACCAGTAGCACCAGTCACACCTCCTACAGCAAAAGTATTATTAGAATTAGGTTCAGCTACTGGAGTACTATTATCCTCTGATATATGTATATCTGCTTTATTATAACAATTCATTATTGTTCCTACATTTTCCCCAGAAAATCCTCCGCAATGGCCAAAATATCCTGTAAACGTTATATCTAAACTTCCCGTTACATAACAACTTTCTATTGTATTTACGTTAGCACTAACTAATCCTCCTATTGCAATAAAACCAGGTGAAGTAGTCTTTACTTTAATATCCACATTTTCTAAGCCTAAATTCTTTATTGTTCCTTGATTGATTGTAAACATCCCTATATCTATGCTTGTTGTTGTTTCTGTTTTCATATTTTTTTCTATTTTCATACTATATATTTTATTTTTTTTCCCATCAAATGTTCCTTTAAATACATGTCCATCCAAAGGATTATCTGGGCTACCACCAACACTTCCTATTGGTTTAAAGCCCTCTTCTGTTGTTAATAGTGTTTTTAAGTCTTTTCCATCCTCATATCCATACTTTTCATTATCTGTGCTTTTTGGATTTACATATGATTTATTTGAACCAAAATCTAAGCTCTGTTTTAGTTCTACTGTTTTATTTTCATAAGTTTCTTCTCCACTTGTTACTTTATGGGCAAATGCTAGTAAATCTTCTATGCTACTTATTATAAATGTATTTTCTTCTCCTTCTTTTGTTTCTAGCTCTCCTGGATTTTCATCTTCTACCTGCTCTACTGTTATTCCTGTTATTGTTTCATGCACTAAATCGTCTATATCTAAATTACTCTCATTTTCTATGGCTGCTTTTGTCTTTCCTACTGCCTCTCCTGCTTTACTAAATATGCCTCCACTTATCGTTACTTGTATTGTTACTGCTACTAATATTAACATTACTATTATTGTTATTATTAGCGCTATTAACGTTATGCCTCGTGTTCCTCTTTTTTTCTCCATTCTTAAATTCCTCCTTTTGCAGTTTTCCTGCATTTTTGTTTACTTTATATATTTTTTACCTTATTCAACACAAAAAGTTGACATACCAAAAGTTCAGGAAGTATTATTAAAAGTTTTTAATCTTTCATAAAGCATTTTACATACTTTAACTTTTAATTTTTTATTCCTTACTTTTTGCACATCAACTTTTTGCTTTTTATATAATTTCTCTATTATTAAATTTCCTATATCACTTGAACATGATAAACAAACATTATATTTTACATTTAAAAATAAAAATAAACATTTAAAAAGAAAACTACCTTCTAAATTATAGCTCTCTCTCTCTCTCTCTCTCTACAATATCAATGGTTTTAGCGTTTTTCATTTTCTTCATTCCTCTCTTTTGTTTTTTATTTAAGCAAAGTTTTTGAAGCCTTAAATCTAACATCTTTACTTAAATAAAATGTATATTTTTACATTTTTATCTTAACATATCCTTTTTTCTTTTTCAAGTACTTTTCATAATTTTAACTTTCATTGCAGATCTCTATTAATTTTGCATTAGTATCTCTTGTTTTTTTACTAAATCATAGTTTATCAATTCATTACCATCTAAATTTTCCTTATACATATCTACCCCAGTAATTTGACTATTATCATAAGTTTTATAATAATATATTCCTTTATCCATGTTACAGCAAGAGCTATAAATAGTTATCTCATATTTATCTCCTCCCATGTGAACACATCCTCTTTGCTGCTCTACAGAACCTAGTATATGGAAAAATTGACTAACACTTTCTCCCTCTGAATCTCCAGATAAAGAATTCATCTTAGTAAATGTTGCTTTTACAAACCTTGAAGCTGATGATAGATCTCCAGGCATACCAATCGCTCCCATACCTCTACTATATGTTTTTAAATTTAATTTCTTTGAAAAGTTATTAACTGGTGGTTCTATAGATAAATTCATATAGTTATTTAAGTTAAACATTTGAATGTCAAATGTAGGATTATTCGTTAATACCCCTACTGGATTATCATATATCTTTAATCCATCTTTAACACTTTCCACTGTTATTGATTTTTCTTTATCTGAAATAATCCAATGTAATGGCGAAGCTGGTAATTCATCGCTGAAATTAATTAAAGCTATGTTTATACCTTTTAATAATTCCTTTACTTCTTCAATATTAGAGCATTGTGTTAAAATCCAAGGTATAAACTCAAAAGGAGCTATGTTATCTTTGTTTTCTTCTATCTCTTTATAATCTGCATTTTCTGGGAAATTTAATCCAGCCATTCCCACCCCTTTTTCATTAATTGCATCATAATAAAGTGGATAGTTATTCGCTATATATGCCATTCCTATTATTGCATAATGTTTATCTATTTTTTTTACATTTCTAAACTTAAATTCATAATTTCTAGGAGTTATTGTAACAGTTTCCTTATATGAATATTCCAAATCTAAATTTCTTCCAAAATAATGATCTTTTGTGCTATATGTTATTGCAGTACACATAAATAATTACCTTCTTTCTATATCTTTTCAAATTAAATGATTTTATTATTATAATTCATCTGATAATAATTTATTTAATATATTTTTTAATTCATTTTTTTCTTCATCATTATCTAACAATTCTAATGCTTCATCTTCAGCCATTATGTTGTATGCCTTTATTCGTATATTATATAACTTATTTAACATTTTATATTTAATTTCAGAATTACTTTTCCTACAAAATTCTTTAATATCATTAGTAAATTGTTCCAAAGTATTAATTATCTTCTTTCTTTTTTCAAATTTCTTTTCATAATAATACTGATAATTTTTATATTCAAACATTTTTTCAATCCACTCTTCTTCAAATTGGAATAATTTTATTATTTCTTCTATATAATTATCATTTAACCCTTTTTTTACAATAAATATCGTAATTTTTGATTCTTTAATCTTATTTATCCCACTTTCTAATCTGTATTCTTCTGCTTCATTATATAAATTTCGATTATAATATTGTTTATAGAATATATCAAATTCTTCGTATATTTGCATTATTTCTTCTAAATTTACGTCATATTTATTTGCTTCATAAATTGGTACTAGTATAGGAATACTCTGTATGTATCTATTAACATCTTCATATTTCAATGTTTCTTTTGCTTTATTACAGTTTTTTTGTATTATAGTTCGATTATAACACTTTTCTTTATTTTCTTCTAATTCAAGTGTTTCTATCTCATAATTTATTATCTTTAAAAGATAATCACGATATCTTCCTTCTTCATTTAATATTTCACATGCCATTTTAATATATTTGCTACCATTAGTAGAATCATACGGTAATAATATTTCATTATTTTTTAAAATTTCATGTTTATTATTTTTTTTATATATCAATGTATTGTACTGTCTGGCTACCAATTCACATGCTTTAGCAAATTCCAATTTAGATTTTTCTTCTTTTTTACTGTTATATTGTAATTCTGTCCATTCTAATACTTCTTTTGCCTTATTTATTAAATCTTTTAAATATACCATTTGAGTTTTATTATCTTCTTTAAAAACAGAATTTCCAAGATATGTATATGCTTCTTTTAAAGTTTCTATATATCGTTTTCCATCCTCAAATGTTCCATCTTCACTATCAAATTTTATTTTATATTTTAAAGCATTTTGCAATATTGTATCTGAATATTTTTTTTCATCTTTCATAAAGTAATATGTTTCTGCTTTATATTTTATTAGTTCATCATATATAAATTCTTCTTTTTTAATTAATTCATTTTCTAGTAATTCATTAATTATCTCTAGTCTTTTTGTAAACAACTCTTTATCCATAATCTTTACAGATTTTATAACATTAATTATTTGTACTAAATTTAGTTTTTTAATTTTACAATATTCATCTAAAAGACTATATATTTCTTTTGCATTATTAGATACTTCTATAATAATACCCCATACTGTTATTTTAAAATCTTCTAAATTTTCTTTTATTTCTGGTCTAACATCACCTTGTGTTATTTTTTTATTCCACCATCTCAACAAATCCAAAAATAAATTTTTTTCATCTTTATTATCACCAATATTTTCATACATTATATAAAACCAAAAATAAAAATATGTATATATATCTTTAAGTATTTCCATATTTGCCTCAAACAAATAATTTCCTATTTTTACACTTTTATCATTTTTCTCTAAATTTTTATTATAATAATCTTGTATATCATAAATCCATTCTGGATTTTCTTTAAAATATTTCCAGATTTCTCTTGCAATAATTCTTTTATTATCTTCCTTTTTATTAATGATTGCATCAAAAATTGCTCCTAATAAAATAACATGACTA
>CANRAB010000002.1 GCA_947628475.1 uncultured Clostridia bacterium
ATTTGTATTTAATTTATATACTTCCTTTACTCCAAGTTTTTTTGCTTCATCTGCAATATACCTTGCAAGGTTTCCAACTGTAAATAATATGTCTATTTTGTTTTTTGCAACTTCCCTGCCAACTTTTTTATGTAATTCTTCTGCAAATTCTCCTAATTCTAACATATCTCCTAATACTGCAATCTTTCTTTTTGCTTTTATTTTAGATAATACTTCTAAACTAGCTTTCATAGAGTCATAACTTGCATTATAATAGTCATTTATTATTTTTATATTATTTATTTCTTCTATTTCATTTCTTTTTCCTATATTTTCAAATTTTTTTATACCTTCTATTATTTTATTTATTTCTATATTTAATTCCATACCTACTGCAATACTGCATAAACTATTATATATAAAATGTTCACCTGCAACTGGCACTTCTATTTTATGTTTTTTATTATTTATATTTATTTTATACTCTGAATTATTTTCATTTATAATTATTTCTTCTGCCATGTAATTACTTTTATTATTAATTCCATAAGTTATTTTTTTATACTTTTCTGAATTATATTTGTTTAATAAATCATTATCATTATTTAAAATTACTTTTCCTGTTTCATTTAATCCATCTAATATTTCTAATTTTGCTTTCAATATATTTTCTCTTGAACCTAAATTTCCTATATGTGCTGTTCCTATGTTTGTAATTACCGCCATTGTTGGTTTAACTATATTTGTTAATACACTAATTTCACCAAAATGATTCATTCCCATCTCTACAACTGCTGCTTCTACGTTTTCGTCCCAGTCTAAAATTGTTAGAGGTACTCCTATATGGTTATTGTAATTTCCCTGTGTTTTTGCTACATGGTATTTTTGTGATAACACACTCGCTATCATATCTTTTGTACTTGTTTTTCCTACGCTTCCTGTAACTGCAATAACTGGAATATTATATAGTTTTCTTTTATATGCTGCAATTTTTTGAATGGCATCTACCATTTTTTTTACTTGTATTATTAATTTATTCTTATTTTTTTCTATTATTTCTTCTGGAATATTATATTCTGTTATACATCCAATTGCACCTTTTTCAAATGCTTCTTTTATGTATTTTATTCCATCATTTTTTTCACTTTTTAAAGATATAAATAAATCATTATTTTTTATAACTCTTGTATCACTACAAAATGTTTTTATTGTGGATGCTGTACCCCTTGATATTACTGTACCTTCACATATCTCCACAATTTTATCCACAACCATATTTTTCATAATTTTCTTCATCCTTATATATATTATTAATTTAAAATTTTATTGTTCCTATTTTATAACATTTTTATCATTTTTTAAATAGTTTGTTCGTATTTTTTCTTTACTTTTTTTTATTTTTATTGTATATTATTTATTGGTGATTTATAAATGAATATTTTGCCACATGTTTTTGGATTATTTGCTTTAGGAAGTTGGCTAAGTAGTGTACAAGTTAAAAAGAAATCAAATATTTTAGTTTTACAATTATTAGCTAATATTTTTTATGCTATACAATACTTTTTATTAGGTTATTTTTCAACTGGTTTAATGAATTTGGTTTCTAGTTTTAGGTGTCTTTTTTTTGGGTTAAATTCAAAGAATAATAAAAATAACCCTTTTAGTTTATTATTATTATTTATTTTTATTATAGTTATTTTGGCGCTACTATATTGCAAAACTCCTTTAAGCCTTATTCCTGCTCTTGCAACATTGTTATATACAGTTTCTACGTGGCAGAATGATACTCAATTTTTGAGATATATATTTATTGTTAACGCTATATTTTTTTTGATTTATAATTATATTGTAGGAGCTTATGTTTCTTTACTTGGTAATATATTTGAAATTATTTCTGGGACAATATCAATTATACGATTTAAAAAATATTAAAATTATATGTAAGGAATGATGTATTTATGCAACGTATGTTAAGTTATATACGAAAAGCAATTCAAGATTATGATATGATTGATGATGGCGATAAAATTGCTGTAGGTTTATCTGGGGGTAAAGATTCTATTACTTTACTTATGGCTTTAAAAGCTTTACAACGCTTCTATGATAAAAAATTTAATTTAATAGCTATTAGTATAAATCCTGGTTTTGATTTTTTTAATAGTGAATTTTTGAGAAACACTTGCAAAAATATAGGCGTAGAATTTGTAGAGGAACATACTCACATTAAAGAAATTGTTTTTGATATTCGTAAGGAAAAAAATCCTTGTTCTCTTTGTGCTAATTTAAGAAGAGGAATTTTAAATAGCGTTGCAATACGTGAAGGTTGTAATAAAATAGCTTTAGGGCATAACGAAGATGACGTTTTAGAAACATTTTTTCTTAATTTATTATATGGAGGTTCAATTAATACCTTCGCTCCTAAAAGCTATATGGATAGATCAGGAATTACTTTAATTAGACCCTTAATTTATGCTCCTGAAAAAAGCATTAAGACTTTTATAAAAAAGAATAATATTCAAGTAATGCCTAAGTGTTGTCCTATGGATGGAGTTTCTAAAAGAGAAGATATGAAAAATTTAATTCATGATTTACAAAAAGATATTCCTTCTATTAAAACAAATATTTATGGAGCAATAAAACGTAGTAATATAAAAGGCTGGAATACTCCTTTAAAATAAAGATAACCATAAATGTAGTTTAAAAGTTTACATTTATGGTTTTATTTATATCATAATTTTATTTACATGGTTTCTGTTTTTTTATATAATTTATTATATATTTTTTCTCCTTTTGGCATCATTAACCATTCTTCTTTATTTAATATTTTAAGCATAACTACCGCTATACAATATACTAATACTGCAACAATTATTGCTAATATTAAAGAAAGATTTGAGCTCATAATCATGCAAGCTAACTTAAATACTATGTATGAAATTGCAATCATAATACCACTTGCTACAATAGGTTTTACAACAAATTTAGATATTGGCATTTTTATTTTTGTCATTTTTATTAAAGCTACAATTTCTATTAAAAATGTTATAACATAGCATATTATTGAACTTGTAGTTGCTCCATATATTCCTATGCCTTCAATTGGAATTAACACTAAATTTAAAATAGTTTTTACAACTATGCCTATTATTAACGAAATTACTGGAAGTTTTAATTTCCCTAGTCCTTGCAATGCGCCATTTAGCGTTTGACCTATGGTTGTAAACACTACCATAAAAGATATTGCACTTAAAATGTTTGCACCTTGATTTGCATTTGGGAAAACTAAATCTAATATTGGCTGTGCAAATACACACATTCCAACTGATGCTGGCAATGCAATTAATGTACTTATTAATATTGAAAGTGAAATTTTAGAATTAATTTCATCCATATTTTTTTGCACTTTTGCAGATGAAAGCATTGGAATTAATGCTAAGGCAAATGCTCCATTAAATGCAAGAGGTAAACCTATAAGTGTGTCTACTTTTCCATTTAAAATTCCATATTGAATTTTTGCTTCTTCTTCTGTTAAAAAATGTGTTAATCCTTGCATTATTGTAACTGTATCAATACATTTATTAATAGATACAACTATTGATGTTAAAGAGATGGGTATGGCTACAAGAAGTACCTTTTTTATAATACTTTTTTTACTTTCTAGTGTGCATTTTTCTTGCTTATTTATTTCTTTCCAAATACCTTTTTTCTTTACAGAGTATAATCTATATATGTATGTAAAACTTAGTATTACAGAAGCAGTTGTTGCTAAGTTTGCGCTTGCTGCCATTAATGCTGTATTTGTAGATGTTATATGTGCTGTTATTTCTACAAATACCACTGTAAGGATAGTTTTTAAAACTTGCTCTAAAGTTTGTGAATTTGCCGTAGGCTTAGTTGTTTGCATGCCTAAGAAGTAACCTCTTATTGTTGCTGACATAGATACAAAAAATATGGATGGAGCTAAAAATTTAATGGTAAGAGCTGCTTCTGGCATTAAAAGCATTTTATTTGATATATAATCTGCTAAGACAAATAATATGATACTTCCTGCTAAACCTATCATGCTAACTAACACAAAAGAAACTTTAAAGGTTCTATGTGCTCCATGATAATCTTTAACTGCAAGTTTTTCAGAGACTAATTTTGATATGGCACTAGGTATACCTACTGTTGATAGCAAAAGTAGGAGTGAATAGATTTGGTAACCGCCTGTATAAATTGCATTTCCTTCATCTCCAAAGCCATCCCTATTGGTAAGATATATTCTATAGGCTATACCTATGATTTTTATGAATATTTGTGAAATTATTATAATAATAACGTTATTCATAAAATTATCTTTTCTTACTGTTTCATTTCCTATGCTTTCTGTTTTTCTATTTTCTTTTCTTGTTTTTTGTTTTTGCATGTTTTCTCCCTATATTCTTTTCTTCTAATCTTTTCTTTAAATCCTGTAACAAATTTATAAATATATTGCATAACATTAAATATCGTATTTACTATAGGATTATAAACTATATACATTTCGTCAACAAGTTCTATTATATCACCATTAAAACCTTTTTTAAATATGTATATTCCACGTTGTGGATGGTTCTCTGACATTATGCCAGATACACCCCTGAAATCATATATATCACAATTTGTTTCTAGTGCCCATTTCATCATTTCAAATTGCAGTAAATAATTAGGCATTAGGTTTCTATGTTCATTTGAACTGCCACCATATAAATACCATACTTTATTTCCGTATTTTATTGGTAAAACAGCTGAAATTGGTTTTCCTTCATATTCTGCAAAAATTAATCTTATGTGATTATTTGGAATCATGGCATCCCAAATTCTTTCAAAGTAACTTAGTGGTCGTACATAAAATTCATTTCTTGTTTCTGTAATTTTCATAATATCGTAGAAGGTTGGTAGATCTTCTCTTGTGCCTTCTCTTATGGTAACTCCTTTTTTTATGGCTAGTCTAACGTTATATCTATGTTTTGATGAAAAGGAGTTTAATAAGTCTTCTTCTGTTTTTCCTTTTAAGGTTATTCTTGAAATCCATTTAGGCTGAACTATTTGTAGCATACTTTTTATATTTTTCTTTTGTTTATATCCTAATTCTTTTATTATGGTGGCAAAGACTTCATCATTTTTTGGAACATCAGGATCTAATCTAAATATAAAAGCTTTATATTTTTTAGCTATTTTTTGTGCTTCATTGGTTAGCTTTTGAAGAATGTCTTTATTGTGGTAGTCACATACAAATCCTCGTGGAGCATACATGATGTATCTATTAATAATTGGTATTTTTCTTAATAATATGCTCATGGTTCCTTCTATATTACCATCGTCATTTTTAACAACTATCATTTCGTGTTCCCATTCTTTTTTTACTTTTGCCCACTCTGGAGATTGTAAAAAGTGTGATTTTGGATTTGTTTCTAAAAATTCTTCTAATTCTTTATCTGTTTTTACTTTCATTTTTTTAATTTCCTCCTATTTCCTATGTGAAGGTCTATATATTTTTATAAATATACAAAAGATAGATTATCACGTGGAAATTTTGCCTGATATTTGGAACCTTATCGCAATACTGCGTATAATTTACAAAACTTTATTATTAAGGTGGTATTTTATTTAGTGTATCTTCTCATTGCTTCTATTAATTCCTCTAAGTCTTTTTCAGCTTTTTCAAGATTTTCTCCCCTAACTCCCATATAAAATTTTATTTTTGGTTCTGTGCCTGATGGTCTTACGGCACACCAACAATCATTTTCTAAGGTGTATCTTAGTACATTTGATTTTGGTAAGTCTATTTTTTCTTCTTTCCCTGTCATTATGTCTTTTTCTGTAGATAGTAAGCAATCCATTATTTTTATTACTTTATATTTACCAATATTTTCTGGTGGGTTATTTCTCATTTTTTTCATCATTTCTTGTATTTTTTGTGCTCCGTCTGCACCTTCTAAAGTTACTTGTATTTGGCCTTCTCTATAATATCCATATTTTTCATACATTTTTAGTATAGCTTCCCATAATGTTAAGCCTCTATTTTTATAGTATGCTGCAATTTCACACAATAACATGATAGCTATTATTCCATCTTTGTCTCTTGCATGTGTTCCAATCAAACAACCATAACTTTCTTCGTAGCCCATGATACAGTTATAACTATTATCTTTTTCAAATTGTCTTATTCTTGCAGCTATATTTTTAAATCCGGTTAACGCTAAGAATAATTTAACTCCATAGTAATCACAAATTCTATCTGCCATATTTGATGATACTATTGTTTTTATTAATGCAGGATTTTGAGGTAATATTCCTTTTTCTTTTTTTTGTGAAATTATATATTCTGCAATGCTTAGTCCTATCATATTTCCATTAAAAGCTATATATTCACCGGTTTCTTTATTTTTTACATGTAAACCTATTCTATCTGCATCCGGATCATTTGCAAGAACTATATCTGCATCTACTTCTTTTGCAAGTTTTAGTGCACATGCAAAAGCATTAGGATCTTCTGGATTTGGGTAACTTACTGTAGGAAAATCTCCATCTGGCATTTCTTGTTCTTTTACTATATATACATTTTTATATCCTTGTTCCTCAAATAATCTTTTTGCTAATTTTCCTCCTGTGCCATGTAGTGGTGTATAAACTATTTTTAGACTATCTGCTGCTTTTTTTATTTCTTCTGGATTTAATGTATTTTTCTTTAATTCTTCTAAATACATTGTATCTAATTCTAAATCTATTATATTATATAAACCTTTTTTTATTGCTTCTTCTTTTGATATTGTTTTTATTGTTCCAAAATCTGTGATTGCATTTACTTCTGCTATTATTCCACTATCAATTGGTTCTGTTATTTGTGCTCCATCTTCCCAATATACTTTATAACCATTATATTTAGGAGGATTATGACTTGCTGTTATTATAATTCCTGATATACAACCTAGTTTTCTTAAGGCAAAAGATAGTTCAGGTGTTGGTCTTAAAGATTCAAATATATATGTTTTAATTCCATTCGCATTTAATATTAATGCTGCTAACTCGCTAAATTCCGTTGACATGTGTCTTGAATCATACGCGATTGCTACCCCTCTTTTTTGTCCATTATTTTTTACTATGTAATTTGCAAGACCCTGTGTTGCTTTTCCTACTGTGTATTTGTTCATTCTATTGGTTCCTACTCCTACTATACCTCTTAAACCTGCTGTTCCAAATTCTAAATCTTTATAGAAACTATCTTTTTTTTCTATCTCATCATTTTTCATAATTTCTAATTCGTGTTTTGTTTCTTCATCAAAAATTTTATTATTACACCATTCTTCATATTTTTCTTGATATTTTTCCATTTTTATCCTTCCTTTCTTAGTTTGGAAAATTTGATATTAATTACTTTAACAATTGTAATATGATTTGTATAATTTTCTTGCAGTTTCTGGACTATCTACTCCTTCTTTATTTTTTACTGGAGCAAATTCTTCTTCTCTTATTCCTCTTAATATTTGCATGTTATCTAATTTTTCAAAGCCGTCAAATATAAATGTTTCAAATTTATAACAATTTGGCTCTTCAGGTTTTATAACTTTTCCATCTTCATTCATATATACCGCCTTTTTAAAAGCAGTATGATATGGTAATTGCTCAGCTCCTATTTTTTCAATTGCTCTTATACTGAATAAATTACAATTAATATGAGATTCTCCATATAGTAATTCCCCATTTTTGTCTTTCATCTCAGCCATTTCTTTTGTTATTTCTGTATATTCTACAACACTTGGATTATTATTTTTTTTGCAGAATACCCCAACTTTTTCTTCTGGATTTGATTTTACAATTGATTTTCCAACAGCCATAGCTTTTTTATCTATTGCTAACCCTAGCATTAATTCATCTGTCATTTGTACTAATGGATTATCCACAGGTCCTATAAATATCCATTCTATATTTTTCTTCTTCATATCATCTACTATACCATTTTTAAACATAGATTCAAATATTCCTCCATGTCCGTTTGCTGCTTGCTTTATTAATCCATGTTCTGTTAAAATAACTTTTCCTTGTTTATCTATCATTGGTATTTCTTCTTGTATAAAAAATTTTATTGCTTCTTTTGAATAATTAAAGTAATTATTTTTTTCAAAGAAATTAACAGTTTCTTTATTGTTTTCTTTGCTAGTCATTATATACCAAGGAATTATTACCCCGTACTGTTTTTTAATTTTCTTCAACTTATCACAAAAAATTTCAAATAATGATTTGTCTGGATTTAATCCTAGCATAAATGTTCCTTTTGGTCCGCTATGACCTAACCTTGTTCCTTGTCCTCCTGCCATTGTAACTACTGCATACTTGTTTTGCTTAATTACGTTACTTCCTTTTTCTAAATAATATTTTTTTTCATCTTGTGTCATTTTTGATTTGTCTGTATATTCTATTGGTGTTATTTCACTTTGTTTATGTTCTATTTTGTTTATATTATCATATAAATTTTTTAACTGTTCAAAATCAATAGAAAGTATTTGATTTAATAACTCCTCTTTCTTTGTGCTTTCTAAATTGTCATAAAATTTTAAAGCATGTTGCTGATTATATTTATTTAAAATTTGCTCTGCTTGTTCGTATTTTGGATTCATAACAAATCACTCCTTTAACAAGAACACTTACCATCATAATTATATACTTAAAAAAACACATAAGGAAGTTCTTTTATTTTACAATAAAACCTCCTTCTAATAATACGCGTAAGCTTATTAACAATCATACATATTTTATACAACACATTCTATTTTGTCAATACTTTTTTAGAATATCGCCAAATATACTTCTTGTATGCTTTAAATTTTATTTTAAAAAAGAAACTTAAGTTATATAAAGTAAAACCAAATAGCCCTCTTCAATATAAATAACTCAAGTTTCTTTTTTAAAAATAAGATTAATTGCTAGAAATTATAAATATTTTTTTATATTATTTCTATTTCTTCTTTTGATTTTTTATATCCTTCAAAAACTTCTTCTATCTTATGTTCTCCTGCTGTATTAAATATTGCATTATGTTTATCTAATATTTCTTTAATGTTTTCATTAAAAGTTCCGTACTTCATAAAAATTAATTACTTTTATTTCATTTGTTTCTATTTTTTTATGACTTTTTTGCAAATATCTATCAATGCAGTAATTTACATTATTTATATAATCTTCATTTCCATTAACTATAATTACATTTTTATTATTACTATCTAATTTATTTTTTAATATTTTTTCAATATTTATATATTTTACTGCTTTAGTATCTTTCCAATTAATGTTTAATATCTCTCTTTTTATTTCTTCTGCTGCTATTAATTTTGATAAAACTAGTTCTATATTTGTTGTAAAATTGTTTTCTAAAAATGTTATAACTTTTGTTTTTTCTTCTATCTGTTTTTTTGCAAATGGTAAAATCATTGTAGCAAAATGCATATTGCTTACATAAAAGCTACACACTTTTTGTGTTTTATAAGTTTCTCTCATACTAGTTCCTCCTTAAGTTTTTCTACTGGTAAATTTTACCATTTATTTTTATATATGTCAATAAAAATCGTATGTCTAAATTCGACAAAGTCTACGGTTCCGCAAGTTTTATCGCTATAATTTACATTTTAATAAATAATAATAATAATCTACATTATTATTTATTAAACCTTGATTGCAAATAATAACATTTATTATGTATATATTAAAAAAAATGGTTAATACTTTATTTAAAGAAATTTTTTGACAAAAATTTATATTTTTTCAATTAAAGGGTTAAATAGTAACATTAAAAATATTTTCTAAAGAAAGGCTGGAAATTTTATGATAAAGTTTAAACGATGTTTTCTTTTAATTATTTTACTAATATTATACATTCTTGTTTCTGCATTTTCTTATACAAATGCAGTCTGCACAGATATTGCTCAAAATGTCTTTAGATTACATGTTATTGCTAATAGTGATTCTGAAGAAGATCAAAATTTAAAATATATTGTTCGAGATAATATTATTAATTATATTAATGATATTAGTAAGGAAGCTTCTTCTAAAGATGAAGTTATTAAAATTGCCAAAAACCATTTAGATGAAATACAAAAGATTGCTGCTCAAACTGTTACAGATAATGGTTTCTCTTATGATGTTTCTGTACAAGTAGGTAATTTTTCTTTTCCTACCAAAAAATATGGTGATATTACTTTACCTCCAGGATATTATGATGCTTTAAAAATAGAAATTGGAGAAGCTAAACGGTCAAAATTGGTGGTGTGTAATGTTCCCTCCTCTTTGTTTTGTAAACATTACTTCTGGTGTTGTACCTGATGAATCTAAAAAAATTATGAAAGATAATTTATCAAATGAGGAATATAATTTAATTTCTGAAAATAAAACTGATATAGAAATTAAATTTAAAATTGTAGAAGTATTGCAAAATTTTACCATAAGTGGTATATTTATGTAAGTTATAGAGTGAATATTCACTCTATTTTCTATATACAAGAATTTATTGCTTTATTTTATGCAATAATAAATTTTTACGTCTTGAAAGGATTGAGAAATTATGGAAAAACTAATTATAAAAGGCGGTAATCCCCTTAAAGGAGAGGTTTCAATTACTGGTGCAAAAAATTCTGCCATTGCAATACTTCCTGCTACTCTTTTATGTAGTGGAACATGCACTCTCCATAATGTACCCAATATTATAGATGTAAAATTGTCCTGCGAAATTTTAGAACAACTAGGTTCTAAAATTACTTGGATTAATAAAAATAGTTTACTAATAGATAATAGAAATATTACAAAAACGAAAGCTCCATTGGATTTAACTAGTAAGTTTAGAGCATCATATTATTTAATTGGTGCTATGCTTAGCAGATGTAAAGAAATTGAAGTTGGACTTCCTGGTGGCTGTAATTTAGGAGCTAGACCTATTGATCAACATATAAAAGGTTTTGAAGCTTTAGGAGCTGTTGCTAATTTATCTCAAGGTAAAATTTATGTAAAAGCAGAAAAATTAGTTGGTTCTAACATTTATATGGATACAGTATCTGTTGGTGCAACTATCAATGTGTTATTATCAAGTATTTTTGCTGAAGGTACTACAACAATTGATAATGCTGCAAAAGAACCACATATTGTTGATGTTGCTAATTTTCTTAATTCGCTTGGTGCTGACATTAGAGGAGCTGGAACTGATTTAATTAAAGTTAATGGTGTTAAATCTTTAAAAGATAACGTTACATATTCTATTGTTCCAGACCAAATTGAAACTGGTACTTTTATGCTAGCTGCTATAGCATCCAAAGGAGATTTAACCATACGAAATTGTATTCCTGAACATTTGGATTCATTAACATCTAAAATTCTTGAAGTTGGTGGTAATGTTGAATCTTATGGAGACACACTGCATGTTTGGTCTACTAATAGACCTCAAAAAACTGTTATAAAAACTTTACCTTATCCAGGTTTCCCTACGGACTTACAACCACAAATGGGTGTAGTTCTATCTGTAGCTGACGGTACAAGCATAATAAACGAATCTATCTGGGAATCAAGGTTTCAATATACTGCTGAACTTAATAAAATGGGAGCGCGTATAACTGCTCAGGGTAAATCTGCAATTTTTGAAGGAGTTGAGTATTTATCTGGTGCTCCTGTATATGCTACAGATTTAAGAGCTGGCGCTGCATTAGTTATTGCTGGTCTTATAGCTAAGCGGCACTACTGAGATTTATAACCTTAAACATATTGATAGAGGTTACGAAAATATTGAAACTAAATTTTCAAAACTAGGAGCAAATATAAAAAGAGTTGTTGAATAAGGATGGTTATTAAATATGTTAAATTGTTGTAGCTTATATAGCGGCAGTACGGGCAATAGTTTTTTTGTTCAAACAGAAAATACAAAAATACTTATAGATGCAGGAGTTAGTTGTAAAAAAATTGAAAAGGCTCTTGAAGCTTTAAATATTTCTCTTAATGATATTGATGCAATCTTTATAACTCATGAACATATAGATCATACTAAAAGTGTTGGGCTTTTATCTTCTAAATATAATATTCCTATTTATACTAATGAACAAACATGGCATTCTTTACTAGAACAAAATAATAAACTACAAAAATGTACTGTTAACTTTTTTAAGAATGATACAAGTTTTAATTTTAATGATTTAGAAGTTTTTCCTTTTTCTACTCCTCATGATGCTGTTAATCCTTGTGGTTTTAATATTTTTAAAGATAAGAAAAAAATTAGTTTTGCAACAGATCTAGGACATATTTCAAAAAATATTATTAAATGTTTAGAAAATTCTTCCTTATTAATGTTAGAAGCTAATTATGATTTTAATGTTTTACAATATTCTTCATATCCTTATAAGTTAAAACAACGTATTGCTGGTCCAAAAGGTCATTTAGAAAACTCTGTTACAGGTCAAACTATTGCCCACTTAATTAATAGCGGATTAGAAAAAGCTTTATTAATTCATTTAAGCAAAGAAAATAATTTTCCTGAACTTGCTTATAAAACAGTTATTGAAGAATTAAAAAAGCAAAATTATATGGAAAACTCCATATCTTTAAATGTTGCCCCTAGAGACTTTCCTAGTAAATTATTTCAAATTTCTTAAAAAAAGAGATACCGTCAGAAGATACAAAACATGGCGACCTGAGGTATCTCTTTTATAGAAATAAAACATTATATAGATATAAAATGTTTTGGGGGAATATATATTTTGTAAAAACTAGTTTAAAAATTTTAGGACTACTGCATATATAAACTAATTTTTACAATATTAATGACTTTAATTAGTTTAAAATTTTCATATTAAATTAAAAATTTAATTTGATATTTTTTTTAGAATTCTTTTTGATAAAATTTTTAAAATGATTTTTCTGATAATAAAAATTACAGAAATAAATAATAAGAATTTAATAATCATATTTTTATCTTTCTTACTGAAATTTTATGCTTATATAATACTACAAAAACCTTGAAATGTCAACAATTTTTTTGCGACATTTTTCGACATCATTTACAACATAATTCGACAAATTATTACAGAAATTAACATACCAATAATATCTCCTATTAAAGCAGCAATCAAAATACCTCTTGTTTTTTTTATATTAACAACACTTGTGTATATTGCAATCGTATATAGTGTTGTTTCTGTTGATCCCATAATAGTAGAAACCATCATTCCAATATTACTATCAACTCCATATTGATTCATAATATCTGTTCCTATAGCTATTGATGCACTCCCTGAAATTGGTCTTAAAAAAGCAAGTGGCATTATCTCTTTTGGTATACCTAAAAAAGTAGTTATAGGTGATATTATATTTACAAGAAAATTAATTATTCCCGAACTTCTTAAAGCTCCAATAGCAACAAACAATCCTATTAGCGTTGGAAAAAGGGAAATAACTATCTTCATGCCCTCTTTTGCTCCATCTAAAAATGTATCAAATACTTTTACTTTTTCTTTCATCGCACAAATAATTATCAAAAGTATGACCATAGGAATTATTGTATTTGATAAATAATTAATATAATTCATAAAGAATTTATTCCTTTCATTAAAATTATGAAAATTTATTTTTTTATTAATATTTTTACACTTAGTATGGCTGCAATGGCTGCACATGTTGTTGCAATCCAGACAGGGAATAAAATTGCAGTGGGGTTTTCTGAGCCTAAAGAATTTCTTATGGCTATAACCGTTGTTGGAATAATTTGTATTGATGCAGTATTTAAAACAATAAACACTGCCATTTCATTGCTTAGTTTATTTTTTTCTTTGTTTTTTTCTTGTAATGACTTCATAGCTTTTAATCCCATAGGAGTTGCTGCGTTACCGAAGTCCCATTATATTTGCAACTATATTCATTGATATTTCACTATAAACCTGTTCACTTTTTTCTATTTTAGGAAATAAAAATTTTAATATGGGATGTAACTTTTCTTTTAGTTTTGATACAATACTTGTTTTTTCTGCAATCTTCATGATACCATTCCACAAACAAATGGTACCTAATAACTGAATAGACAAATTAACTGCATCTTTTGTGGATTCAAAAATAGACAGGTTAGTTTCTTCTATATTTCCAAAACATATTCCATATATAAAAGATACTATTAAAAATATAGGCCATATTATATTTAACATTTCTTCCCTCTTAATTTTTATATGATATTAAAATTTATGCAATCTTATCATTATTAATTACTAAAAAATATGAACTTTTTATTGACCTAATAATTTTTTTATGGTATTATATGTATGTTTTATATTTTTGAAATAGACTAAGGAGGAATGACATGAAAGCAACAGGCGTAATAAGAAAAGTTGATGAATTAGGTAGAGTTGTTATACCTATTGAAATAAGAACACAATTTGGAATTTCTGAAAAAGATCCAATGGAAATATATGTTGATGGAGATTCTATAATTTTAAAAAAGTATGAACCAAACTGCATATTTTGTGGCAGTTCAAAAAAGCTTTATGAATTTGAAGGCAAACCTATTTGTAAAAAATGTATAACTAATATCTCTAAAACTAATGAACAATAAATTTTACACTTATATTATTAGTTACTTTTTATACATAGATTATTAAAACAGTTTTTTTAAAAGCTACTCAAAAAAAGTAGCTTTTTTATAATCCTTTTTAATAATTTATAAAATACTGATATATTTCATTTTTATTTGTATTTCTATCTTTAGCTATTTTTTTTATTATTTCTTTTTTTTCCATATTTTGATTCAAGTAATATTTATAATGTTCCTCTAATGACATAGAATTAAGGAAATCTTTTTCGTCATTACTTTTTTCAGCACCTTGGACTAATATAACAATTTCCCCTTTTATTTCTTGTTCTTTTTCTAATATTTCTGATATATTACCTCTTATATATTCTTCGTGAATTTTTGTTAGTTCTTTTGCTAATACTACTCTTCTATCTCCTAATACCTGTTGCATGCTTTCTAAAGTAGCATGTATTTTATGAGGAGCTTCATAGAATATAAGTGTCCTATTTTCCTTTTTTATTTCTTCTAGTTTATCTTTTCTATCCTTTTTATTGGCTGATAAAAAACCTATAAAAAGAAATTCTCTTGTGCTGAATCCAGAACATATTAAGGCATTTATAAATGCACATGCACCTGGAATTGGAATTATTTTTACATTTTCTTCTATACATCTTTTAACAATTTCTTCACCTGGATCTGAAATTGCTGGCGTCCCTGCATCTGATACTATTGCTATATTTTTCCCTTCTTTTAATTTATTAATTATAATATCTGCTTTTACTCTCTCCGTTTCTTTATAATAACTTATTAAAGGTTTTTTTATATCTAAATGATTTAACAATTGTAATGTATGCCTTGTATCTTCTGCAGCAATTATATCTACTTGACTTAATATCTTTATTGCTCTTAATGTTATATCTTCTAAATTTCCTATTGGTGTTGCTACCAAGTATAATTCTCCTAACATATTTTTCTCCTTTTATTCTTTATTATATATTTGTAAAATTTCTTCTGTATATTGTCCGTCCTTTTTCTTTATAAACATACAATGGTTTTTCAATTTTTAAAAATGGCTTCCCATTTTTTACAGCTTTTATTAATACCAAGTTTGATTGTGAATCTTTATCTGGAAATACAAATCTTATTTTTTTTATTTCTAGTTTGTATTTTCTAAAAATTTCAACTATATCAATTAATCTATCTGGTCTATGAACCATATATATTTCACCATAGTTGTTTAATAATTTACTTGATATATTAGCTATATCTTCTAATGTACATTCCATCTCATGTCGTGAAATAAACTTCGTTTCATTTATATTTTTCGCTCCATTATTTAATTTTATATATGGAGGATTTGTAACGATTGCATCATAGAAACCTAATGGTAATATTTTATCTAAATTCTTTATATTTTCATTAAGAATCTCTATTTTATCCTCTAAATTATTAAACATTACACTTCTACATGCCATCTCTGCTACATCTGTCTGCAATTCAACTCCCCAAATTTTTTTTGCATTTATCTTTGCAGTTAATAATATGGCAATAATACCCGTTCCTGTTCCTAAATCCACAATATTTGCATTATTTTTAATTTCTTTTGCAAAATCACTTAGTAAAACACTATCTATTCCAAAACAGAATCCATTTTTGTTTTGGATAATTTTTAAATTATTTATTTGTAAATCATCAACTCGCTCATTTTCTTTTAAATTTACTTCTTTCTCATTTTTCATCTTTATCTTTTATTCTCCATTAATTTGTTAATTAATAAAATATTAATTGACTTATTATATAATTGTTAACATATTTTATATAATAGAATATTATATAATAAATATAAAAAAAATCAAGGAGTAAAAATGGATTCTCGTGGTAAAAATAAAAAAAAGTTTGATTTTGTTCAAATGAAAAAAAATACGTTAAAATCTTTAAATGAAGTAAATTGTTTTTTAAATAGCTTTAGTAAAGCTTGTGCTATAAAAAAAATAATAAAATAAAAATTAATTAACAAGAATTATTATAATAATATTTTTAATTAATAAAAATTATTAAAATAAAATTTTAATATTAAAAAAACTTTCTTAATTAATAAGAATTATTTTAAATATTATTAAAAAATATTTAAAATTAATAAAAAATATTCTAAATATTATTAAAATATTTATTCAAAATTAATAAAAAATATTCTAAATATTATTAAAATATTTATTCAAAATTAATAAAAAACATTTTAAAAATTAATAAAATAATAATTTTTTTATATTTTACTATAACTATATTTTTTTCTTTCATTATTTTTAACATTTGTTTATTATACTTTTATAGAAAGTTTTTTACATGTCTTTTTGACACAAGTATAAATTTATCCTTTTTCTTTTTGCGTTATTGACAATTAAATTAATAATATTTTATAATTTGAAATTTTTCACAGTACACTTTTGTAAAAGGAGCATATATATAATTTTTATTTGATGTCTTTTATGGTTATTTCATACTTTCTATATTTGTCTTTTTGTTTTTTTGCTATGTTATGTTCACTCCTTCTTCATTTCTTTTTTCCCTTTTATCCGTAATTTATAATTAAATGCCAAAATAATCCAATCCTCTATTTTTATACAGAAATACATTTTAGGTAGATTCATGTTTTTGTATTCCTTATTTTATATTTTTTACAAGATTTGATTTTGAAAAACTACCCTAAATTTTTTTTAAATTAAGTCACCAACTTTTTTCATTAAGACAATCTGCATGTGTTTTAATTTTTTTACACCTTGAAATTACTTTTTTATTCTATAATATTTCTTTTGTTTTCGCTTTCTAATTTATTTTGTAATATGACAATTTTATTACGAAATTTTTTGATATTTTTTTTATTTAATTTATTTTAACTAAAATAATTATTAATAATAAATTATTTTTAATTATTTTATTTTTTTTAATAATTATTAATTAATTTTATTGATTTTTGTAATTATTTTTTTATTATACAGTATTTTTGTAATTTTAATTATTAAATTTATTAATTAATATGTTTTTCTATTTATTATTAATTTATTTATATATTATAAATTATTTCTTTAAAATTAAATTCTCCATCAGCAAATTCTTTTCCATCTTCTCCATTAATTAGTATTTTTATTCCTTCAACTTCGTTTAATTGAATAACTGTTTTTAATATAGAATCTACTATGTTTTTTTCTCTTCCAAATCCCATGTTTTCTTCCTTTATAAAATCTTCTGAAAAGTTAATATATAAAATTCCTTTCACTAATTCTGTGTCTATTAATCTAGTATTATCTGGTATTATTTTTGATAAATTATCATCTTTTGGTCCTGCAATTAAATATTCAATTAGTTTAGTTTGTGGATTTTCTAATAACTCTTTTGCATCAATTTTTCTAATTTCTGTTGCTAATTTTTCTTCTTTGTTATCTTTAAAATATAATATGATATTTGTTTGTCTTAATTGTTCATCACTGATTTCCTGTTCCGGAGTATAATCTTCAATAAATTCATTACTTCCCTTTTTATTATTATTTATTACTAAAAAGCCTATACATGAAATAAATAAAATTAAAAGGATTATAATTATATACATTATTATTTTTTTACCCTTCATCCTCTTGTCTCCTTCCTTTTATCTAATATTATTATCTTTTTTTGTTTTTAGAACATAAAAAATATAATGTATAAATATATCCTTATAATTTTATAATTATTAATATAATAAACAATAATATAATTTTTGTTTATTTTTCTAATATTTTAAAGAATCGTTCTTTCTTTATTTTTGAATTTCTAGAATCAAAAAAGTTTATTGTACCTTTTTCATTTTCTAACATATTTAATAATAATTGCTTTTCTATTAAAATTTCTTTTAAATGATTTGCCACTTTTTCTGCTCCATTAAAGAAATTAACGTTTCCTAATACTTTTTTTATTTCATTTTGTATTAATGGATAATGAGTACAACCTAAAACAACATTTTCTACTTTGCCTTTATATGAGCCGATATTTTTTTCTAAATATTCATTAATTTTTTTTGTATTTTCTTCTTCAATAATATCAGCCAATCCTATACATTCCATAATATAAGTTTTATTATTATTGTATTTTTTATATAACATATTAAATTTTTTACTTTCTATAGTTCCTTTTGTTGCCATTATTAACGTTGGTTTATCATACGCAAAATCATACACCATTTTATATGCAGGTTCTATCGCTATAAATGGAATATTATTATATTTTTCTCTTAAAAAATCAACTGCTATTGCACTAGCCGTATTGCAAGCGATTACAATAATTTTACAATTTTCTTTTAATAAATATTTAACTATATTATCACATATTTCTAAAATTTCATTACTAGTTTTATCTCCATACGGATTATTTTTTGAATCACTATAATATATGTAATTTTCTTTTGGTAAAATCTTTATAATTTCTTTTAGCACCGTAACTCCACCTATGCCAGAATCAAAAATTCCTATTTTTCCATTATTATTTAACATTTTTTTCCCTTTCTTTATATTGGTTTTTTAGGCAATTTTATTTTTTAGACATATAACTTTATTATTTTACTTTTAAAATTGTTTATAACGCATTTTCATATATTCTTTTTTATATATCTTTATATGCCTTTATATAATTTATTTTCCTTATATACAAAAAGATGTTATTTAATTTATAAATAACATCAACATTGGCGGAGATTGAGGGATTCGAACCCTCGCGGCCACTTACGCAACCCTAACGGTTTAGCAAACCGTCCCCTTCAACCTACTTGGGTAAATCTCCATTTTATTTATAATAAATAGTGAATAATAAATAATATATATTTCTATGTTAACTTTTTAATTATTCATTATTCACTAATAATTACTATTTAGAATCTGGCGGAGAGGGTGGGATTCGAACCCACGGTGGGCTATAAACCCACGCCAATTTTCAAGACTGGTGCCATAAACCAACTCGACCACCTCTCCAATAACGACTATATTAGTTTAACATGCAAACCTTAAAATGTCAATACTTTTTAAAAAAGTTATTCAAATTTATTATCTGATTTTTATATAAAAATCTATTAAATTAAAATTAGGTAATAATATCTTTTGAACCTTTAAAATAGCTATCTGGTTATTTTGTGTTCAGCAGGAATTTTAGTTCTTCTGATTATAAGAATTACTAAATTCCTGCTTTTAGTTACTTACTAGGAATGTTTAATTATGTATTTCATAAATTAATTTATAACATATGTCTTCGAGTTTACATAATTATTGTATTTTTTCTATAAGATTATTTAATTCTTCTTTTGAATTATAATGTATTATTATTGTTCCTGACCTTTTTTTTGCATTTAATTTTACCTGTGAACCAAAGAAATTGCGAAACTTATCTTCTATTTCTCTATATATAGGTTCATATTTTTTTTGATTTATATTTTGCTCTTTTTTATTACTTTTTAATTTTTTTTCAATTTCTCTTACACTATTTCCTGTTTCTACAATATATTTAGCTGCTTTATATTGTTCCTCAAAATCCTCTATATTCAATAAATTTCTACAATGACTCTCTGAAATTTTACCTTGTATTGCTAATTCTTTTACTCTATCATCTAAGTTCAATATTCTAATAGTATTTGCAATTCCACTTCTACTTATTCCTAATTTATCTGCTAATTCCTGTTGTGTCATATTATATTTTTCTATAATTTCTTTTAAAGCATTAGCTTTTTCTATAGGATTTAGGTTTTCTCTTTGTATATTTTCAATTAACGCTACTTCCTTATTTTTTTGTTCAGAATATTCTCTCACAATTGCTGGTATTTCATTTAATCCAGCTTTTTTGGCTGCTCTCCATCTTCTTTCTCCAGCAACAATTTTATAATAATTTTCTTCTTTTGTTACTATTATTGGTTGTATTATTCCATATTCTTTTATAGAACTTGCTAAATCTTCTATTTTTTCATCATCAAAATTCATTCTTGGTTGATTTTTATTTGGTTCTACATCTATAATTTTTAAATTTGTTATTTTTTCACCTTGTTTAATTTTTTCTTCAGCCTCTGATATATTTGGTATATTATTTGCAAATAATGCATCTAATCCCTTTCCCAATCCTGTTTTCCCCGTCATTATTTATTCCTCCTTATGCGTGTTTTTTTGATTTAATTAGTTCATTTGCTAATTTTTCATAACATTTAGACCCCTTAGAATGTGGTGCATACACTGATATAGGCATACCATAACTTGGAGCCTCGCTTAATTTTACATTTCGTGGTATTATTGTTTTATACACATTATCTTTGAAATATTTTTTTACTTCACTTACTACTTGATTTGATAAGTTTGTTCTTGCATCATTCATTGTAAGTACAACACCTTCAATATATAAATCTTTATTCAGTTGTTTCTTTATTAAATTTACCGTATTCATTAGTTGTCCAACTCCCTCTAAAGCATAATATTCACATTGTATTGGTATCATTATAGAGTTTGCTGCAGTTAGTGAATTTATTGTAAGTAGTCCTAGAGATGGTGGACAATCTATTATTATATAATGAAATTTATCTTGAATTTCTTCCATTTTTTCTTTCATTCTATTTTCTCTTGCTTCCATATTTACTAGTTCTACTTCTGCTCCAGCTAAGTTTATATTTGAAGGGCATAAATATAAGTTTTTTACTGATGTTCTTATAATTGCTTCTCCAAAAGTAGTTTCGTTTATAAGTACATCATAAATTGATTTTTCGGCTATTTTTTCAATTCCTAGCCCACTTGTTGCATTTCCCTGTGGATCTTCATCTATTAATAAAACTTTTTTACCTTTTTGAGCTAAAACTGTACTTAAATTTACTGCTGTAGTTGTTTTTCCAACTCCACCTTTTTGATTTACTATTGCAATAACTTTACTCAATTTAATCCCTCCTCAAAATAATATAACTATAATATAATTTTTTTTTAAAAAAGTCAATAAATTTTTATATTTTTTTATAATTTGTATTATTCTAATTTTAAAAGGAGATAGCTGTAATAAAAAATAACAGCTATCTCTTTTATATCAAGTGTTTCGCAATTTTGTTTCACGTGAAACATTTTCATATTTTACAAAGGTAATGATGTTGGTGTTCCCGCTTTTCTAGGATATTTATTTTCAACTTTTCTTATACATTTTATAAATACTAAATTTCTTTCATAATCTGAATCTGGTAATTTTAAGTTTTCTATTTTTTCTATTTTGCCTCCTAATTTATTTAACGCATTTTTTGACTCTTCTATTTCTTCTTCAATATTTGGACCTTTTAAGCATATACAACTTCCACCAACTTTTGTCAGTGGTAACATATATTCTGCTAGAACATTCAATTTAGCCACTGCTCTTGATGTTACTATATCAAATTGCTGCCTAAATTTTTCATCATGTCCTATTTCTTCTACCCTTGCATGTATTGCTTTTGTATTATTTAACCCTAAATTTTTTATAATATTTTCTAAAAATATTATTCTTTTATTTAAGGAATCTATTAAAAATACTTCTATATCATTTTTTATTATTTTTAATGGTATACCTGGAAAACCTGCTCCTGTTCCTATGTCTGCAATCTTTTTTCCATTTTCTATATGTTTTACAATGGTTGCTGAGTCTACAAAATGTTTTAGTATTATTTCATTTTCTTCTACAATATTTGTTAGATTAATTTTTTCATTCCATTCTAACAATTCTTTTTCATATTCATAAAATTTTTTTACTTGTTCATCAGTTAATTCAATTCCTATTTTTCTCATTTTATTTATGATATTTTCTTTAAATTCCATAAAAATCCTTTCTAAACTTTAACTATGTACATAAATATTTTATTTTCGTTTAAGTTGTTCTAAATATATAAGCAGTACTGATATATCTGCAGGTGAAATTCCTGAAATTCTTGATGCCTGTCCTATAGATGTTGGTTTAAATTTATCTAATTTTTGTCTTGCCTCTAGGCTTATACCTTGTAGATTTAGATAATCTATTCCTTCTGGTAAAATTTTATTTTCTAATTTTTTAAATTTTGATACTTGTTCTAACTGTAGTTTTATATATCCTTCATATTTAATTTCTATTTCTACTTCCTCTTGTTCTGCTCTTGTTAATTTTGGAGCATTTTCATCAATTACTTTTAGGTCTTCATAACTAATTTCTGTTCTCTTCAACAAATCTACTAACTTTATCCCATTATTTATTTCTGAAGAGTTATGTTCTCTTAAAAATAAATTCACTTTTTCTGTTGGCTTAATTGTTGTCTTTCTTAATCTCTCAATTTCATTATCTATATTTTTCTTTTTTTGTAAGAAATTATCATATCTGTCTTTGGATATAAGACCTACCTTATATCCAATCTCTGTCAATCTCATATCTGCATTGTCTTGTCTTAATAACAATCTATATTCTGCTCTTGATGTCATCATTCTATAAGGTTCATTCGTTCCCTTTGTTACTATATCATCTATTAAAACTCCAATATACGCATCTGACCTATGTAATATAATAGGTTCTTTATCTTCTATTTCTAAGGCAGCATTTATGCCTGCAATTATTCCCTGTGCTGCTGCTTCTTCATAACCTGATGTTCCATTTATTTGCCCCGCAAAAAACATTCCCTTAATTTTTTTTAATTCCAATGATAATTTTAATTGAGATGGTTCTATACAATCATATTCAATTGCATACGCAGGTCTCGTAAATTCTACATTTTCCAAACCTGGAATTGTCCTATACATTTCTATTTGAACATCCTCTGGTAATGATGAACTCATTCCTTGAACATACATTTCTTCTGTATCAATTCCCATTGGTTCTATAAAGATTTGGTGTCTTTCTTTATCACTAAATCTTACTACCTTGTCTTCAATTGATGGGCAATATCTTGGTCCTGTTCCTTCAATTTTTCCTGAATATAATGGTGATCTATGCAAATTTTTTCTTATAATTTCGTGTGTTTTTTCATTTGTATATGTTAAATAGCATGGAACTTGCTCCTTTTCTATATTTTCATTTTCAAATGAAAAAGGTATAATTTCTTTATCTCCATTTTGTATTTCCATTTTTGAAAAATCTATACTTCTTTTATTTACCCTTGCAGGTGTACCTGTTTTAAACCTTACCAAATCTATATTTAATTTTTTTAAACATTCTGATAATCTATTTGCCGGAAATACTCCATCTGGTCCACTCTCGAAATTAACTTCTCCTATAAATATTTTTCCTTTCAAATATGTTCCTGTAGCCAATATAACTGCTTTTACATTATAAATTGCTCCTATATTTGTTTCAACACCTTTTACTTTCCCATTATCCACAATTATATCAACAATTTCCGCTTGTTTTACATATAAGTTTTCTTGTTCTTCAAGAGTTTTTTTCATTTCACGTTGATATTTTTTTCTGTCTGCTTGTGCCCTTAAAGAATATACAGCTGGTCCCTTTGATGTATTTAACATTTTTGACTGTATAAATGATTTATCTATATTCTTTCCCATCTCTCCGCCTAGTGCATCTATTTCTCTCACCAAATGACCTTTTGACGTTCCTCCTATATTAGGATTACATGGCATATTCGCTATATTTTCTAGTGTTATAGAAAATAATAATGTCTTATGTCCTTTTCTTGCTGCTGCAAGTGCTGCCTCACATCCAGCATGTCCTGCTCCAATTACTGCTACATCATAATCTCCTGCATTATATTTCATTATACTTCCTCTTTCCCTTGAATTTTCTAACATTTATCTATTATATTTTTTTATTTTCCTAAACAAAACTTAGAAAAAATACTTTTTATAATATCTTCTGAAACATTATCTCCTGTAATTTCTCCTAAATCTTCTAAAATCTGTTTTATATTTATAGACACAATATCTATAGGCATTGCTGATTTTAAATCATTTATGGCCATTTTCGTGTGTTTAATAGCTTTATTAATTAATTCTTGATGCCTTATATTAGTAATTATTAATTCATTATCCATATTTATCTCATTAAAATTAACCATTCTTATTAATTCTTTAAATAACTGCTCTACTCCATTTTCCTCTTTTAAAGACATTTTTATTATTTTTCTATTACACTTAATAATTTCATTTTTATTTTCTAAATTTGTTTCCTTTAAGTCTATCTTATTCAATATTATTATAGATTTTTTCATTTTTACTAGCTTTAATATTTCATAATCTTCTTGTTGTAATTCTTTTGAATTATCAAATACTGCAATTAATATATCACATTCATCTGCTGCTTTTTTAGATTTTTCTATTCCAATTTTTTCTATTTTATTATTAGTATTTCTTATTCCCGCTGTATCTACTATTTTAAAAGGAATTCCCTCAAATACTATCTTTTCCTCAATAATATCCCTTGTTGTACCAGCTATATCTGTAACAATTGCTCTTTCTTCATGTAAAATTTTATTTAATAAAGACGATTTTCCAGCATTTGGACTTCCTATTATTGCCAATTTTATACCTTCTTTAATTATTTTTCCATTCTCAAATGTTTTTGATAAATTTAATAAATCATTCTCTATATTTTTTAAACTTTCTATAGATTTTTTATATGAAACTTCTTCTAAATCATATTCTGGATAATCAATATTTGCTTCAATATCTACCATAATATTCATTATTTTATTTTTTATTAAATTTATTTTTTTTGATAAAAATCCCTCTAATTGATTTATTGATTCTTGTGCTTCTCTTATACTTTGAGAATTTATAACATCTATTGTTGCTTCTGCTTGTGCCAAATCTATTCTACCATTTAAAAACGCTCTTTTTGTAAATTCTCCTGGCTCAGCTAATACCGCCCCATATTCTATACATAATTGCAAAATTTTTCTTAAAACCACCATATTTCCATGTGAATTAATTTCACACATATCCTCCGCTGTATAACTTTTTGGAGCCTTAAAATATGAAACCAAAACTTCGTCTACAATTTTTTTATTTTCTGGCTCTATTATTTTTCCATATTTCATCTGATATCCATTTATTTCTTCTATACTTTGAGGATTTTTTTGCACAAATATTTTATTTAATATTTTAAAACAATTTTCTCCACTTAATCTTACTATTCCTATACCACCAATTGCTGGTGCAGTAGATATTGCTACAATAGTTGACATTTTTTATTCCTTTCTAAAATTTAATAATCATTTTTATTACGCTTATATTTAAAAATAGCAGATGTATTCAATCTGCCATTTTCATATTCAATAGTTAATTACTTTAAAGTTATTACAATTCTTCTATGTGGTTCTTCTCCTTTACTAAAAGTTCTTACTTTATCACTATTTTGTAACTTTGTATGAATTATTTTTCTTTCATACGCAGTCATTGGTTCTAATGTTATAGATTTTTTTGTTTTTATAACTGTTTTTGAAATTTTTTCAGCTAACTCCTCTAATGTTTTTTCTCTTTTTTCTCTATAATTTCCTACATCTACTATAACAATTATTTTTGAAGATGAGTTTTTATTTGCAATCGCACTAGCTATTGTTTGCAAAGCATTAATTGTTGCACCTCTATAACCAATTAAATGATTTATATTTTCACCATTAATTTTAACATAAATATTAAAATTATTAATTTCTACATTGCATTCTACATCATTCATAATAGAATTGAAAAATTCCTCTATTTTTTTTGCAACCTCTTCTATTTCATTCATATTAGTATTTACTTTTTTCTTTTCTTTTACTATATGATTTTCCTCTGGCTTACTCTCATCTTTTAAAGTCATTTCTATTTTTACTACTCTTGGAGCTAAAATACTATAAAAGCTTCTCTTCTTTTCTTCTTCTAACTGTTTTATTTCAACCATATTTTTAGATACTTTTAATTCTTTTAAGCCTTTTTCAATAGCTTCTGCAGTAGTTTTTCCTTCAACGATTATTGTTTTAGCCATTTTTTTCACATTCCTTTCTAAACAGTAAAAAAATTTTAAAAAATAATTTTTTCATTTATATATGTATTAATTAATTATTCTTCATTCTTTTCTTCTTTAGAAAAAATTTTATTCAAAATTAATCTTTCAATTACCATTATAATATTATTTACTAACCAATATAAAGCTAGTCCTAATGGAGCAACTAAAGAAATAGAGACTGATAAAAACGGCATCATCCATGACATAGTTTTATTCATTTGTGCTGTCATTTCAGCTTGATCCATTTCTTCATTATCTTTTTTACTTGTTAAAGCTTTACTTTCTTCTTCATCTTTTTTAGTTTTTACATTTGTTGTTAATTTTATTGAAACTATAGAAGAAATTACGTACAACACTGGAATAATGAAAACCTTAATATCTGAATAATCTTCTTGTGGTACTTTGCTTAAATTCAATCCTAGAAAATCCATATTAATATACATTTCATTTTCTTTTAAATTTTTTTCTTGAATGTATCTAATAACGCTCATTTCTGGATATGTCTTGCTTACACTAAATTCTCCCTTTTCTTTCTTTATTTCTTCTATTTTTGATGTAATTGCTGTCTCATCTATATGTTTCATGAATGTAAGAGGACTTCTCACTAAGCAAAACATTGATAATAACAATATCATTTGTATAATAACACTAAAACACCCTCCAAAAGGATTAACCTTTTCTCTTTTATATAAATCCATCATTTCTTGATTTAATCTTTCTGGATTACCCTTGTGTTTTATCTGCAATATTTGCATTTCTTTTTGAATTTTTTCATTCTTTTTTAATGTTTTTTGTTGTTTTATAGATAATGGTAGCATAATAATTTTTATTAAAACAGAAAAAACAATTATTGCTAATCCATAATTCTTAACTAATATATATATCCAGCTTAAAATATAACCAAATATACCTGCAAAAAAGTTTATCATTTTTCCTCCTATTTTACAGGGTCATATCCCCCTTTTGAAAAAGGATTACATTTAAAAAATCTTTTTATACTTAATCCACTTCCCTTAATTATGCCATATTTTTCAATTGCCTGTTTCGCATATTCTGAGCAAGTTGGATAATATTTACAGTGAATTCCAAAATGTGAAATTATTGGAGAAATATTCTTTTTATATATATTAATAATAACTATTATAATTCTTTTTATTATTTTTTCCGCATTTTCACATATTCTATTAAAATTTATTAAAATGCCTTTTTTCATATTTTCTTATAACATTTCTCCTATAATAGTTTTCTATATTACTTTAACTTTTAATAAAAATATTTGATTTATTAAATATTTTTAAAATATCTTTTTTTACATCATAAAAATTAAAATTATTATAATCTAATTTTTTTTTCCATAATATAACAAAGCTGTTTCCAACACTTAAATTTTCTTCAAATATTCTGTAATTTTCACGTATTAGTCTTTTTATTTTATTTCTTTTTACACTATTTCCTGCTTTTTTACTAACAGCTATTCCTAATTTATTTATTTTTTTATTGTTTTTTTTTATATATATATCCAATAAAAAACCTCTAGTACAAGTTCCTTTATTTAGAACTTCTCTAAATTCATAATTTTTTTTTAGCATTACTGTTTTTTTCATTTTTTCATCACTCATTTTTGTATAGAAAATTTTTTATGCATAAATAATTTATCAATTTATTAATTGATTTTTCTTAATTTTATACAGTAATTCTTTTTCTTCCTTTAGCTTTTCTTGCTTTTAAAACATTTCTTCCACTTCTTGTTTTCATTCTTGCTCTAAATCCATGAACTTTCTTTTCTTGTCTATTTTTTGGTTGATATGTCATTTTCATAGTAATAAACCTCCTCTAATTAATCATAAGTGTTAAAATTATATATTAAAACTATGGCTATTGTCAAGTGTTTCGTTAAATTTTTTAAATATTATTATCTTTTTCTTATTTTTTATTGATTAATTTTTTTTTTTTTGATATTATTATGTCATAAATTAGGTATTTGTAATTTAATTTTAATACCTTTTTTCTTAAGTTTATACTGGAGGGTAATATACCAATGGAAAGCAGTTTAAATGACATATTGAATGAAGCAAAAAATTTGCTAAAAGGTGAAATTTCTGAACTTTCTTATAAAACTTGGCTTTTACCATTAGAAATTCAAGGAATTGAAAACAATAATGTTATTCTTATTTCAGATGATCCTTTTAAGAAAGATTCTGTAGAATCTCGCTTTAAAGATTTGCTTGAAAACGCATTTAGTATAATATTACAAAAAAAATGTAATGTTACAATTATTCTAAATGATGGAAATGATACACAAGATAAAAATTCAAATTTCTCAAATGTTAATTATTCTAAAACTTATTTGAATCCTAATTATTCCTTTGATACTTTTGTTGTTGGAGATAACAATAGATTTGCACATGCTGCTGCTCTTGCCGTTGCAGAGTCTTTGGCTACGGCTTACAACCCTTTATACATTTATGGAGGAGTAGGATTAGGAAAAACGCATTTAATGCATGCCATTGGTAATGAAGTATTAAAAAATCATAAAGATTTGAAAATTCTCTATGTTACATCAGAAAATTTTACAAACGAATTTATAAATTCATTGAAAGATAATGGAATGGAAAAATTCAGAAATAAATATAGAAACATAGATTTACTTTTAATCGATGATATTCAATTTATCGCTGGTAAAGACCGTTTACAAGAAGAATTCTTCCATACTTTTAATACACTACGTGAAAATGGAAAACAAATTGTATTATCAAGTGATAAACCACCACGAGATATTCCACTTTTAGAAGATAGGTTAAAATCTCGTTTTGAATGGGGTATACTTGCAGATATTGCTATGGCAGATTACGAGGTTCGTTTAGCTATTTTAAGAAAAAAAGCCGACGAAAAACACGCTATCATTGATGATGATATTTTAAAAAATATTGCTGCTAAAATTGACTCAAACATAAGAGAATTAGAAGGAGTTTTTAATAAAATTGTTGCACAAGCTTCATTAACACATACTCCTATAACTTTTGAAATGGCTGAAAAAGCAATAAATGACATCATAAGGCAAAATTCTTCAGTAATTTCAATAGAATACATACAAGATGTTATATGTAGTTATTTTGATATAACTATGAAAGATTTAAAAAGTTCACAAAGGTCAAGTAACATAACTTTTCCAAGGCAGATAGGAATGTATCTTTGCAGAATTCTTACAAACGAGTCATTCCCTAAGGTTGGAGAAGCTTTTGGTAAGAGAGATCATACAACTGTAATGCACGCTTTCAAAAAAATTGAAAAAGATATAAAAGAAGATTCTAATACTAAGTTAATTGTGGAAAGTGTGAAAAAAATTGTACTAAACAACAAACAAGCATAATTTAAACGAAAAACTTTCTTTTAACAATAAATTGTTTGTTAAACATATTTTTGTAAAAAAATTTTGTATCTTTACTTACGGAAAGAATAAATAAGTTATCCATAGGTACCTGTGAATAAGTTGTGGAAAATTTGTTAATAAGTGTAAAATTCACATAAAAATTATAATACTGTTAATAATTTTATTTTTTATCCACACATATATCCACAATAAATTTTCTTAGGGAATTAAGTTATACACATAGTTATCCACATTATCCACAGGACCTACTAATACTATTACTAAATATATTTATTTATATATAATAAAAAGACGTGAGTGAAATTTTCAAAAGGAAAGGACTTAGATAATATGAAAATTATTTGTGAAAAGGAAAAACTATTAAAAGCAATCAATGCTGTGGTTAGAGGTGTACCTACTAGAACAACTATGCCTATATTAGAAGGTATATATATGCAAACAAATAACAATGAATTAAAACTAACAACTTATGATTTAGAATTAGGAATAGAATATATAATAGAAGCAAATATTGAAGAAGAAGGAAATACTGTAGTAAATGCTACAATGTTTAGTGAAATAATAAGAAGGTTACCAGATGCTGAAATAAAATTAACAGTTACTGAAAATAAATTATTAGTAATTGAATGTGAAGGTTCTTTATATAAATTATCTACAATGAATCCTGAAGAATTTCCAGAGTTACCAAAAATTGATGTTGAAAATTCTTTAGAAACAGAGCAAATTGTATTAAGAAATATGATAAAGAAAACAATTTTTGCAGTTAGTAATGAAGAAAATAGACCTATATTTACTGGTTGTTTATTTGAAACAAAGAATGATAAATTAAATATTGTAGCAATCGATGGATTTAGAATGGGCTGGGTTAGTAAAACTTTGGCTAAAAAAACAGATGATTTTAAAGTTGTTATTCCTGGAAAAACTTTGAATGAAGTTAATAAAATATTAACAGATTCATTTGAGAGTATAAGGATAGGTATTTCAAAAAATCAGGGTATTTTTGAAATGGAAAATTGTAAAATTGTTACAAGATTATTAGATGGAGAGTTTTTAAATTATGAGAGTGTAATTCCAGGTAATTGGGAAACAAGGATAAAAGTAAATAGAAATTTATTGCAAGGATGTTTAGAAAGGGTAAGTTTAATTTCATCATCTAGTATAGAAAAAGAAAAAAAATATCCTGTAAAAATAAATATTGATATTGGAAAAATAACTTTATCTTGCACAAATCAAACAGGAGATGCAAAAGAAGAAATGTATTTAGAAACAGAAGGTCAAAATTTAGAAATAGGTGTTAATCCAAAATATTTCTTAGATGCATTAAAAGCAATAGAAGATGAAGAAATATTTATAGAATTTGGAAGTAATATTTCTCCATGTATAATAAAACCAATAGAAAAATTAGAAAATGAATATATATATATGATATTACCTGTAAGATTAAAATAAAGGAAAAAAAATGTATATAAAGGAAATAAAATTAGAAAATTTTAGAAATTATGATTTTGAAAAGTTGAAATTAAATGAAAAAATAAATGTTATTTTTGGAGATAATGCACAGGGAAAAACTAATATATTAGAAGCAATTTTTGTTAGTGCATTAGGAAAGTCATTTCGCACTAATAAGGATAATGAATTAATTAAAGAAAATAAAAATTATGCAAAATTAGAAATTAATTTTGAAAAGAATAACAGAAATGAAAAAATTAATTTAGAATTGTCTAATAAAAAGTTATTTTTTATTAATGAAATTCCTATAAAAAAAACAAGTGAAATAATAGGAAAAATAAATGTAGTTTTATTTTCACCAGAAGATATTGAAATATTGAGAAGTGAACCTATAAGAAGAAGAAAATTTTTAAATATTATGATAAGTCAGTTAAGACCAATGTATATACATTTAATGTCTCAATATAATAAAATTTTAGAGCAAAGAAATAATTATCTAAAACAGATAAAGTATGAAAATAAATTGAAAAATAATTTAGAAATTTGGGATGAACAATTATCAAAGTATGGTTTAAAAATTTACGAATATAGAAAAGAATTTATAGAAAAAATAAATAATAAAATAAAAGAAATTCATTTAAAAACAACAGAAAATATAGAAAATATAGATATAAAATATAAAACAAATATAAATAAAGAAAATTATTTAATAAATTTAAAGAAAAATATAGAAAAAGATATACAAAAGGGATATACATCAATTGGTATACATAGGGATGATTTTGAAATTTATATTAATAATAAAAATGTAGGAATATATGGTTCACAAGGACAACAAAGGTCAAGTATAATTTCATTAAAACTTGCAGAAGCAGAAGTGGTATATGATGAAATAGACGATTATCCTGTTATTTTATTAGATGATTTTATGTCTGAACTAGATAAAAAAAGAGTAAATGGTTTTATAAAAAATATAAAAAATAATCAAGTAATTATTACATGTACTGAAAAGATAACTCTTGACAAGATGGTGTATAATCTTTTTAAAGTAGAGAATGCCAAAATAGAAAAAATGTAAATTATTATAAATCAAAAGAATAAAACTTTGTGGAGAAAGGATTGATATATAAATGGAAAAATTCGAACATGAGTATAAAGCAGATCAAATACAAGTATTGGAAGGACTTGAAGCTGTAAGAAAAAGACCTGGAATGTATATAGGTAGTGTTTCTGTAAGAGGTTTACATCATCTTGTATATGAAATTGTGGATAACTCTGTAGATGAAGCTTTAGCAGGATATTGTAAAAATATTAATGTAACAATAGAAAAAGGAAATGTTATAAGAGTGGAAGATGATGGAAGAGGTATACCTGTAGATATACATCCGAAAACAAAAATATCAGCAGCAGAAACAGTTTATACTGTATTACATGCAGGTGGAAAATTTGGTGGAGATAGTGGATATAAGGTTTCTGGAGGTTTACATGGAGTTGGTTCTTCAGTTGTAAATGCGTTATCAGAATGGACAGAAGTTACAATAAAAAGAGATGGCGGAATTTTTCAAATGAAATTTGAAAGAGGAAAAACAGTTCAACCATTAAAGAAAATAGGAGATTCAAATGAAACGGGTACTACTGTGAGATTTTTTGCAGATGGTACAATATTTGAAACATTAAATTATGAATATGAAGTATTAGAAAATAGATTTAGAGAAATGGCTTTTTTAACAAAAGGATTAAAAATAACAATAAAAGATGAGAGAGAAGAACCAGTAAAAGAAGCAGAATTTTGTTTTGAAGGTGGACTTGTATCTTTTGTTGAGTACTTAAATAAAAATAAAGAAAAATTACATGAAAAACCTATTTATATAGATAAAAAAGGTGAATTTCCAATAGAAATAGCTCTTCAATATACAAGTGCATATACAGATAATATTTTATCATTTGTAAATAATATTAATACAATTGAAGGAGGAACACATTTAGAGGGATTTAAAAGAGCATTAACAAAGGTATTTAATGATTATGCAAAAAGTCATAATATATTAAAAGAAAAAGATGCAAATTTATTAGGTGAAGATATAAGAGAAGGAATAACTGCAGTTATTTCTGTTAAAGTTAAAGAACCACAATTTGAAGGACAAACCAAAACTAAATTAGGAAATAGTGAGGTAACTGGTTTAGTTCAAAATGCAATGGTAGAAGAATTATCAACATTTTTAGAAGAAAATCCAGCTGTTGCAAAATCAATATTAGATAAATGTATAAGTGCATCAAGAGCGAGGGAAGCAGCACGAAAAGCTAGAGAGTTGGTAAGAAGAAAAAATGCTTTAGAAGGATCAACTTTACCTGGAAAATTGGCAGATTGTAGTGAAAAGGACGCATCTTTATGTGAAGTATATATAGTTGAAGGAGATTCTGCTGGAGGAAGTGCAAAACAAGGAAGAGATAGAAAATTTCAAGCAATATTACCATTATGGGGAAAAATGTTAAATGTAGAGAAAGCAAGAGCAGATAAAATTTATGGAAATGATAAATTAAATCCAGTAATTTTAGCTATAGGTGCTGGCATTGGTTCTGATTTTGATGTAACTAAAATTCGTTATGGAAAAGTGATAATTATGGCAGATGCTGATGTAGATGGCTCTCATATAAGAACATTATTATTAACATTTTTCTTTAGATATATGAGACCACTAGTGGAAAATGGAAATGTATATTTAGCACAACCACCTTTATATAAATTAGCTAGAAAAGGAATGAAAGATGTTTATTGTTATACAGATGAACAGTTAGAAAAAAACTTAAATGAACTTGGTAGAGATGGAATGACAATACAAAGATATAAAGGTTTGGGAGAAATGAACCCAGAACAACTTTGGGAAACCACAATGAATCCAGCTACTAGAACATTAGTTCAAGTAACAATGAGTGATGCAATAAAAGCAGATGAAATTTTTACTATTTTAATGGGAGATGAAATAGGACCAAGAAGAGATTTTATAGAAAAAAATGCAAAATTCGTTAAAAATTTAGATATTTAATTAAAAAGTAAAAAAGATATTAAAATGATTAACAATAAAAGTGTTTTTGTTAATAAAAATCTAATAGCTCGGAATAGTTCCGAGCTATTATCGACAAAGCTCATATTAATCTTCAGCTAAGACTAAAATAAATAATTTTTTCATCTGATATATATTACTATATAAGCAAACAATCAACCACTTATTTTAATCAGTCGCTCGACTATAAAAACATCAAAAGAGACTACATTCCTCCCATAGGGAATAAAAGCAATCCCTGAGGTAGATAAAAATTTAGATATTAATATAATCTTAACTAGGCTATAATATCTACATTTTAGCCATATAAACAAAGAAAAAACAAAATATGGCTTACACATAAATATTATAACTTTCAGCTCCGACACAATATAACCAAAAAATAGCTATAAGATATCTTTGCTCGAATTATATAAAACCTTAAGAGACCTTATATAACTCTTAGTTCAATTAATATGAACCTTATGCTATTATTATGGATAAAAAAAAGATATATATACAGGTAAATTTTAGAAATTTGAAAATTTTAAAAAATAGTATTGCAAAATAAAAAAAAGTATGGTATAAATATAAACAATTAATAAGTCTCTATTGTAAAATTAAATTTAAAATCTAAAAATTTAATTCTTTAGAAAATCCTAAAATATAATTAAAGAATAGTTTTATTATATTTTTAAGAAATATTATTTTTATTCATAATTTTTTATATCGTTAATTAAAAAATTTTTTCACTTTTTATAAAAAAATAATATTTAATAACGTAAAATATTTATAGAAAGGAGTAAAACTTGATAAAAAAATATAAAACAGTTCAAAAGTGGCTGCCATTTGAAAAGATTTTAGAAAATGGGATAATAAAATTAAAAAATAATTATTATGTAAAAATTTTAAAAATATCTCCAATTAATTTTAATTTAAAATCAAATCTAGAAAAAGAAACAATATTAAATTCGTATAAAATTTTTTTAAAAACATGCAATTTTGATGTTCAAATTTTAATTCAAAGTAATAAAGAAGATTTATCTAAACATATTTCAAAAATAGAGAAATATAATTCAAATCAAGAAGAAAATATAAAAAATATTTCAAAAAATTATATCAAATTTATAAAAGAGATTAATCAAAAAAGAAAATCATCATCAAAAAATTTTTATATTCTAATAAAAGAAGGTCCAGAAAATAAAAAACAAAAAGTAAATAATGAAGAAGAAAAAATATATTGTGAAAAATTGAACGAAAAATATTTTAAAATAAAAGAAAGTTTATCACGATGTGGAAATATTGTAACACAATATGAAACAAATCAGGAGGTGGAAAAAATAATAAATTCTTTTTTTAATATAAGAAAAGAATTAAATATAATATGAAAAATAATTTAAAAAAAATAGAAGGAGTATTTACAAAAAAAGATGAAATATCTCCAGCATATATAAATACAAAAAATCCTAAAAATATAGAAATAGATAATATATATAATTCTGGAATAATTATAGTAAATTATAATAGAGAAAATAGTGAATTAATATTAAAAAAATTAATAGACACAAATATAAATATGAATATTTCTGTATTTTATGAAAAACAAGATTCATATAAAATTATAAGAAATTTAACATATCATATAGCGAATGTAGGAGTAGATTTAAAGGATGGAAAAACAAATGCAACAGAAGTTGATTTAGCAGCATTTACATATAATGATGCTAAATATATAAGAAAAGAAATTCAAGTAAATAATGAAGATATATATTTTTTATATATTTATATAAATATTTTTTCAAATAAAGAAAAAGAATTAGAATTTTTATTAAATAAAATAGAAGGCATTTTAGAGAGTACAGGTATGCAAACAAGAAGAGCAACATTCAGGCAAGAGCAACTTTTATTAACAACTATGCCATTTATGATAAATCATGAAGATTTAAAACCAGCAGCAAAAAGAAATATTTTAACAACAGGGTTGTTATGTACATATCCCTTTATATCATCAGCAATATTTGATGAAGATGGCATATTTTATGGAACAAATATTTATAATGAATCATTAGTTTTTATAGATAGATATGATGAAAATAAATATAAAAATGCAAATATGTGTATTTTTGGCACAAGTGGTTCAGGAAAATCATTTTTTACAAAATTGCAAATAATTAGATATAAATTATTAGGAATTGAACAATATGTAATTGATCCAGATAGAGAATATGGAAATATAGCAAAAGAATTAAATGGAACAATTATAAAAATAGGAGCATCTGCAAAAACATTTTTAAATGTTTTTGATATTAGAGAAGAATCTATAGAAGATGAAAAAGGATATTTAGCCACAAAGATAAGTAGATTGATAGGATTTTTTAATTTAATATTTGGAGTACTAGATGAGGAAGAAAAAGCAATATTAGAAGAAAAAATAATTGAGTGTTATAAAGAAAAGGGAATTACATTTGATGATAAAACGCTATATAAAAATGATGAAAATAAAATAAATATCAAGCCAATATTTAAAGAAAGCAAAGATATGCCTTTATTAGAAGACTTATATAATATATTAGGAAAAGATGAAAGAACAAAAAAAATGCAAATAAAATTAATTCCATTTGTAAAAGGATCATTAAATTTTTTTAATAATTATTCTAATATTGAATTAAATAACGATTTAATAATTGCCGATATTTATGAATTAGGAGAGGAAAATCTAAAATATGCTATGTATATATTTATTGATTATTTTTGGGATCGTATAAAAAAAAATAGAAAAATAAAAAAAGCAATTTATTTAGATGAAGTTTGGAGACTTATTGGAATAACTTCAAATAAAGATGTAGCTAGTTTTATATATAAAATATTTAAAACTATAAGAAAATTTGGAGGAAGCAGTATAGCAATAACACAAGATGTGTCTGATTTATTTAGTTTGGAAAATGGAATATATGGAAAAAGTATAATTAATAATTCAAGTAATAAAGTATTTTTTTCATTAGAAGAAGAAAATATATCAATATTAAATGAATATACAAAATTATCAGAAAAGGAAAAGATAGAAATTAGGTCATTAAAAAGAGGTGAATGTTTAGTTTTTGCTGGAGATGAACATATACTTACAAAAATAGAATGTGCAGAATTTGAAAAGAAAATTATAAAATAAAAATATGTAAAAAATTATCAAAAAATAGGAAAGGAATAGAAGAAATGAACATTATAACAGCATTAGGTAATGAAGAAAATTGTAAAAAAATAAAAAATAAAATAAATTCGAATATAATTGGAACGGACATTCAATATAAGGAAGCCGTTGTAGAGATATTAGAAAAAAATGATAAAATTGATTTACTAATTTTAAGTAGTATTTTGCCAGGCGAGTTAAATATATATGAATTTATAAATATAATAAAATATAAAAAACCAAATTTAGAAATAATTATAATTTTAGAAAAAGAAGATGAAAAATTAAATGAATTTATAGTGTCAAAAGGAATAACAAATATTTATTATAATAATAAGATAACATTTGATGAGATAATATTAAAAATATCAGAAATTGAAAATAAAAATAAAATAAATAATAAAATAGAAGAATTAGAAAAAATAGTAATGGAAAAAAATAATAGAAAAATAATAAAAAAAGAAAAAAATATAAAAGATAAAATAAAAGAAAAAATAAATAAAATGAATAATAAAAAAAATATAGTAAAAAATAAAAAAATAATATCAATAATTGGTGCACCAAAAGTTGGAAAAACAATTTTTATATTAATTTTAAGTTTAATAATAAAAAGTAAAAAGATTTTAATAGTAGAATGTAATAATAAAAAAAATGATATACAGGTTATAATTGGAAAAAAGAGAAAGGAAAATGATAGTATGATAAAATGGAAGAAAAATATAGATATACTTTTTGTCTTAAAGAAAAAAGAAAACAATGAAGAATATTTAAAAATAGAAGATAAAATTTTAAAAGAAAGTAACGAATATGATTATATTTTTTTTGATATAGAAGATATAGAAAAAAATAAAAAAATATTGATAGAATCTAACCAAATTATTTTATTATTGGAATCAAATTTGTTAGGGATAAAAGAAACAAGAGAAATTTTATTAGAATTGATGAGAACAACAAATAATCGTAAAGACAATATAAAAATTATATATAATAAACATACAAGTACATCTATAAAAAGAGAAATTTTGAATATGATGTTCATTGATTTTAAAATTATAGGTAAAATACAATATGACAAAAATTATAATATTTTTATAAATAGTAATACTAAATTTGTTGCTACGAAAATAAAAAAACAGTATGAAAAAATAAAAGATGGTCTTATGTTGTAAATAAAAAGTTGTAATAATAATGTAATAAATGTGTAATATAAAATAATGTATATTATTGGAATAATAAATATAAAATAATTAAAAAATTACATAATATTAAAAATATAATAAATTAAATTTATAATAAAATAAATAAAAGTTAAAAATTATCAATAAAAAAATTGAATAATAATAATAAGTAAAAAATTAATTATAATAAAATGATTTATAAAATGAAAAAATAAATAATAATAAAAAAGAAATAATAAAAAAAATATATAAGAAAAAATAACAATAAAGTATAATAAATAATTAAAATATAAATTTAATAAAAAGGTATAAAAAATAAATGATAATTAAATTATAAAAATGTTAAATAAAATATAAAAAAAGTATAAAAAATTATGAAAAATAATCGACTAAAAAAATATGAAAGAAAAAATGTAATAAAAGATACTAAAAAGAAAAAAAGAATTAATATAAGAAATGTAAAATAAAATTTTTTGAAACAAAAGAAAAATTAGAAACTTTGTCTAAAAAGAAAGTTGTAAAAAGTGAAAGATATAAAAGAGAAGAATGAAAAAAATAAGTAAAAAGATGCAAATAAAATAATAGTTTTTGGAAGGAATATAAATATCAAAAAGAATAACTAAAAAATTGTGTATGAATAAAAAATGCTTAAAAAAATAATTACGGATTAAAGAGAAAAAGAAAAAAACAGAAGAGATAAAAAAAATGTGATAAAATCAAAAAGACAACATCAAAAAGAAGAGTGTAAAAGGAAGATAAAATAGAGCTAAAAATAAAAATATTGAAAAAAATTAAAAATTAAAAAAGATAAAAGAAAAGATACTATGTAAAAAAATATATAAGATACCACCAACTAAAAAGACAATAAATAAGAACAAAAATCAAAAAGTCAAAAGTTAGAGAAAAAAATATATAAGAAACTAAAAAAAGATATGAAACAAAATTGTAATATTTGATGTAAAAAGAAAAAGTAAAAATAAAATAATTTAATAAAAAAATAGTAGAAAATTTAGAATATTATTAATAAAATAATAATAAATTGAATTAATAATAAATAATGTATAAAAGTAAAGTGAATAAAATAATAAATAAATAAAATAATTGAAGAAATAATAAAAAAAAATATAAAATAAAAAATTAAAATGAATAATAAAAGTAAAATAGAAAAATAAAAAATATATAAAAAGAAAAATAATAATAGATTATAATAAATAATTAAATATAAATTTAATAAAATATTAAAAGAAAAAAATAATTAAATTATAAAATTTAATAAAAAAGAAAATTAATAATAAAAAATAATTAGTTAAATAACTTAAAAGTAAAAAATATAATAAAAGAATTATAAAATTAAAATTGTAATAAAAGATATTGTAAAATGGAAAAAACATTAAGATAAAAAAATATAAAATAAAATTTTTGAAACAAAAAGAGAAAAATCAAAACTTTGTCTAAAAAGAAAGTAAAAAAAAAGAAGTACATAAAGAAATAAAATGAAAATAATAAAAAAGTAGAGTAAAAAATTATAAGACAAATGATATGTTTATGAAAAAAAGTTAAAGGTACAAAAATAGGAGTAAAAAAGTGAAAAGAAATGTAAAAGAGTAGTTACGGATTAAAGAAGAAAAGAAAAATGTAGGAAGATGTAATAAAGTCAAAGAAACAATACAAAAATAATAAAAATAGGGAATAAGAAAGTAAGTATAATAATAAAAAAAAACATAAAAAAGAAATGAAAAATAAGAAGGATATAAGAAAAATTATAATGTAAGAAACATAAAGAAAATTATTAACTAAAAAGGCAAAAAACAAGAATAAAAAATCAAAAAGGCAAGAATTAAAATAAAAAAACATAAGAAAGTATAAAAAGGAGGTGAAACAAAATTGTAATATTTAATGTAAAAAGAAAAAAGTAAAAATGAAATAGTTTAATAAAAAAATAGAAAAAAATTTAGAATATTATTAATAGAATATTAATTAATTAGATTAATAATAAATAATGTATGAAAGTAAAATTAAATAAAATAATAAATAAATAAAATAATTGAAGAAATAATAAAAAAAAATTATAAAATAAAAAAATTAAAATGAATAATAACAACAGTAAAACAGAATAATAAAAAAATATATAAAAAGAAAAATAATAATAAAGTATGATAAATAATTAAATATAAATTTAATAAATATATAAAAAAATAATAATTAAATTATAAAATTTAACAAGAAAGAAATTTAATAATAAAAAAATAATTAATTGAATAATTTAAAAGTAAAAAAATATAATAAAAAAATTATAAAATTAAAATTATAATAAAAGATATTGTAAAATGGAAAAGAAATTAAGATGAAAAAATATAAAATAAAATTTTTGAAGCAAAAAGAAAAAAATCAAAAATTTGTCTAAAAAGAAAGTGAAAAAAAAAGAAGTAGATAAAAAAAGAAAATGAAAAGGATAAAAAAGTAAAGTAAAAAATTATAACCCAAATGGTGTGTTTATGAAAAAAGTTAAAGATAAAAAAATATGAGTAAAAAAAGTGGAAAAAAATAAAAAATATATAAAAGAGTAGTTACGGATTAAAGAAGAAAAGAGAAATGTAAAAAGATATAATAAAGTCAAATAAACAATACAAAAATAATAAAAATAGGGAATAAGAAAGTAAGTATAATAATAGAAAAATATAAAAAAAGAAATGAAAAATAAGAAGGATATAAGGAAAATTATACTGTAAGAAACATAAAGAAAATTATTAACTAAAAAGGCAAAAAACGAGAATAAAAAATCAAAAAGGCAAGAATAAAAATAAAAAATACATAAAAAAGTATAAAAAGAAGGTGAAACAAAATTGTAATATTTAATGTAAAAAGAAAAGTAAAAATAAAATAATTTAAAAAAATAGCAGAAAATTTAGGATATTATTAATAAAAAAATAATAATAAATTAATAAAATAATAAAGTAAAATTAAATAATAAATAAAATAATAAAAGAAGGAATAAAAATAAATTATAAAAAAAGAATAAAAACAAAACAGAAATAATAAAAAAATACGTAAGAAGAAAAAAATAACAATAAAACATAATAAATAATTAAAATATAAGTTTAATAAAAGAAAAGTATTAAAAGAAAAAAATAATTAAATTATAAAATTTAATAAAAAAGAAAATTAATAATGAAAAATAATTAATTGAATAATTTAAAAGTAAAAAAATATAATAAAAAAATTATAAAATTAAAATTGTAATAAAAGATATTGTAAAATGGAAAAGATATTAAGATGAAAAAATATAAAAT
>CANRAB010000003.1 GCA_947628475.1 uncultured Clostridia bacterium
TATATTCTGTTAAATTACACTCAACACCCCATGATCCAATCGTGCCATCTTCTCCTTTAACAGTTGGTTGTGGAAGTGTAACGTTGCCAGTTCCTATACCAGATTTAAGATTTACAATACCATCACGAGCATAGTTACTAAAGTCATCTACCGTACCATCTTCATATGGTTGTTCAGTTATAGCGTAAACCTTATCTACTCCTCCGGCTGTTAAATGAACAGTAGTTAAATGTTTCTCTAGTTTAAGATCTGGTTTTGGTCTTTCTACTAATCCAAAGTTAATATTATTTTCAAATAATGTAATTTCACCAGCTGTTGCTAAGGTTGAACCAGAAGATGAACCAGGTGCTGCTTCGGCTGGTACAGCTACTTTAGATGTTTCTGCGCACATCCAAGTATTTTTCAAATTATCCTTATTTATATCTAATGCTCCAGCTTCAATTTCAGATTTAGATAATCCGTTTGCCCATGCCATTTGTCTTAATCTTCTTGCTTCATTGTCTCTAGCCATTGATGCATTTGCATTTGCATAAGGTTCAAATTGAGATGCCATATAGTATCTATCGTATGTTGATTTATAGTCTTGACCATTATATTTTAAAATATTTTCTTGCTGTTCTGATCTTGTTCCTTCTCCTGTTATAGCAGTATCAAAATATGTGCCATCTCCATATATAAATCTTATAATATAGTTTCCTGGAATAAAATCTTCAAATGTATATCCTCCATCTGATTGTGCCATAGCATTAGTTGATGTTGATTTTCCGTCCATTGCTAACTCTATTACTCTATTTGAACCTGATGTTGTTTCTTTCCAAATATATTCTAGTTTAATATCTCCCTCACCATCTCCATCAGTATCTAATTCTTTTATTTCTATTAATTGTACGATTACATCATTTACTTTTTTATCTGTTCCAGCATCAAAGTTTCCATCACCGACCATTACTGTTCCTCTACCATCTTCAAAGACAAATCCACTTATTTTTCTCTTTTCATTAGAAACTTGTACATTTAATCCACTTGCATCATCTGAATCATCTTCAAATCTGTAGTTTGCTTGGTCTATGTTATCTGGTGCAGAATTACCATCTATTAAACCTTCGCTACTTGAGTATGATGTAATTTCTATCCAGTTCTTTAATACTAATAATTCTCTTGCTGCTAAAGTAGGATTATCTAATTTTACAGTAAATACGAATAATAATTCTTCCTGTGTATTATGCGCATCTAAGTCTGCCCCTACATCTACAATTAATTTTGTATAAGTTTTTCCATCAATTACTGCTGTTCCACTTGGTGTTGCAGTATAACTTGCTCCAGTATCTGCATTAATTACTTGTATAAAGTTCAAACTATTTGAATCGTAGTAATAAGCTACTTTATTAATTCTTGCATTTGCTGTACTTTGATTATTTAATAATGCTCTATATGTTAATGTTACATTTAATTCTTCAGCAGTTGTTCTTGATAGTTCTGGATCAAGAGCAGAACCTTCTCTTCTACTTACTACTTGACTATAATCATGGATTCTATAATTATAATCTGATGCATATAAGTATAAATTATATTGTACTTTATTACCTCTATATGTATTTATTTTAATGTTTCCATTTTCATCTTTTTCTAATCCTTGAAGTGCATTATAAGGATATGTCGTTTCTTGTCCATTTATTCTCATTACTGCTTTTTCTAAGTTTGTTAATGCAGCTAAGTCTAATCCTCTTTTTACTAAGCCCATGTCTATATCTGTAGTATTTTGATTATATTTTGTATTTAATGTTGTTGCTGTCATTGCAAAGTCTGCTTTAACTCCACTTGCATCTGTAGTAATTAATGTTGCTGTATCTCCTGATGAGCTATGATTATAACTTAAATTTACATTTCCAACTGTTGCTTTATCTTTTTCAATTGTATTAAATTTATTATTAAATGCTGCTCTATTAACTTCATCAACATCTGAATTTTCAGCAGCGCTTCCAACGCCTCTTGAAACAGTTATATAATTAATTCCATCATAAGTAAATTCGATATAATAACTTGTTCTACCTGTTGTGCTTGCTGGTAAATCTTTAAATGAATAATTACCATTGCTGTCTGTTACAGTTGAATCTTCTCTATCACCTTTTAATGATACTTTTATTCCTGGTATACCATTTTCTGATCTACCATATTTACTATCTGGTGGTACTACTGGTTTTAATCCTGTTTGTCCATCTAACCATACTTTACCAGATAAATCTAATGTTACTTCGTTTTTAATTTCTAAAGAAACTTTATTATCATTATAATCTGCTTCTACTAAATCGTCTCTTCCGTTACTTACAGTTACACTTATTATACCTTCTTTATGTCTTAATGTTATTGTAATTGTTGCACCTTCTAAACCTTTGTAGTTTAAGTCTAATCCTGTAGGTACACCTGTTTCAGTTAATGTTATTGTTATATCTTTACTTGGATCTAATACTTTCAATATTCCTAGTTCAATTTCTCCACCTTCTGTTTGTACTGTAATAGATCTTCTGCCATCCTCAGTTTCAGCATTATCTAATACTACATTAAATGTTACTCCTGATATTGATTCGTCTTCAAAATACGCATTTATTTTTTCAAATGTGAAGTCTTCTATTTTTGCTGTATTTTCTATTGTTAGTTCAAATACAATTACTCCATTTTCATTTGTTGTTTTATTAATTTCAGCATATTCTGGTGTATTAACTGCTTGCCAATGTCCATCTGCATAAGAGAATGTAATTGTAATCGGTCCTGGATTAATATAGTATATATCATCTTCCTCTGTAAATGTTAATGTTACATTTCCAGTTCCTGTTGGTATAATTTTTAACTCTTCAGATCCACTTGTACCTGTTGTAAATGTTTTTGATGTAGGTCCTGCACTAGTTCCATCATCAAATGTACCACCACTTACATCAACTGTAAATTTCATTTCTATTTGCTTTCCACCATTATCTTTTTTAATAAAATCTACAATAATTTGTCTTCTGTTTACAGCATCAATTGTAGCTGTAATTACACCGTTTCCATCTACACTATTTTTAATTTCTACTTTTTCAGGATCTTTTGGTGTAGAAGCGCTTTTTAATTCCCATTCTCCTCTACTTTCGTTTAATTCAAATGTTAAAACTATTGGATCTTTATATTTAACAAATTCTTCGCCTGGATCTTGTTCTGTTAATGTTACTGTTACTGTGTTTTTTCCTTCATCTGGAGCTATTACAACAGTATCACCATTAGACATTCTCTGTTCTCCGTTTACAGTGTAACCGCCGTCAACTTTTATCTCAAAGTCAACATTATCAACTGCTACTTTTTGTGGATCCATTTTATTTAATGTTACTTTTATTACTGGTCTGTTTTTAATTTTTAATTTTGATATGTCTGCACAATCACTTGGAGTTCTTCTATTATAATTACCAGTACTATCAAATTCAAATAATTTTCTATCTGAATCGGTTCCGCGAAACACTTGATTTCCACTGTTTGCTTGTACTGTCCCATGTATATGTTACCACTATGTCATTTTTAATTTCTGTAAAATCATTTGGAGCCTTTGTTTCGTGTAATGTTACTGTAACTGTACTTGCACCTCTATCAGGCTTAATCATAACTTCTGGATTAGTACCGTTACTTGCAGAAACACTTGAACTGCTTTCCAATTTACCATTATTAACAGTAACATTAAATTCTGCTCCTGAAATATTTGTATTTTTCATATTTATTTTATCTAAGTTTATTTCAATATCTGGTTTACCTGCCCAAAAATTAAAGTCTAAATTTTCGCTTATAGGTTGTTGAGTTGGATTTATTTCTATAAGGCCTTGAATAACGTTAGGGTTATTATCTGCATAAGCAATAGGACCATACTGATTACCATTTAACCAACCTGAAAACCATTCATACATAACACCTGTGCTAAAAAACTTTGTCTCATCTTCACAAGTCTCTTTATGTTGTCCAGCAATTAATTCTAGTTCTACACCAGGTGCTGAGCCAGGTGCAGGTAATTGATAATTTCCATGAAACATACCTTCGTAGGTAAAAGCACTTCCACAGCTTCGACATATTCTTGTTTCAGTTGCAACAACATAAGGTGCAGGTGAATATTCAGCATAAGTTCCACCATAAATTGTTCCTTCATAATGAACTTCTATATGATTTTCTTCTCCAAATTTTATTCCATTTCCTTCATTTAAGTAAAATTGTGAACCACTTGGAGGGGTACTCATCTCTTGACCATTTATTTTTATAGTAACTTTTCCTATTGGTTGCCCATTAGCTGTAGGATAATTAAGCGAAAATGGTCCAAGTTGTCCTGCAGAATCTTCAGGGACAAAATTAGTTGAACTATCTAACCCTGAAATAGATACATTTCCACCTCTGCCAGGTTGCACATTTGTTGCTTCTAACGCTTCTTTCCATATTCTATCTGCCTCTGCCTCTACTGATGATTCATAACTACAATGAGCATAATACTTCCAGATTGCATTTGCTACAGGATCATACGTAGCATCTCTAACATCTTGACCATATTTTGCAACTAAATATGCTAATGCAGGACCATTTGCAATATCTGCTAAATTCCCTGAATCAGTAATTTCATAATCACCACGAGCATAAGTCCAACCATGATCCAAACAATAAACATTTTTCATGTGGTTTATTACTTCGCCAAAATACTTATAGCCACCAATAGAATATACTTCTGTTTTATTACTAAACAAGAATGTTATAATTCCTATAGCTATTAATGTTATAACAGTTATTATAGTAAATATTTTAGTTTTCTTAGCCATATTATTTTCTCCTTTCTTTATTAGTAACTTTCAAAGAGTTTTTATTTGTTATTTTTATTACACCAAATGTTCCAGTTGCTATTATTGCTACAACTAATAATACAAGCCATATATAAGATTCTGTTTTTCCTGTTGTTAATGATATTATTATTGTTGCTTCTGCTGAATTATTATTTTGTTTTTTATCTTCTATTAGATATTCATTAAATGTTTCTTCTAATGTTACTGTGTTTACAGGAGATGTTGCAGAATCATCAGTCATTTCCTTTGTTAATACTAATTTAACTGTTGCTGTTTCTCCTGGTTGTAATTGTTTATTTTCTAATTCTTCACAATATAAAATTCCATTTTCTCCTTCATACCAGTTTGTATTTAATTCTGAATTGAATTTCATTCCATCTGGAATTTTGTCTGTTATAACTTTTGCAAATCCTGCTAATTCTCCAACGTTTGTAACTGCTATTTCATATTCTACTAATATTATTGAACCTTTTAAATATTTGCCGTCTATTTCTACCTTTGCCATACTCGTATTATTAAAATCATAGGTATTTGTTCCTTGTTCATTATCTACTGTAACTTTTGTTATTCCTTTATTTATACTCATATCAAATGTTTTATTTAATACTAGACCTATGTTTGCATCTGCTGTTTTGCCTTCTTTTAATGTAATTATTTCTGTTTTTGCTACTGTTTTATTATTTTGTGAAGTCATTATTGCATCTGAGTCTATATCACTTTCCATTTCTCCATTTTTATAGTCTGTTACTGCAAATGTATTTGTATTATAGTTAAATGCAACAACATAATTTCCTTCGTTTATATTCTTAAATGAATATTCACCTTCATTGTTTGTTGTTGTTTTTGCTACCTCTTGTGATGTTTTAGTATCTATTAAAACTGCCTGTACTCCTTTTAATAATACTTCATTCTTATCTTTTTTACCATTTGAGTTTTTATCTATCCATGCAGTTCCCATGATAGTATTGTTATTATCTAACGTTTCTTCTTGATTATTGTTTAATTGATTTTCTACTGTTCCTTCTTGAACTGTTTTTTCCTCTTTCTTAACAGTATTTATTATTTTATTAGTGGTTATATCTTCAATATTCTCTCCTGTAATATTTACATACATTGTATTTGTAGTGTCTAGTTCTAATGATTTCGCCCTTCCTAATATATTTATTTGTACAATCTCATTTGGATTTATGCTTATTGTTTCTAAGGCTTTTTCTAGATCTGTCGTAGTAACACTAGTTGTAACTCCTGTTGACAAATTAATTGTTTCTATTTTTTGTATACTAATACCAAGCATTTGGGCAACAGATATATTTACATTTGCTTTTGCTTCACCGTTATTCCTTAAAGCAACTTTATATTGAATCTCCTCATTTGCTTGTAATGTTTTACCTGTTTTATCACTAGCTATGACTATTTCCATTGTTGAAGGCTTTGCAATCTTTACTTTATTAGATATTCCGCACTTCTCTTTCATTATATTTTATAATTGCTCTCATTGTTTCACTTGATTTAATATATGTTTCTACTTTTGTTCTTAATTCTATTGTTATTGTACTATTATTCTTAATTTCTATAGCTAAAATTTCCATACCTTCATCTTGTTCTGTAAAATATGTATTTTGAGCTACTTGACCATCAATATAAGCATTCATGTGTACAAATGTAAATGTATCAGGTATTGGTAAAAATATCTTCATGTTATTTAAGTCCACTCCTGAAATATTTGTTATATTTATAGTAGTCTTTATAACTTCTCCTACTTCTGCAATTTCTTTTTCCATTTCTATATTTGCTTTTATCATATCATCTTCATAAATATCATATCTTGGAGCTTCTTGTTTTATTGTCATCTTTGATGTTTTTAAAACTTCATCGTTATTATTCATTACATCATATTTTAATTCATATACTGTATCATCTTCTACTATTTGTGGCATGAACATATAGAATGCAAAGTTTAGGGTTTGAGCTTGTTCAAAATTTTCTATTATTATTAAATATTTCTTTGCATTTCCGAGAATATTCATTTGTCCAACCATTTTCTGCATTATTTATATCTGCTGTTGCATTTTCGTTTTCTGTGTAATATACATTTGATAAACCTGCAATTGGTCCTATGTTTGTTGCTGTTCCAAGAATTTTTGCATTTTCTATGCTTTCTCCCATATTATTAACAACTGTTCCATAAATTGCTACTCTATTATATGTATCTGGTTCTACTGTAACTGAAGAATAATTATCTTTAAATGATGTAATTGTTTCTTCTCCTAGTACTGCTTTTGTTTCAACTATTACTTCTTTATTTGCAATCAACGCTACATCTAAACTACCTGTTCCAAAAGTTTGTGTTCCAATTCCATCATAAGTTTTTACATTTTCATTTTCATAGTATAAATTTACTTTTCTATCTAAACTTGGTGTTAATTCATTGGTCTTTAACGTTGTTTCTATTACTATTTGAACATTTTCTTCATTTGATTCTGTATATTCTGTTTGTTCTCCATTTAATCTAATGGTTATTATTTTGTTTCCATTTTCTGCTGTAGCTGTTTCTACTGATTCTATTTCAAAAACTTGATTATTTAAAACTAATGTATTATTTACATTAACTGTTTCTATTTCACTTGGTAATTCTATTACAAAATATGGATTTTTATATAAATCATATTTTATATTATCTGTATGTAATGTTATTGTAAAGTTTATTTTATTTTCTATACTTGTAGATATTCCGTGTTTTATCCATTCCTAAATCTGCAACTGTTTTTGTATATGTAATTGGCATAACTGAAGTTTCTTGTTTGTTTAAGATTTCCTCTTCATCTTGTTTTACTATTATTTGTTTTATTGTTTCTAATGTATCTACTTTTTCTATGTCTGTTACTTTTTCTACTACTTTTGTATGTACTATACTTAAGTTTTCTATTACATTTATTTCTGATTCTATAGTTATTGTTACGTTTTCTGTGTTTTCTGGATACACTATTGTTATAAAGCCTTCTTCATCTGCCTCTGTTTCTGCATTTATTTCTACTTTTCCATTTTCTGCAATAATTATTCCTTTTAGCTCTTCTTCATTTTTTTCTATATCTTCACTATTTTCTTCTAAATCTTCCTCTTCTTTATTTTCTGTTTCTTCTATATTTTTATTATCATCACTCTCTACTGTTTCTTCATCTTCACTTTGTGGTAGAACTTTTTTATCTGTTTCTGTAATTTCTTCATCTCTTATAAGTGTTTCTTTTTCTACTTCTGCTGTTTTTTCATCTTCTTCAGCATTTTCTAATTGTTTATATGTAAGTTCAAGTTTTCCATCTTGTCCTATTGTATTTAATAGGCTTTCTTTGTTAATTTTAGTAGATTTGTAAAATACTTTTATTTTTTCTGTTTCTTCTACATCTTGCTCTTCTTCATCTTTTTCTTCATTTTCTTCTAACGCTTTCTTAATTTCTGTTTTTACGTCATAAATTTCTATTTTATTAAATTTATTTTCATACTTTAAATTTAATTTTAATGCTTCTTCATATTCTGTTTCTTCTTCTGTCATGTTGTTTTTATAAAATTCTTTTGTTTCAACTTTAAGAGAATTTGTTTCCTCTACTTGTTTTTCTTGCTCATTAACTTCTCCTGCATTATTTCCGTCTTCAGCATAAGAAACAATGCCAAATATTGTTCCTGATAAATTGGCATATACTAAACTAAATATTAATAATACACTTACAATTTTTTTAATTACCTTTGACATATTAACCTCCTAAAATTTAATTATAATATTACTATATTTTTTTAATTTGTCAATATTTGTAGGTTTTTGCATATTCGCGCTCACGTTACGGATTTTTATGTATCCCGCTTTTTTATTTGAATTTTACATTTATATTACATTTCCCTACATATATATTATACTCGCTTATGTAAACTTTTTCAAGTGTTTTGCCTATTTTTCTAGGTTTTTTTAGAAGTTTTTCCTTTTTCTGTAATTTTTTGATTCTTTAATCGCTACGGAGTTACAATTAATCGGTTAAATTTAATAATATAAATAAAATAATTTATTTCATTTTTTTTATTTTTATGATAAAATAATTTGCAAAGTTTACGTTAAAAGTCTGCATAAATAATTTAATATAGGAGGATTAATTTATGAGTATTTCTATTTCAAATTTTGGAAAAACTGTAGATAATGAGCCTGTTTCATTGTTTACCTTAACAAATAGTAATGGCATTACTGCTACTTTTACGAATTGGGGGGCAACTATTGTCTCTATTCTTGTTCCTAATAAAGATGGAAAACTTCTTGATGTTGTTCTTGGTTTTGACAATTTAGAAGATTATTTTATTAATCACTGCTATTTTGGAGCTACCATTGGTAGAAATGGCAACCGAATTCAAAATGCAAGTTTTAAGATTAATGGCACAAGTTATTTTTTGGATAAAAACGAAAGAAATAAAAATGATCTGCATAGTGGTTTTAATGGTTACCAAAAAAGATTATGGGATTATTCGGTTGATACTTCAAATAATGCTGTTTCTTTTAAATTGCTTAGTCCCGACATGGATCAAGGTTTCCCTGGTACTTTCAATGTTTCTGTAACCTATAAATTGTCTAATGATAATGGTCTTGAGATTACTTATAGCGGTATCTGTGATAAAGATACTGTTGCAAATATGACAAACCATTCTTACTTTAATTTGAATGGACACAATAGTGGCTCTATTATTAACCATTATTTGCAAATTAATAGCAAAAAATTCGCTATTATTGATGAAGAATCTATCCCAACTGGTGTTTTAGCTGATGTGCAAAATACTCCTTTAGATTTTACAAATTTTAGAAAGATTGCAGATGATATTGACAGTAGTTTTGAGCAATTACAACTAACGAAAGGCTACGACCATAGTTTTTTAGTTGATAAAAAAGTTGATGGTATAGAAAAAGTTGCCACTTTAAAGTGTGAAGAATCTGGAATTAGCATGGAAGTTTATTCTGACTGTCCTGCTGTACAGTTTTATGCTGGAAATTACATTGACGAAGTTCCTCAAATTGGCAAAGGCAATTTTACTTACGGAAACCGTAGTGGACTTTGTTTGGAAACAGGTTTTCTTCCTAATTCTATAAATGAACCAAATTTTGCCTCACCTATTTTAAAAGCCAATGAAAAGTATTACTCAAAAACAATTTACAAGTTTGATTTCTAAGTCTAAAACTAAAAATCCAGTTTTGTTTCTTGCAAAACTGGATTTTTCTATCTAACTTATTTTTTCTTTTGCCTTTACAATTACTCTATGCTCATCACTTGCATCTGTACATGTTATTAATGTTACTTCTCTTCTTCCATTTGTTTTTTGTGTTGTACAACTTGTATCTGTATCTACTGTTACATATTTATCATATACTTCATATTGAACCATTTTTCCGAAAGTATCTGTTATTTCTATAATATCACCATTCTCAAGTTTTGGTACTTTACTAAAAAATTGTGAATTTCTATAATTATGTCCTACTATACAAAAATTACCTACTTCATTTGGGTTTGCTCCATGAAATTTTACTGGTGCAATCTTTAACAATGTATCGTAATTTTCTGTTTCACTTGATAAAATTGGATATTGACAATTTATTGAAGGTATGTATATTTGGCCTATTGTATAATATATTGTTCCATCTCTTGCTGTTACTTTTTGTTCTTCTGGTATCTCTATTTCTCTTGTTACAACTACTTTTTCTATTTCATCTAGATTTACTTTTTCTGCTTCTCCGTTTGGAGCATTCAAATCTAATACTATTACTTCTTCTTCAACTTCTACTTTTTCTGGTTGTATTTGCATAGCTTGTAATATTTCTTTTGATACTGCTTCATTTTTATTTCTATCATAAGCTGAGCATATTCCATACGTAGATAAGCCAATTAAAGCTGCTATAGATAAAAAGAATTCTGCTTTAAACATTTTCTTTTTTTTCTTAAGTGCTGGTGTTACATATAATTTTTCACATACCAGTATTTGATTCATCTTTTTACCTACCTTTCTTATTTAGAATAAAATAGTATTTATTATAGTTTAAATGTTGCTAAATTATAAATTGATAATTCGCAATACTATTCTATTTTAACATATTTTTTCTAGTTTTTCAACTACTTTTGTTATAATTTCTTGTGGTGTTGATGCTCCTGCCATTAATCCTACTTTTTTTGTTTTTTCAAGATTTGTTATTTCTTGTTCTGTTTCTATAAATTGAACATTGTTGCAATATCTTTTTGACAATTCATAGAGTTTATTTGAATTTGAACTGTTTTTTCCCCCAACTATTATCATTGTATCTACTTGTTTTGCTATTTTTTCTGTTTCTTCCTGTCTTTGTTTTGTAGCACTACAAATTGTATTAATTACATTAATATTTATATTTTTTAAATTTTCATTGTTTTTTATTTTATCTACTATTAATTGAAATTTCTCTATACTATATGTTGTTTGAGAAATTATTAATACTTTTTGTTTATTTGAAGTAGTTAAATCTGTTATTGCAGTTTCTATTGAATTTTCATCTTCTATAACACTACAATACTTTCCACAAAAACTTACTGTTCCTTCCATTTCTGGATGTGTTTTCTTTCCTATAACAAATATATAATATCCTTTTTTTGAATATTCTTCTGTTAATTTATGTATGTATAATACTTTTGGACAAGTTAAATCTACTAATTCTATTCCTAATTCTTTAGCTTTGTTATATGTTTCCTTTACAACTCCATGTGCTCTAATTATTACTTTATTTTTTGCTTCTTCTATGTTGTCTATAAATTTTATGCCTTTCCCGAGTTAATTCATCTATTACTTGCTTATTATGAACCAGCTCTCCTAAACAATATATTTGCTTTACTTTTTCTGCTTCATTTATTGCTTTTGTTACAGCATTTTTCACTCCAAAACAGAAACCAGCTGTTTTACCTACTATAACTTCCATGTTAAAATCACCCATCTTAAATTTTATAGTTTCATTATTTCTTCTTTTAGTACTTTCACTATATCTTCTTGTTTTACTTTTCTAATTATTTCTCCTTTTTTAAATAATAATCCCTCTTTTACTCCACCTGCTATTCCTATATCTGCATGTTTTGCTTCTTCTGGACCATTTACTCCACATCCCATTACTGCAACTGTTATATCCTTTTTTATTGTTTGTAAAAAGTCTTCTATTTCATTTGCTATTGGTATTAAATCGTACTGTATTCTACCACATGTTGGACACGCTATTAATGTTGGTGATTTGTATAATTTGCAGTCCTTTAGTATTTCTTTTGCTACTTTTATTTCTTTTACTGGGTCTGCAGATAAAGATACTCTTATTGTATCTCCTATGCCTTCTCTTAAGAGTGTACCTAAGCCTATACTTGAACTTACTGTTCCACTAAATTCTGTTCCTGCATGTGTTACACCTAGATGTAATGGATAATCTATTGTATTTGCTGCCTCTTCATAACTTTCTATACATAAGTTTAAGTCTGAGGCTTTTAATGAAAGTGCAATATCAAAAAAGTCTAAATCTTCTAGTATTTTTATGTGTCTTAAACCACTCTCTACCATTGCTTTTGCTGTTGGTTTTCCACCATATTTTTGAAGTATATCTTTTGGTAATGAGCCACTATTTACTCCTATTCTTATAGGTATGTTTCTTTCTTTACATACATCTACTACTTGTTTTACCCTATCTTGTGAACCAATGTTACCTGGATTTATTCTTATTTTATCTACTCCTGCTTTTGCTGCTTGCAAAGCTATTCTATAATCAAAATGTATATCTGATACTATTGGAATATGTATCTTTTCTTTTATTTGTTTTATAGCTTTGGCATCTTCTTCGTCTAAACAAGCTACCCTAATAATTTCACATCCCGCTTCTTCTAATTTTAATATTTGATTTACAGTTTTCTCAACATCTTTTGTTTTAGTATTTGTCATTGATTGAATAACTACTTTGTCCTGTCCTCCAATTTGAACATTACCTACAAATATTTTTCTTGTTTCATTTCTTTTTTTCATTTATTCCACCCTTTAACTTAAACATATAATTTTATGCTATTATTCATTTTATCATTAAAATTTAATAAAATCAATTGTTTCCTTTTAAAATACGTGATATAATAGTGTGAGAATTTGTAATTTATTAATGTAAAAAAGGATAGCAATTATTAGGAGGTCATTATGGCAAAAAATGATATAAATGATATTATTGAAATAAATGAACAGACAAAAGAAAAGCTAAGAGATTTTGATGAAGAAGAAGCTTATTTTGAGCTTTGTCAAATTTTCGCATACGCACAATCTAGCAAAAATTATGCACAATTTCAAAGTGACCTTGCAGAGTGGAAAAAGCGCTATTCTATTGATTTGTTTAGTGATGAGTTTAAAAGTAAAATTAAATATATGTTAAGTAATGAATTTTTAGACAAAGTTTTAAAAGACTTTGTTGCTTTTGATGAATTGTCTAAAAAGGATGCTAGTAAGGGCTTAGAAAAACTCCATAAAGTTTTAGATAAAGCGGAAAAACATAAAGATAGAAGCAAACTTGATAAGGATTTAGAAGAATTATATAAAGAATATCCTTTAAAGTTTTTAAAAGAGAAATACCCTCATGTTACTAGATTGTTACTAAGTAAATCTCATATTGATAGTATTTTAGAAAAATTTGATTCTAGCAAAGCGTTTCGTGAATTAGAAAATATTACTAAAAATCCTGAAAGATATAGAGATGCTAATGATTATAAAGAAACTATTAAAGAATGGCAAAAATTATATCCAACTTCTGATTTTAATGATGAATATAAGTCTCAAGTTGAAAATACTTTATCTACTGCTCTTGATGACAAAAATATAGAAGAAATATTTACACCTCCTCTTGATTTAGATTTAACTCAAGGCGAAGTTGTACCTATATACAATCTCTCTATTATTGAAAAAGATTGTTTATCTGATTTCTTTAATATTGTTAATAAAGATAGCAGTAACTCTGATGCACTATTTGACTGGTCTTGTAAATATGGTAGATATATTAACGATTTTAATAGTGATTCTAAAAGTCTTATTATTAATAATTTAATGAGAAGATATGGTAACGACTTTTCTCATAGTGGTAGTAATTTTAGAATTCCTAAAATGGAAAATAATAATTTATTGAGTTTAAATGATTATAACTCTATATCTGATACTAAAAAAGACTCTGTTGTTCAAATGTTAGCTATTATGTACTCTGGTGATAAAATTACTGACGATGATATTTATAATCTTAATATCATTAATAATAACTCTCATAAAGCTGAAATTATTGAAGATGCTCACATTGATAAAACTCTTGATAAGTTTATTGATGATGTTCCCGAAAATGATTTAACTTTTAGTGATACAATTTATTTGGCTCCAGTTTCTGAGAACTGTATTGATATTTCTACTAATAAAACTCAAGATACAAAGTCTCAAGAACTAAAAAGTGATTTTGAAAATGAAAGTAATTTGGATACTGAAAAAGGACTTGAAGATATTGAAAATACAGATGAATTTACAAGAGATTTTTAAAAACAAATTCACAGTTTAATTATAGTTTATAATTAAACTGTGAATTTGTTTACTATACACTTAATTCTACATCAACGTTTTCAATAAGCTTACTATATTTTTCTAATACTTCATTTACTTCTTGCTCTATAAAATCTGTTACTTGATTTTTTGCTCTACCACATAAATTTTCTGGATTTAATATATTTAATATTTCTTCTTCCATTAATCCAAAACTTGGGTCATTTGCAATTCTTTGAACTAAGTCATTTGGTCGTCCATACTCTTTTACTTGTTTTCCTGCTTCCATTGAGTGTAACCTTATTTTTTCGTGTAGTTCTTGTCTATCTCCGCCTTTTAGTACTGCTCTCATAAGTATTTCTTCTGTTCCCATAAATGGTATTTCTCTCATTATATTTGCTCTTACTCTATTTTCATATACTACTATATTCTCTGTTATATTTGCATATATCTTTAAAATTGCATCTACTGCTAAGAAACTCTCTGGAACACAAATTCTTTTATTTGCTGAATCATCTAATGTTCTTTCAAGCCACTGTGTGCATGCTGTTATTTTTGTATCGTTGCTTAGAACTATTACATGTCTTGCCAAAGAATTTATCCTTTCGCTTCTCATAGGATTTCTTTTATATGCCATTGCTGATGAACCTATTTGTTTACTTTCAAATGGTTCTTCTAGCTCTTTTTCATGCTGTAAAAGTCTTACATCATTTGCAAACTTTGAACAGCTCTCTGCTATACCTGCTAAACAATTTAATACCCTCGAATCTACTTTTCTTGTATATGTTTGTCCTGATACTGCAAAAGTTTTTTGAAAGCCCATTTTTTCTGCTATTTTTTTGTCTATTTGTTTTACTTTTTCTTCATCTTTAAATAATTTCATAAAACTTTCACTTGTTCCTGTTGTTCCCTTACATCCTAGTAACTTTAAGTTTTGTTCTACAAATTCTAATTCTTTTAAATCCTCTAATAAATCTTGTATCCATAATGTTGCCCTTTTTCCAACTGTTGTTAGCTGTGCTGGTTGAAAATGTGTATATCCTAAACATGGCAAAGCTTTATATTTTTCTGCAAATTTTTTTAAGTTATTTATTACTATTACTAGCTTTTGTTTTACCAATTCTAGAGCCTGTTTCATTATTATTATATCTGTGTTATCTGTTACATAACATGAGGTTGCTCCTAAATGTATTATTGGCTTTGCTAACGGACATTTAATACCAAATTCATATACATGTGCCATTACATCATGTCTACATTCTTTTTCTCTTTTTGCTACTATATCATAATCTATATTATTTATATTTTTTTTCATTTCGTCAATTTGTTCTTGTGTTATTTCTAAGCCTAACTCTTTTTCTGTTTCTGCTAAAGCTACCCATAATTTTCTCCATGTTGAATATTTTGTGTTGTTTGACCATAATTTGTTCATTTCTTTGCTTGCATATCTTCCACTTAGTGGTGTTACATAAATGTCGTTTTCCATTTATATCAATCCCTTCATTTTATAATTACTAATACTGTTTCTAATTTTGTAAAGTCAACTGCTGGTTCTATTTTCACATACTCTTCTGTTATATTTTGTGCTTCTATAATTTCTGTTAATTTTCCTATTTTTAACCCCTTTGGATATATCCCTCCAAGTCCAGATGTTTCTACATCGTCATTTAATATTAAATCTGCATCTGCACTTATATACGTTCCTCTTAGTTTAGAACTATCACCTAATTCTCCTTTTACTATTATGTTATCTCTTGATATATTCATTATTGCACTTATACTACTAGATGGATCTATTATTGGAATTACTTTTGCCGTGTTTGCTGTTGCAGATATAACATGTCCTACTACTCCATTTTCCGCTACAACTGGCATATTTTCTTTAACTCCCTGCTTTGTTCCTACATTTATTACCATTACACTACTCAAATTACTTAGGTCTCTATCTATTATATATGCTGGAACTGTAGAATATGAAGTATATTGGTCTGCTAAGTTTGCATATTGTCTTAGAGTTTTATTTTCTGCTTTTATTATACCTAACTCACTTAGGCTTTGCTTAAGTTCTTCATTCTCTTTTTTTATTTTTTCATTTTCATTTTTTAAATTATTAATATCTTCAAAAAAAGCGTTGTTTCCTTCAATCTTATTTTTTAAGTATGTTAGTCCATTTTGAATAGGCATTACTAATTTATTTGTAACTCCCTCTGCTATTGAAAATTTAGATATATCTATATTTGTAACTATAACTAAAATGGTTAATATGATAATTGTTACTAAGATTCCTATCGTTCCTGTTTTACTATGCTTTTGCATATATCCCTCCTGTTTTATTTTGCGGCTTTCTTAAGTTATTTACAATTATTTTATCTCCTTTTTCTTGAGTTTATTAAAACGCTTTTTAGTTTTTCTATATCTGATAAAGTTTTTCCTGTTCCCCTTACTACACATTCCAATGGTTCTTTATCTACATATACTGGCATTTCTATTTTTTGACTTATTAGTTTATCTAAATTTTTTATTAATGCTCCTCCGCCTGATAGAGTTACTCCTTTTTCTACTATATCTGCTGCTAACTCTGGTGGCGTTTTTTCTAAGGTTAGTTTTACTACATCTATAATTTCTGCTATTGAATTTTGCATTGCCTGCCCAATTTGTGTAGATGTTACTATCTCTGTTCTTGGGTAACCTGTACTTAAGTCTCTTCCTTTTACTTCCATACTTAATTCCGTCATAAGCGGCATAGCACAACCTATTGAAATTTTTATTTCTTCTGCTGTTGTTAACCCTATTAATAGCCCTAACTCTTTTTTCATGTAATTTACTATATCTTCATCTAGTTCGTCTCCTGCTGTTCTTATTGAATTGCTTATTACTATTCCTCCTAAAGAAATTACTGCAACCTCAGTAGTTCCTCCACCTATATCTACTATTATATTTCCTGCAGGTTCTGCAACATCTAACCCAGCACCGATTGCTGCTGCCATTGGTTCTTCTATTAAAAAGACTTCTTTTGCTCCTGCCCTTATAACAGATTCTTCTACTGCTCTTTCTTCTACTTCCGTTATCCCTGATGGTACTCCTACTACTACTCTTGGTCTTCCTGCATTGTATCTTTGACAAACTTTTGAAACTATACTTTTTAGCATTAATTGAGTTGCTACAAAATCTGCTATTACTCCATCTTTTAATGGTCTTATTGCTTCTATTTCTTTTGGAGTTCTTCCGCAACATCTCTTTTGCTTCATGACCTATTGCAATTAATTCCTTTGTTTTTTTATCTATTGCAACTACTGATGGTTCTTTTAAAACAACTCCTTTTCCTTTTACTGTTACTAAAGTATTTGCCGTTCCTAAATCTATACCTATATCTTTCCCTTTAAGACCAAATAAATTCATTAATTAACACCCTTTCTATATGCTTCAACTATTTTTTCTATTCTTTTGCAGTAGGCTTGTATAAGTTCCATCACCTATTATTATATGATCTAATAATTTTATCCCCATTAACTCTGCTGCTTCATATACTCTATCTGTAACTCCATAATCTCCTTTACTTGGAGTTGTATCGCCACTTGGGTGATTATGCACTAAGATTATTTTTGGAGCCTGCATTTTTATTGCTTCTACTAAAACATCTTTTGGTTCTATACAAGCAAAATTTGTGCCTCCTAAAGATATGTTTACTATTCTTAAGATTACATTCTTGCTGTTTAATACTACTACTTTTGCTATTTCTCTTTTTTCGTACCTTAATTCTGGTATTAGTATCTTTGCTATATCTTCTGGACTTTTAATTACCTTTTTCTGAGTGTTTATTGGTCTAGCTATTCTTTTTGTTAATTCGCAAATTGCTTTTAATTGGATGGCTTTGACTTTTCCAATTCCTTTTATTTGCATAAATTCTTCTAAAGATATTTCTTGTAAAAATCGTAAACCTTCCTCATTTGTATTTTCTCTTAAATTTAAAATCTTTTGTGCAATCAGAACAGAGGACTGTTCCTTTGTTCCCGTTTTTATTATTATTGCTAATAACTCTGCATTTGATAAATTTTCTGCTCCATATACTTCTAATTTTTCATACGGTCTTTCTGATAGGGGTAGTTCTTTAATTTTCATATACTTACTTCCTTACTTTCCCCCTACATTTATATCTATATTTTTCTGTAAACAAATATAGCTACCGCCATGCCTATTATGCTAGCTACATTCATTTTAAATGTTAGCCCAAAAGTTATTGTTATAACATTTAGGTCTAGTTCAATTGGAGATGTTAACCCAAAATGTTCTCCATAAGATAACCACCATAAGAAGTCTACTCTAGATGCTAATTCTCCTAATAATCCCCCAAGTACTAGTCCTGCTAGCAAAAAAATTAGTAGTATCCATATATTTTTTTCTCTTGTTGCCATCTTTAGTTCCTCCTATTTTTTACCAGTTATTTAAACTTGTTTTTACCTTAAATACTATATTTTTAAATTCGATTAATACTAAATATAAATCGCAGTATTATTATATATTCATTTGGCATTTTTTTCAAGATATATGTTTATTTTTTATTAAATTTATGTTATAATTTTTTGGTGATATTTTACAAGGTGTTTTAACCCTCTTAAACCATCTTAGGTTAAAGATTGTGGATAGGCACTTGAGGAACCTTGTTGTTTTCACAATAATATATTATATAAAAAGACATTTTTTCCATAATTTTATCATTTAAAATTATGATGTATGGTGATATAATTATATTATTAATATATTTGGAGGTACTTTTTAATGCGTATTGAGAAATTGAATGATAATAAGATTAGAATTTTTTTAAATTTGGATGATTTAAAAGAAAAAAATATAGATTTACATACTTTTATGTCTAATTCAATTGAAACTCAAGATTTGTTTTTGGATATGTTAAGTATGGCTGAAAGTGAAGTTGGTTTTAAAACCCATAATTATAAATTGATTATAGAGGCTCTTGCTTCTTCTGATGGTAATTTTATTTTAACTATTACTAGAATAAAACCTGAAACACAACTTAGTTCTAATGCTAATATAATAAAGCCTAAAGTTAAAAGGCAGTCTATTACTCCAAATAAAGTAGTTTCTATTTATAAATTTAATACTTTTGATGAATTCTGCGAATTTTGTAATTTTATTAATACAGGCTCTTTAAGTAAATGTATAGTTAAATTTAAAGCTTCTTCTCTAGTATTATATAAAAATAATTATTATCTTATATTGAACAATTTAAAATTAAGTGTTACTGACCTTAAAAGTTTTACATACCTTCTTTCAGAGTTTGCTACACGAATTACAAACGAAGAATTGTTTGAAAGGAAAATAAGAGAACATGGTAAAATTATCATTGGAAAAAATGCAATATTAACCTGTTTAAAATATTTTGCAAACTAAATTATTATATGTGATTTAAAACAAAAAAACCATAATATAACTTTTGTTACATTATGGTTTTTTGATTTTTTAATTTGTATTATTTTTGTACGTCTTCTTCTACATAAGTACTATTTGTATTTTTTAGTTCATCTTCTGAATTAAACGCATTCGCTGCATATCCAGCAAAAAAGCCTAAGAGAAATACTATGATTACAACAGCTATAGTTTTTATGCTTTCTTGTTTACTGTATATTTCTTTATCATACACTTTCATACTTATCACTTCTCTCTTCTTTAATATATATATTGTACTTCATTATATGATTTTTTGCAAGTCTATTGTTCTTTTTTTTATTTATTGATATAATATATTTATATAATATATTTTGCCTACTTTTTATTATTTATACTTTTTTTATTATTAAGGAGGTTTTTATGTTTGATTTTCTCTATTCTTTTGAATTTCAAGCTGTAATAAAATTGTTACTAGGCTTTGTTCTCGCAGGAATTATTGGTTCTGAAAGACAAGCTCTTAATAAACCTGCTGGTTTTAAAACTCACTCTTTAATTGGAGTAAGTAGTGTTTTAGTAATGCTTTGTAGTGAATATCTTAGTAAAAATTTTGGAGCAGATATTGCAAGAATTCCTGCTCAATTATTACCTGGCATAGGTTTTATCGGTGCTGGTACTATTTTAAGAGATGGTTTTAATGTAAAAGGCTTAACTACTGCCGCCAGTTTACTTGTAGTTACTTGTATTGGTTTGAGCATTGGCGCTGGATTCTACCTTGGAGGAATTATTGCTACTATCTTTTCTTATTTTATACTATCTCATTCTCACAGTTTCTTTAAAGTTAAAGAGAATAACATAGAGTTAAATTTGAATATTAAACTTCAAAATTCAACTTTTACCATTCCTTTAATTGAAAAGATTTTATATAAAAATAGAGTTACTGTTCAAAAAATTAAAGTTACTCCTTGTGCTGACGATGAAAATATTGAGGATTTGAATATCTCTGGTAATTATAATGGGCTATTGCCAGTTAGTCAAATTTTAACAGATATTTCTACTTTAAAGAATGTTTTTGAAGTTGAAACTGTTAATCATAAATAATTTTTATTAATGATTAGAGATGTTTATTTTTCTAGCTTGTTTTACTTATTATATCTCTTTTCATTTTGTTCATTATTTTTTTCTCTAACCTAGATATATAACTTTGTGATATGCCGAAGCATATCTGCAACTTCTTTTTGTGTTTTTTCTACTCCACTTTTGAACCCAAATCTTAACTCCATTATATTCTTTTCTCTTGTGTTTAATTTTAGTATTGCTGCTTTTAACAATACTTTATCTACTTCATCTTCCATTGCCCTTGATGTAACATCATCGTCTGTGCCTAATATATCAGATAATAATAGTTCATTTCCATCACCATCTTGATTTAATGGCTCATCTATTGATATTTCCCCTTTTGTTTTATTACATCTTCTTAAATACATTAATATTTCGTTTTCTATACATCGCGAAGCATACGTTGCAAGTTTTATATTTTTTCCTGTATTAAATGTATTTATTGCTTTCATTAGTCCTATTGTTCCTATTGATATTAGGTCTTCTATTCCTATCCCTGTATTTTCAAATTTTTTTGCTATATACACTACTAACCTTAGATTATGTTCTACCAAAACTTGTCTTGCCTCAAAATCGTTTTCTTGTAGTTTTTTTAACATTTTATCTTCTTCTTCTGCTGGTAATGGAGGAGGTAATGTTTGGCTTCCTGCTATATAAAAAATACTATCTTCTTCTAAACTCTCTGTATTAAAATATTTTTTTATTTTTGATTTCAAAATTTCCCAAATGTCCATATTTTCTCACTCCTTTCAAGCTATAACAAACTATAAGAACATGACACTCTATATACCTCCTTAGGTATTAAAAAATACTTACTGCTTACTTTATAATATCCATTCCTACTAACCCCGAATACTTGCCATTTTTGCTTAATTTTCCATTATATATTCCTATAATTATATTTTTTAAGTCATGGTTTACCTCTTGATAATTTACTTCTATCTCGTCTATTTTTATCCCTAAAAGTATGCCATTTTCTTTTCCTAATGATTTGAATGGTATTATTCTTATTTTAGATGCAAAATTTCCTAAATCTATATCTACTCCATTTATAATTTCTGCAATATTTTCAAGTATTTTCGCTGGGAAAATATTATATAATTTTTCTTTTTCTATTATAATTACTGGTATTTTTGTAATTGGATCTTTTAAGAAATTCCCTGTATCTATTATTGCCGTTATATTTGTTTCTTTTCCATCTAAAGGTATTTTTATATTACAATACATATCTTTTTTAGTTAATCTCCCTTTTATGCTTTTAAATGATATTGTAATAATTATAAATCCAACTATTCCACCCATTAAAATCATTTTTATAGGATATGTACCTATTAATACTCCGTCTTGCAATTCTATGTTTTCAGGATTTACAAAGTATAGCAGTGCAAAAGCTACTCCCCCAAATGTAAACGATGTTAAGTAAAATATTACTAAATGTTTCAAGAATGATTTTAATGTTGTTGGCTTGAACGCTATGTATATTATGGCAAATGACAGAATTAATTTTAAGAGAAAATTTGAATATATTTTTATTTGTGATATGTAAATTATTATTGCATAAATGCTTCCTATTATACTTGATATAAGGTTTCTTATTATTTTTGTTTGTTCTTTTAATATTATTGATGTTGCCAGCAGTATTATACAGTTCATAATTATATTTTCTAAAAAAATTATGTCTATATATAGAGTCATCTTCTTACCTCGCACATATTGTACTACTTATGTTTTGCAAAGTCTGTCATTTCATGAGCACGAAAAAAAGAAATAATCTACTTTTATAGACTATTTCTTTTTATATTTATGTATTTTTTATTTTTTTATACTTTATTTCCTTTTTTTCTTAGGAATGATGGTATATCTAAATCATTTTGTCCATCTGATTTATTGTCTTGATTTGTTGGCATTGAATTTATTTTTTTGTTCCAAGTGTTGTTTACAAGATTTTCTACTCCTATTGTAGAAATGTTTTCTTCTTTTTCAAAGCCTGTAGCTATAACTGTAATTTGTATTTCGTCTCCTAAACTTTCGTCTGTTACAACACCAAAGATTATATTTGCTTCTGGATCAACACTGCGTTGTACTAATTCTGCTGCTGTATTTGCTTCTTGTAAACCTAAATCTGTTCCTCCTGTAATATTTATAATTACTCCTCTTGCTCCTTCTATTGATGTTTCTAATAGTGGACTTTGTATTGCTTCTTTTGCTGCATCTTCTGCTCTGTTTTCTCCACTTGCTCTACCAATACCCATGTGTGCCATTCCTGTATTTAGCATTATTGTTTTAACATCTGCAAAGTCTAAGTTGATTAAACCAGGTACTGAGATTAAATCTGATATTCCTTGAACACCTTGTCTTAAAACATCATCTGCCATTTTAAATGCTTCTACTATTGATGTTTTCCTATCTATTATTTGTAATAATTTATCATTTGGGATTACAACTAATGTATCTACTCTTTCTTTTAGGTTTTGTATACCTTTTTCTGCTTGTGTAAGTCTTTTTTTACCTTCAAAAGTAAATGGTTTTGTAACAACACCTATTGTTAATATTCCAAGTTCTTTTGCAGTTGCTGCAACAATTGGGGCTGCTCCTGTACCTGTTCCACCACCCATTCCTGATGTAACAAATACCATATCTGCACCACGTAGAACCTCTGCTATTTCTGATTTGCTTTCTTCTGCTGCTTGTGCACCAATATCAGGATTTGCTCCAGCTCCTAAACCTCTTGTTATTTTTTCTCCTATTTGTATGCGTGTACTTGCTTTTGATACTTGAAGAGCTTGTCTATCTGTATTTACTGCTATAAATTCTACACCTTTTATTCCTGATTCTATCATTCTATTTATAGCGTTATTTCCTGCTCCTCCTACTCCTATTACTTTTATTAATGCTGTACCATCCATCATGTAATTGTTTTCTTCATATTCTGATTCCATCATAATGCAAATTCCTCCCTTTTATTTATATTTAAAATTTAAAATCTAAGTATAAAAAAACTCTTTAATTCTTTCTAGTAAAGTTTTCATAAAGTTTTCATTTGATTTTATATCTATTTTACTTGATACATTTTTTGCATAAGGTCTGTTTGCTACATAATTTACTAGAGCATAACTTGATCTAAATGCTGGTTTTACTGTGCTTACCATTCTTCCTGTTGCTATTTTTACGGGTATGTTTAGTACAATTTTTCCTGCCACATCACTTTTACTTATACTTGTTATTCCTTGTCCTGTTAAAATAACATTATTTATATTTGATTTTATTCCTAAATTGGATATTTGCTTATTTACTAATGAAAATATTTCTTCAATTCTTGCTTCAATAACTTCAATTAGTTCTGAGCTTTTTATTGTTTTGTTTCTTTCATCACCATTATATGTAGTAAGCATTATGTCTGTATCATTATCTATAAATGATTTTAAAGCTAAAGCATATTGCTTTTTTAATCTTTCTGCTTCTTCATTTGATATATAAAATACTTGTGCAATATCGTTTGTGATATTATCTCCTCCAAGAGATATTGTATTTGTATATAGAAATGTTGAACCACTAAATATGCCTATGTCTGTGTTCCCTGCTCCTATATCTAATATCATTACATTATCGTTTAGTTCATTAATGTCTAGTATTAATGACCTTTGTGCTACTACATTTGGTATTATTCCATCTATTTCTATGTTTGCCTTTTTAAAAATACTTGTTAACTGCCTTACATAACTTTTATCTGCTAATATAACTTGTCCAGTTACTGTTACCGTAGAACTTAATGCCCCCACTGGATCATCTACTACTCTACCATTGTCTAGTACAAATTGATTTTTCATTACATCTATAACTACTTTATCTTCTGGCAATTCTATATCCTTTATTTGGAACATTGCTGAGTTTACATCTTTTGAAGTTATCCCTACAAATCTATCTTTTGCCTCTTTCACTATACTATTTTGAACTATTTGTACATATTTACCCGGTATAGTTACATAAGCAGAATTTATTTTTATACTACTTCCGAGCTTCTACCTCTGAAATTGTTTTTCCTATAGCAGAAGCAATCTCATCTTCATCTGTAATTTTAGATTTTTTTATTCCAAAGCATTTTTGCTCTGCTGTTGCAAGAATTTCTAATTGGTTGAAATTATTAATTTCTGCAATAACACTACTAACTTTGGAAGTTCCAATATCTATACCTACAATTATATCTCCGATAGCCAAAATACTTCCTCCATTTTTTTTAAATTAACGATATAATCATATTATGTTTTTTAAAAAAAGTCAAGAGTATTTGTTATAATTTTGTAATATTTTTGTAACATTGTTGTAATATATTTTGCTATGCTCTAATAATACTGTAAATTGAAAATTTTAACTTTATTTTTATAAATTTAGTGGACATTAAAAGCAATTATTCCTAAAATAAATCCTAAAATATTTCCTATGAATCCTATTCTTCCTTTGTATAATTTGTTAGATTCTGGAATAAGTTCACCTGATACTATATATAGCATTGCTCCTGCTGCGATTGCTAAGCAAATGCTTATCATCCCTTCTGAAATTTGACCCACTAATGCCCCAAAGAATGCTCCTACTCCTGTTGTAACACCTGATAAAAATGTGTATCCTAGAGCCTTTATTTTGCCCATTCCTCCATTTTTCATTGGAACAGACATAGAAATACCTTCTGGTATATCATGAAGCAATATGGCGATTGCTAATGAGTATCCGTAGCTTAATTGATGCACCAAATCCTGAACCTATAGCTAACCCTTCTGGAAAGTTATGCAAAGCTAAACCTATTCCTACAATTATTCCTGTGTTTAACAAAGAGTTATTTGTACTTCTTGTGTGCTTTGTTTTTACAAAATTATCACACATTATCATTATGATAACTCCACATATTACTCCTATAATACTATTTATTATTCCTGCCATTTGTATTGCTTCTGGTATTAAATCGAAGCATATTATTGCTGTCATTAACCCTGCTGCTAGTTGTAGTATGAAACTTAAAAATCTATTGGAGTTTCTTTTCCATGTTACGCCTATTATTCCTCCTATTGTTGTTCCAAATGTTCCAAAAAATAAACCTATTAATGTTGTTTTTAGCAAATAGTTCATATTTTCACATTCCTTCCTTTTCATTTTTTGAAAGAATTGTATTTAAACTTTTCCTTTTTACACATTAATAGGTTACTCATTATAACTTGTACTTATGACTTATAATTTTTTTTGCAATAAAAAACACAGTATTTCTACTGTGCATTTTTCTTATTCTTTTACTTCTGTAGTTGGTTTTTCTGTAACTGTATCAACTGTTTCTTCTACTACTGGATTTTCTGTTTCAACTGCTGGAGCTTCTTCTGGAGCTGCTGTTTCTTCAGCTGCAGTTAAATCTTCTTTAACAACTATTTCGTTTGTTTCAATTTTTGCTCCAACTCTTTCCTTTGTCTTAGCAGATTTTCCTAATCTTTCTCTTAAATAGAATAGTTTTGCTCTTCTTGCTTTACCTACTCTTGTTACTTCTACTTTTTCAACTGCTGGTGAATGTACTAAGAATGTTTTTTCTACACCTACACCTGAAGCTATTCTTCTTACTGTAAATGTTTTGTTTATTCCTCCACCTTGTACTTTTATTATTATTCCTTCAAAAATTTGGATTCTCTCTCTGTTTCCTTCTTTTACTCTTACATGAACTTTTACTGTGTTACCAACTTTTAATTCTGGTATTTTGTTTTTCATTTGCTCGTGTTCGATTGATTTTATGATATCCATTAAGATATCCTCCCTTCTTTATTTTATAATTTTTTTATTAAGTCTGGTCTTTTCTTTTTAGTAATTTCTATTGATTTCTCTTTTCGCCACTCTTCAATTTTTTTATGATTACCGTGAAATTAATACATCTGGTACTTTCCTATTTAAAAATGTTTCTGGTCTTGTATATTGTGGATACTCTAATAAATTATTATTAAATGTTTCTTCTTTTATTGATTCTTTATTTATAACTCCTTCTATATATCTTGATACTGCATCTACTAAAACCATTGCTGGAAGTTCTCCACCGTGTTAGTACATAGTCTCCTATTGATATTTCTTCTGGAGATATCTCATCAATAACTCTTTGATCTATTCCTTCATAATGTCCACATATTAATATAAGATGTTCTTCATTACTTAGTTCCTCCACTTTTTCTTGATTTAATGTTTGTCCCTGTGGAGTTAAATAAATTACCTTTGCTCCCTCTTTGTAAACACTTTTATAACTATCATATACTACATCTGGTCTCATTACCATTCCAGCACCTCCACCATACGGAGTATCATCTACTTTTTTGTGTTTATCTTTTGAGAAGTCTCTTATATTTACTAAGTTTATATCTATTTTTTTATTATCTAGTGCTCTACCTATAATACTTTGCTTTATAGGTTCAAAACTGTCTGGAAAAAGTGTTAATATATCTATTCTCATATCAAACCTTCCATTAAGTGTACTACTATTTTTTTATTTTTTGTATCCACATTTTTTATTACATCCTGTATGGCTGGAAGTAAAATTTCCTTTCCAACACTATTTTTTACTGTGTAAACATCATTACTTCCTGTGGAGAAAACATCAGTTACTTTTCCTAATAATTCATTTTCTTCTGTGTATACTTCTGAACCGATAATATCAACTATGAAGTATGAATCTTTTTCTAGTTCTACTGCATCTTCTCTTTTTATTTTTATATAGAAATTTTTATATTTCTCGGCTTCGTTAATATCATTTATACCTTCAAGTTTTAAAAGTACCATATTTTTTATATACTTTACATCTTGAATTTTAAATTCTATTAATTTTTTTCCTACTTGTATATAAACATTTTTTAATAATTCAAATCTTGTAATATCATCTGTTAATGGTTTTACTTTTAAGTTTCCTTTTAAACCATTAGTATTTACAATTTGACCAATTTCTAAATATTCTTCCATAATTATACCTAATCTATAAATTCTACTGTAACTTTTTTTTGCTCTTTAGCAGCTAGAGCTTTCATTACTGTTCTTATTGCAGAAGCAATTTTTCCTTCTCTACCAATTACTTTTCCCATGTCTGTATTTGCAACTTTTACTTCAAATACTATGTTTTTTTCTCCGTCTACTTCTGTTATAGAAACTTGCTCTGGAAATTCTACTAAATTTTTAATAATAGTTTCTAGTGTTTTCTTCATGTTTTGCCTCCTTTTAACTATTTTTCAATTAAGCGTTTTACTGTATCAGTTGGCTTTGCTCCATTTTTTATCCATTGTTCAACTTTTTCTTTGTCTAATACTAATTCAGATGGTTCTACCATAGGATTATATGTTCCTATTTGTTCAATTATTTTTCCATCTCTTGGTGATTTTGAATCAGCAACTACGATGTGATAAAATGGAGATTTTTTCTTACCTACTCTTTGTAATCTTATTTTTACCATTAATTTTTCCTCCTTTTATATATAAATTAAAATTAATAACTTTTTTAGAATATTTTATTCCGTACAAAATTTGTATTTAAAATTTATTTTAAATTTTTTAGTGAGTTTAGGTCTATACCTTTAAGTGCATTTTTCATGCCGCCCTTATTGTTTTGCATTTTTTTCATTAATTTTTGTGTCATTTCAAAAGAGCTTATAAATTTATTTATATCTTGTACTGTTGTGCCACTTCCTTTGGCAATTCTTTGTCTTCTACTTGCATTTAGAAGTCTTGTGTTTCTCTTTTCTTTAGTCGTCATTGAACAAATAATTGCTTCAATTTTTACAAATTCTTTATCATCAATTTTAACATCACCTAATTTGTTCATTCCTGGTATCATTTTTAGTATTGATGAAAATGAACCCATTTTTTTCATCTGCCTTAATTGTGATAAATAATCGTCTAAATCAAACTCTTGTTTTTTTAGTTTCTTTTCTAGCTTTAAAGCTTCTTCTTCGTCAAACGCTTCTTCTGCCTTTTCTATAATCGATAGCATATCTCCCATACCTAAAATTCTTGATGTCATTCTATCTGGATGGAATTCTTCTATATCACTTAGCTTTTCTCCTGTTGCTGCAAATTTTATTGGTCTTCCTGTTACTTTTTTAACGGAAAGTGCTGCACCACCACGGGTATCACCATCTAACTTCGTAAGCACTACACCATCTATTCCTAGGTTTTCATTAAAGCTTTGTGCAACATTTACAGCATCTTGACCTGTCATAGAATCTACTACTAATAGGATTTCGTGTGGTTTTACATTTGCTTTCACATTTTTTAGTTCTTGCATTAGTTCTTCATCTATATGAAGTCGTCCTGCAGTATCTAGTATGATTACATCATTTAGTTTTGAGTATGCTTGTGATATAGCTTGTTTTGCTATAAGCACTACATCTTTTGAGTTTTCGTTTGCAAATACCGGAATGTTTAGCTGCCCACCAACTACTTGTAATTGTTTTATTGCTGCTGGTCTATATACATCGCAAGCTACAAGTAATGGTTTTTTACCTTGTTTTCGTAAAAGGTTTGCTAGTTTTCCAGCTGTTGTGGTCTTTCCAGAACCTTGAAGTCCAACTAACATTATTATTGTTGGTGGATTTGGTGTAAAGTTTATTTTGCTTGTTACTCCTCCTAAAAGTTCTGTCATTTCATCTCTTACAATTTTTACTACCTGTTGTCCTGGGGTTAATGATTTTAAAACGTCTTGACCTAAAGCTTTCTTTTCTACTTCTCCTATAAAATCTTTTACAATTTTATAGTTTACATCCGCTTCTAGCAACGCTAGCTTTACTTCTCGCAAAACTTCTTTTAAATCACTTTCTGTAATTCTTGCTTTGCCACCAAGTTTTCTAGTTATTGCTTGTAGTCTTGAAGATAAGCTTTCAAATGCCATATTGTTTTCCCCCTTTTATACAACACAGTTTAGTTCGGTTTTAATGTGTTCCAAAATTTCTGCTATTTGCTCATCAGTAAACTTTGTTTGAATTTTTGTAAGCTCAGATAAGATATTTGCTATTTTTTCTTCTTGCTTCATATTTTTTTTCATAATTCCTAGCTTTTCTTCAAATTCGAAAAGTTTATTTTCCCCCTTTTTTATTATATCTCTAACAGCTTGCCTAGTTATGCCTTCGTTCTCTGCTATTTCTGATAGAGACAAGTCTAGGTTATAATAGTTATCCATAATATTTAATTGTTTTTCAGTTAAAAGCTTGCCATAAATCTCACAAAGCATACTAATTTCTACTTTTTTTTCCATAACTATTACACCCTTTTAAATTTGTAATGCTATTCTACTTTACACTATTTTTTGCCATTTGTCAAGGGTTTTATGGAAATTTTTAAAAAAAGTGGTAATATCTAGCCATAATTTATTATAATTAAATAAATATACATGTTGTAAACATTTGCCTTTTTATGTAAAGTATGCTATAATTATTATTAGTTTAGCCTTTGGCTAAATAATTTAATTGCCCTTAGGGCGGAGGACATGACATTATGAAGCTGAAAAAAATCTTCTTCAACGGCAAGGTTTGGCCGTTGGAATTGCATTGCGCAGATCCCTATGGTGGACACGTCTTTTTTATCGAATTTCCTAGAGATCTGTTCGCAAAGATACTTTACACTCGTCGCGGCTCTGAACTGGATTCTTTTGGTGAGCCTCTGCTTGAATCCACAATACACTACTACAGCGAATGTCCAGTTTGTGGGCGCATTCACGAGATTAGTGCAGAAAACATTCCGCCCGTAATCAGAGAACATATCAACATTCAAAGATAGGGCAATAGAGCACAACCAACAGGCTGTGCTCTATTTTTTAACTATTTTCTACATCTTTGCTTTCTAAAAATTCATCATAAGTTATGTCTTTATCAAATTTCTTTTCTGGACCTAATTCTATTACCCTATTTGCTACCGTTTCAGTTAATTGATGGTCATGTGATGTAAATATTAGGTTTCCTTTGAATTTTTTTAAACCTTCATTTAATGCTGTTATTGCTTCCATATCTAAGTGGTTTGTTGGTTCATCAAATATTAGTAAGTTTGCTCCTGAAAGCATTAGTTTTGATAACACACATCTTACCTTTTCTCCACCTGATAATACATCTACATTTTTCAAAGCTTCATCTCCTGAAAATAGCATTCTTCCCAAGAATCCCCTAATATATGTTTCATCTGGATCTTTTGAGTATTTTCTTAACCATTCTACAAGTGTTTCCTTATTTTCAAACAAATAGTTATTGTCTTTTGGGAAATAATCGCTTGTTATAGTTTGTCCCCATTCTAGTTCTCCTTCATCTGGTTCTAACTCTCCTGCTATAATTTGAAAAAGTACTGTTGTTCTTATCTCATTATCTGAAACTACTGCAATTTTATTGCCAGGTCTTACATTAAATGAAACATTATCTAATATTTTTTCTCCATTTATTGTTTTAGATATATTTTTTACTTTTAATATTTCTTTTCCTGGTTCTCTTTCTGGTTTAAAGTCTATATATGGGTATTTTCTGTTTGAAGCTTTTATTTCTTCTAATTCTATTTTTTCTAATGATTTTTTTCTTGAAGTTGCTTGTTTTGACTTTGAGGCATTTGCACTAAACCTTGCAATAAATTCTTGCAATTCTTTTATTTTTTCTTCTTTCTTTTTATTTTGTTCTTTTGCCTGTTTTAATGCAAGTTGGCTAGACTCATACCAAAAGTCATAGTTACCCGGATATATTTTTATTTTTCCGAAGTCCACGTCTGCTATATGCGTACATACTTTATTTAAAAAGTATCTATCATGTGATACAACTATTACTGTGTTTTCAAAATTTATTAAAAATTCTTGTAACCATTCTATGCTTTTTATATCTAAGTCGTTTGTTGGCTCATCTAGCAATAAAATATCTGGATTTCCAAATAAACTTTGTGCTAGTAATACTTTTACCTTGTCTTTTGCTTCTAATTCTTTCATTAATTTATAATGATTTACTGCTGGTATACCTAAGTTATTTAATAAAATTGCTGCATCTGATTCTGCATTCCAACCATCTAAATTACCAAATCTTTCTTCTAGTTTTGCAGCTTTTATTCCATCTTCTTCATTAAAGTCTGGTTTTGCATATAAGGCTTCCTTTTCTTTCATTATGCTGTATAGTTCTTTGTTTCCCATTATTACTGTATCTATTACTGAATTTTCTTCATATTCAAAATGGTTTTGTTTTAATACAGATAATCTTGCTCCTTTTTCTATTGTTATTTCTCCTTTGCTTGGTTCTATTTCTCCTGATAATACTTTTAAAAATGTGGATTTTCCAGCACCATTTGCTCCTATTAGCCCATAACAATTTCCTTTTGTAAATTTTATATTTACGTCTTCAAATAAAACTCTTTTTCCAAATCTTACGGTTACACCTATTGAATTTATCATTTTTCTCTCCTAAAATTTTATATATTATATTGACTTTTTGTAAGAATAATATTATAATTATAGAAAATAGGAAGCCACAAAATGTGGTTATCAATGGTTTATTAATAATCACATCTCTATTGGTCAGCAGAGATGTGATTGTTCTTTATTATTAAAATTGTTACAGTTATTAGTAGAACAATTGCTATGAAAGTAAAAACTACATTTACATAAAGTGATATTATTAATAATTGTAAGAGTGTTTTTTCTATCATACAGCATCACCTCTCTTTCTATGTAGAATTCGAGATGATAACCACAATCTGCTTTTTCCTATTTTCAGTTATATTATATATTTATTTTTTCAAAATGTCAATATTTTTTCAAACTTTTGTTTTATATCATATCTTTTTTCTTAAGCCAGATAAATACGATTATTGCTATTATTACTGAACATACCATTAATATTGCAAATCCATACGGACTCGTATTAAATGGCAATTTAACGTTCATTCCCCATATACTAGCTATTAATGTAGGTAATGATATTAATATTGTAAGTGATGTTAAAAATTTCATTACACCATTTAAGTTATTTGAAATTATTGATGAGTATGCATCCATTGTACTTGTTAAGATATCACTATATGTTTTACTCATTTCTATTGCTTGCTTGTTTTCTATTATGGCATCTTCTAGTATGTCTTCATCTTCTTCATACATTTTTAGGATTTTACCTCTTAATGTTTTTTCCATTACTATCTCATTTGATTTTAATGATGTTGTTATATATATTAAACTGTTTTGCAAGTTTAATAATTGTATTAAATCTTTATTTTGCATACTTTGTTGTAATAAAAATACTGTTGCTTCTTGCTCTTTGTTTATTTTTTTTAGGTTATCTAGGTAACATGATGAGTTTAAAAATAGTATTTGTAATAAGAATCTTGTTTTCTTATATGTATAAAAACTTTTTATTCTGTTTTTCTCAAATGTATCTATTACCTTATTTCTTTTTAATGATACTGTTATGAAATAGTCATCTCCAACAATTATTACACCTAATGGCATTGTCGTATATGTTCTATCATCTTTTATATCTTCTATAATTGGTACATCTATAACGAATAATATCATGTTATCTTCAATATCAATTCTGGCTTGTTCTTCATAATCTAACGGGTATCTAATAAAATCTTCTTCTATATTTAATTCTGTGCAAACTCTTTTTATCTCCGACTCGGACGGGTTCACTAGATTTATCCATACTCCTCTTTTTATTTCTTCTACTTCTTCTATTTTTTGTGTTTCTATGTTTGTATTGTAAATTTTTATCATATAACCCCTCCTCGCATTTTATAGATTAATATACTTTATTCTTTTATGTTAAAATATGCGCACTTATTAATTATAACACAAAATCCTTGTATTTAACAAGGATTTTTGAAAATATAATAACGCTTTAATGTAAAAATTTTCTGGTCTTTTTGTCTATATGCAAGTTTGCAAATTTTTTTAAGTAGACTAATACATTTATTTTTTATAATAATCTCCCGAGTTTGCCACTTAATAACAAAAAAAATTTAAAAATTTGCAAGTAAACACTTGCTTTTTTTTATGTCTTAATATATAATCTTTTTGTCGGTATATAAGTATATGTTGTTATGCAAAGGAGTTTTTAATTTATGTATGTAGAAGCTTTTAAAAATAATGGTATTGATTACCTAAGATTAGTAGAAAGTAAAAGAGTTTTAGATTCTAAAGGAGTAAAGACTGCTAGAAAGTTTGTTGTATTAAATATTGGTCCTCTTTCAAAGTTTGATGATGGTAAACCAGAATATATAGAACGACTTAAAAAATCTTTTAAATCAGGAAATCCTATCATTTCTTCTTTAAAGCCATATTCCAATACTGAATCTTCTCCAATAGTTCATAAGTTTAATATTACTGAAGGTAGTCCTGATTGTTTTGGAAATTCTAAAATATTTTCAAATATTTTGTTAGAAAGTATCTTAGAAGAAATTGGTTTAATGAATCTTTTTGCCTCTTACAAAGGTTTTTCAAAAATTCAATATGATGTTTATGGTTTTGCTAAACTACTTATCTTTGGAAGAGTATTAAACCCTGCTTCGAAATGTGCAACAATAAAACAAAATGAAGAATATTATACGCCAATATTAAATAACTACAATCCTGACAATGTTTATGACACTTTAGATTTTATCTATCAAAATAAAGATAAAATCATTAAAAGAATTAACACAAATTTAGTAAAAAAAGCTAAACGTTCTCCTAAAGTAATTTATTACGATGTTACAAATTTTTACTATGAAACTGAAAATATAGACGATGATATTTTAGATGAAAATGATAATATAATTCAAAAAGGTATGCGAAAAATGGGGGTTTGTAAAGAGGAAAGAAAATTACCTATTGTTCAAATGGGACTATTTATGGATGACAATGGTATACCTATTTCAATAGAAACTTTTCCTGGAAATACATTAGATCATCTCACCCTGAGATCTGCTTTAAAGAATAATATAGATAATTTAGATTTTTCAAGATTTATCTTAATTTCAGATAGAGGTATATTTCAATATAGAAATTTACTAAACATAGTACAAGCTGGCAATGGTTACATAGTAGCTAAAAGTCTTTTAAAAAGTTCTCAACTAGAACGTGATTGGGCTTATGATGATAAAGGCTATTTTAAGGTAAGTGAGGATTTTAAATATAAATCAAGAATTGTAAAAAGAACCATAAAAGATGAAAAAAATGTCAAACATACTATCGAAGAAAAGGTTGTAGTTTACTGGAGTAAAAAATTTAAAAAAAGAGCAGAAAAAGAAAATAAGTCTTTTCTTGATTTTTTAAAAAAATTACAGGAATCACCTGAAAATTTTAGACTGACAGCTTTCCAAAATAAAAGTATAACAAAGTTTCTAAAAAAAGAATATCTTAATAAGGACACTGGTGAATTATTAAATTCTTCAGATATTAAACCTCTATTAGATTATGACAAAATTGAAACATATAAGAAAAGCTTGGGATATTATCAAATTGTGACTTCTGAATTAAAAATGAAATCAAATGAAGTAATAGACAAATATCATGGACTTACACAGATTGAAGAACAGTTTAGAACAATGAAAAGCACATTAGAAACCAGACCACTTTATGTACGAACTCCTGAACATATAGAAGCTCATCTCTTGATTTGTCTTATCGCACTAATAATGATTAGAATAATCCAAAAGAGAATTATTAATTCTAACCAAATAGAAACAAAAGAAGATGTATATTGGACAACAGGAGTTAACGCGACAAG
>CANRAB010000004.1 GCA_947628475.1 uncultured Clostridia bacterium
ACCGACCTGTCGGGTATGAACCGAATGCTCTAGCCAACTGAGCTACTTCGCCATGAACTATTTTATTATACATATTTTTATCTCAAATGTCAATAAAAAATGAAAAAAAAATATATTTTATTGCAGAAATAACAAAAAAATATTGACAAGTGGCTATTTTTCTTATATAATTATACAAGTTATGGAAAATCCCAAATGAAAGCAAATCGAGGGGAGGGAATATAAATGGCAGAAATTAAAGTAAATAATGGAAATATAGAAGATGCATTAAAAAGATTTAAAAGACAATGTGTAAGAAACGGAGTATTACAAGAGGTAAGAAAAAGAGAACATTATGAAAAACCAAGTGTTAAGAGAAAGAAAAAATCAGAAGCAGCACGTAAAAGAAAATTTTAAATACATAAAATAGAAGTTATAAGTTAAGTACACCACCAAAGTTATAAAGATTTAACGTTTGGAGGTGTAATTTTTATGAGTAAATTTAACTTTTATTTTTTATAAAAACTATTGCAAAAGAATTTAGTATAATTTAAAATAGAATAGGAAAAAATAAACAAAAGGAATGAATAATTAAAAAATTAGTATAAATTTAACTATTACAAAGAAGCTAAATGCAAATATATGAAGGGAATGTGAGAATATGTCATACGAAATAAAAGAAATAAAAAAGGGAATAAAAACCCATTTTATAAAAACAAATAAGTTTAAAACGGATTTATTTGCTATTTTTTTAACAGTACCTTTAGATAAGAATAATGTAACGCAAAATGCGCTTATACCAGCAGTTTTAAGAAGAGGTACAGAAAATTTAAAAACACAAGAGGAAATAAGCATAATGTTAGAAAATATGTATGGAGCAAATTTAGATTGTGGTGTAGAGAAAATAGGAGATAATCAAGTACTTAAATTTTATTTAGAAACATTAAATGATAATTTTTTACCACAAGTAGAAAATTTAAGTAAAAGAGCAATAGAATTAATGCTAGATGTTGTATTGAACCCTTTAATGGAAAATGATGCGTTTAAGAAAGAATATGTTGAGGCAGAAAAAAAGACAATTAAAAGAATTATAGAAGGAAGAATAGATAATAAAGACTTATATGCGTATACAAGATGTATAGAAGAAATGTATAAAGGAAAGCAATATGGATTATATAAATATGGGTATATTGAAGATTTAGAAAAAATAAATGCAGAAAATTTATATGAAAGTTATAAAAAATTATTAAGTGAAGCAAAAATAGATATATTTGTTTCTGGAAATTTTGAGAATAATGAAATTATAAAATATATAGAGGAAAATGAAAATATCCAAAAACTAAATGAAAGAGAAGACAAGCATATAATAAATACTGAGGAAACTGAAAAGAAAGAAAAGGTAGAAGTAAGTACTTTGCATGAATCAAAAGATGTAACGCAAGGAAAACTTGTTATAGGTTTAGATATAGATTTTTATAAGCCAAATTCAAGATATGTAATATGTTTATATAATGTAATTTTAGGTGAAAGTGCTACATCAAAGATGTTTCAAAATGTAAGAGAAAAAGCAGGACTTGCATATTCAGCAAGGTCAACATACTTAAGACAAAAGAATAACATTTTTATAAGAGCGGGAATAGAAATTGAAAATTATGAAAAAGCTTTAAATATAATTAAAGAACAATTAGAAGATATGAAAAATGGAAATTTTACAGATGAAGAAATTGAAAATGCAAAAAAATATATGATATCTGGTATAAAAACTGTTCAAGATGAGCAAGATTCAGAGATAACGTATTATTTAGGACAAGAATTATCAGGAAAATTAATAAGTTTTGAAGATTATATGAAAAATATAAATAGTGTAACAAGAGAGCAAATAGTAGAAATAGCAAATAATATAAACATGAATATAATTTACTTTTTAAAAAATTAAAGAGGAAAAGGTGAGATTATGCAAATTATAGAAAATTCAAGAGTTAAAGAAAAATTATATGTAGAGAAGTTAGAGAATGGTTTAACAATAATGATTATGCCAAAAGCAAATATTCAAAAAAAATATGTTATATGGTCTACAAATTTTGGTTCTATAGATAATAAATTTATAGCTCCAAATGAAAATGAAGAAACTTTTATTCCAGATGGGGTAGCGCATTTTTTAGAGCACAAGATGTTTGAACAACCAAATGGAACAAATAGTTTAGATACATTAACAGCCTTAGGAGTTAATGCAAATGCGTATACATCAACAGACCATACATGTTACCTATTTGAATGTACTGATAATTTTTTACCAGCCTTAGATGAACTAATGGATTATGTTCAAACACCATATTTTACAGACCAAAATGTAGAAAAAGAAAAAGGCATCATAGGGCAGGAAATTAAAATGTACGATGATTACCCACAGTGGGAAGTATACATGAATGCCTTGAGAAATATGTATAAAAATAACCCAATAACAATAGATATAGCTGGTTCAATAGAATCTATAGCAAAAATAGATAAAGATGTTTTATATAAATGTTATAACACATTTTACCATCCTTCCAATATGGTAATGTGTTTTGCAGGAGATTTTGTACCAGAACAGCTACTAGAAGAGGTAAAAAAACGTCTTAAAAATAGGGAAAAGCATGGAGAAATAAAAAGAATTTATCCAGAAGAACCAGAAGAAATTGTCAAAAAAGAAATTACAAAGCAAATGGAAGTAAGCATGCCAATATTTGTAATTGCTATAAAAGATAGTATAGATAGTAAAAATTGCAAAAGTGATAGCATAGTAAAAAAGCATATTGCCATAGAAATTTTATTAAATATGTTAATAGGAAAAAGTTCAAAATTATATAAGAATTTATATGAATCAGAACTTATAACAGAAGAACCATATTTAGAATATGAATTTTCTAAACAATATGCACACATTGCAATAACAGGTCAATCGAATAATCCAAAAGAAGTGCTAAAAAAATTACAGGAAGAAATAAGAAACATGAAAAGTAAAGATTTAGATATTGAACATTTCCAAAGAATAAAAAACATGATATATGGTAACTATGTAAAAGAATATGACGATGTTGCGGAAATTTGCAGGATGTTTGTAGCAGATTATATGAAAGGAATAAATAGTTTTGAATATATAGAAAATTATAAACAAGTAACACCAGAATATGCAAAACAAGTATTAGATGAAGTTTTTAATGAGGAAAAAATGGTAATTTCAATTGTTGAACCAAACTAAATAAGGAGTAAAAATGGGAGAAGAAGATTTTTCAAATGAAGTAATTAATTTATTAAATGACAGAAAAGTGGATGAAAAAATAAAAAAAGAAATTATATATTATTCAAGAAAAGAAGTAAATCGTATTTTTTACGGAAACTATAATGAATGGGAGAAGTATAAGAAAATTAAAAACATTGAAAATAAATATACTGATGAAGAAGCAAAAAAAAGATTATTTAATAAGATAGTGTATGATAAAATAATGAGCTATTTAAACTCTAAACAAGAGCAAGAGAGATAATAAGTTATGGTAACTTGACAGATGAAAATTTTAGAAATAAAATAAAGCTATAAAAAATTATAGGAGGTAATTTTATGCCATTAGTAACAACAAAAAATATGTTTGAAAAATCAATGAAAGAAGGCTTTGCAATAGGAGCTTTCAATATTAATAATATGGAAATAATACAAGGAATAGTGGATGCAGCAAGTGAAAAAAATTCACCAGTTATACTTCAAGTATCTTCAAGTGCAATAAAATATGCTAGAATGCCATATTTAATAAAAATGGTAGAAGCAGCAGTTGAAACAACGAATATTCCAATAGCTTTACACCTAGATCATGGACCAGATTTTGAAACTTGCAGGGAATGTGTAGATGCAGGTTTTACATCTGTAATGATAGATGGTTCTAAATATAGTTTTGAGGAAAATATAGAGTTAACAAAGAGGGTAGTAGAGTATGCTCATTCAAAAGGAGTAGTTGTAGAAGCAGAACTTGGAAAACTTGCTGGAATAGAGGATGATGTAAATGTGGCTGCAGGAGATGCAATGTACACAGATCCAGACCAAGCAAAGGAATTTGTGGAAAGAACTGGATGTGATTCTTTAGCAATAGCAATCGGAACAAGTCATGGAGCATATAAGTTTAAGGGAGAAGCAAAGTTAAGATTTGATATTTTACAAAAAGTAAAAGAAAAAATACCAAATACTCCAATAGTATTACATGGAGCTTCAACAGTAATACCAGAATTAGTAGAAATGTGTAATAAATTTGGAGGGGATATTCCAGGGGCAAAAGGTGTTCCAAATGAGATGCTAAAAGAAGCGGGAAAATTGGGAGTATCTAAAATAAATGTAGATACAGATGTAAGGCTTGCAGTTACTGCTAATGTTAGAAAAGTTTTTGCGGAAAAACCATCAGAATTTGATCCTAGAAAATATTTAGCTCCAGCAAGAGAAGCGGTAAAAGAAATTGTCGGATTTAAAATTGAAAATGTATTTTGTTCAAGCAACAAAGCGTAATTTAATACTATAATAAAATAATGCAGTTATATATTTTTAAAAAAATATATAACTGCAACAAAATGTAGAAAAACTTAAAGTTTTCTACTATATTTTTTCGCTCATTTGCTTTCTCATACGAATTTCAGCCTCACGTTTAGCTATATCTTCACGTTTATCGTAAAGTTTTTTACCTTTTCCTATACCAAGTTCAACTTTAACAAAGTTTCCCTTAAAATACAAACTTATAGGTACTAGAGAATAACCTTTTTGCTTAATTTGACCCACTAATTTATTAAATTCATTTCTATTAATTAACAACTTTCTATCTCTTAAAGGGTCTTTATTATATATATTTCCAAATTCATAAGGACTTATATGCATATTATAGATAAAAAGTTCGCCATTTCTAATTCCTGCATAACTATCTTTTAAATTCACCTTCCCATTTCTTATAGATTTTATTTCAGTTCCAGACAAGACAATACCTGTTTCTATTGTATCAACAATAGTGTAGTTATGTTTTGCTGTTGGATTTTTTGCAATTAACTTAGACATTTTAAACCACCTATTCTAAGTACATATAATACAAAATATTGTTACAAAGTATGTTAGTAAAAATTGTTTGCATTTATGTACTTTATAAATATGAAGATATTATATCATAGTTATAAAAAAACAACAAGGAATAAATGAGAAAACGCTCACCCACAATCTTTAAGAACATGATGGTGGATGAGGTTTTATTTAAAAAGTGAAACTTATTCATCATGATGTGTATTAGAATTTTGAGTACCGTAGTACCAAACTAAACCAACTATAACTATTGCAGCAATGGCAATGATTAACCAAATCCATAGAGAACTTGCGTTAGTAGATGTAGTGGCATTAGTTGTAGCATCAGCAGTAGTTCTAGTCGCAGTGTAATCACCAGTAGTTCCCATGTCTGCGCCATCGGTAGTTACTCTGTCATTGTCATCTCCATGAGAAGGATTATCTGTGCTCTTGTCATTCATATTTAACGCATCTTCAACGCCATTTTCAGCGTCTCCTATACCATCACGAACATCAGAACCTAATCTGTCAACACCATCAACTACAGTGTTTGTTGCTCCATTAACTGCATTTTTTACATCATTAGTAGCATAAACAAAGCTTGAACAAACGAATATAACAAAAAGAATTGCAGATACTAATATAAAACTTTTTTTATTCATGAATTTTACCTCCTATTTTTAGAATTCAATAATATTATTAAAAAAATAGGTAAAAAATATTCATAAAAAAATTGCCTTTTCATACATAAAAAGGCAAAATATCTAACGAATTTTAATTAATATAGCTATCGCTAAGAATATTAAAACAATTCCAACTGAAATTAATATAATGTTTATTATATCAGAAACGGTTAATTCAAAGTCATCACTTGTTTCAGTTGTAGACACTTTAGTAGTTGTAGAGGGTGATGTAATAGGATTTTCTATATTGTTAGAAATGTTATTTGTATTAACAGAATTACTTTCTACTATATTACTATTGGTTAAATTCATATCAATATCAACTGCAAAAACAGAAGATATATTAATTATAACAAGAAAAATAAAAACCAAAAAAAACTTAAAAAATTTTTTCATTTGAATAATCATTCCTTTCATAAAGCTTAATATATATAATACACAAAAAATTAAAGTTTGTCTAGTATAAAATAAAAAATATTTACACTTTAGTAAAAATGTGGTATTATATATAAGGACAAGTTTACAGAAAATAGTTATAAATCAACATAATACAAAGAAGGGAATGTGAGTATAAATGTCATTTGCAACAGATGTAAAAGATGAACTATTAGAACTGAAAATGTGGGATGCAAATAGTAGCTTGCCACAAGAAGAACAAATCGCAAAATTATTAATAAGAGAAGAATTTATAAAATCTGGTTTTATGAGTGATCCAAATAAAGAATATCATTTAGAAGTTCTATTTAAAACAAAGAAAAAAGCAGATGAATATAATGTGCTCTTAAAAAAATTTAATATACAAGGAAAGATAACAAAAAAAGGTAATGGTTACATAACATACATAAAAGATGGTGAAGCCATTGCAGAATTTTTAGCTTTTATTGGTGCCAATAATGCAGTTTTAAGATTTGAAGAAATACGAGTATTAAAAGATGCACGAAATAATGTAAATAGAATAGTAAATTGCGAAACTGCAAATCTTAATAAAACATTAGAAACAGCAAAATTACAAATAGATAACATAAAATACTTAAAAGAACATAAGAAATTTGATACCTTATCAGATAATTTAAAAGAAGTAGCTACTTTAAGAATAAAAAATCCAGATTTGTCTTACGAAGAAATTGGAAAAATGTTAAAAGAACCAATGAGTAAATCATGTGTAAGCCATAGATTGAATAAAATAAATAGAATAGTAGAAGAATTAAAAAAAGAAAAATAAATTGATTACTTGGAGGAATGATTTATCAATGGAGAAAAAAGAAATAGGAGTGTATGTTCATATACCATTTTGTAAACATAAATGTTATTACTGTGATTTTGCATCATTTGCAAATAAAGAAGAATTTATAGAAGAATATATAGAAAAAGTAAAACAAGAAATAAAAGAGTATAAGTTAAATAATTATAAAATATCAACAATTTATATAGGCGGAGGGACTCCTTCTTATATAGATAGTAAATATATCGTAGATATTATAAATGCCATTCGGAAATTTAGGAGAAGAAAACACTATTGAAGTGAATCCTGGAACTATTACAGAGGAAAAACTTCAAGAATATTTTAATGTTGGGATAAACAGGTTAAGTATAGGTTTACAATCTACTTGTGATAGCTTATTGAATGAGATAGGTAGGATACATAATTTTAATCAATTTTTAGAAACATATAATTTAGCAAGAAAAATAGGATTTAAAAATATAAATGTAGATTTAATGATAGGCTTACCAAATCAAACAATTTCAAATGTTGAAGAAAGCATTAAACAGATTTTGAATTTGAAACCTGAGCATATTTCAGTATATTCGTTAATTTTAGAGGAAGGTACTAAAATGTACGAAATGGTTAATTCTGGAGAGATAACAGTACCACCAGAAGAGCTAGAAAGAAAAATGTATTGGAAAGTAAAAAATATATTGGAAATATGTGGCTATGAACATTATGAAATATCAAATTTTGCAAAAAAAGGTTATAAATCAAAACATAATACAGCGTGTTGGGAGCAAAAAGAATATATAGGTTTAGGACTTGGTGCACATTCATACTTGAATGGAGTAAGATATTCAAATTCAGAAAATATGGAAGAATATATACAAGCGAATAAAAGAACAATACACGAAGAACAAGATGAAGAAGCAAAAATGAAAGAATATATGTTGTTAGGACTTAGAAAATTAGAAGGAGTAAACATTCAAGAATTTAAGAACAAATTTATACAAAATCCCATATATTTATATATGGTGGAATTAAATAAACTATTTGAGGATAAACTAATTGAAGTAGACACAGAATATATAAAATTAACTAAAAAGGGAATAGATTTAGCTAATTTAGTTTGGGAGGAATTTGTATGAATGGCATAAGGTATTTTGACCATGCAGCAACTACAAGCGTGAATGAAAATGTTTTAAAAGAAATGCTTCCATATTTTAGTATTGAATATGGTAACCCTTCTTCTATATATAGTATTGGAAGACGAAATAGAAAAGTAATAGAGGAAGCAAGGCAAAAAGTTGCAAGAGTGATTAATGCAAAACCGCAAGAGATATATTTTACAGGATGTGGAAGTGAAAGCGATAATTTAGCAATTAAAGGTATGGCATATAGTTTAAAGGAAAGGGGAAATCATATAATCACAAGCAAGATAGAACATCATGCTATTCTTAATACTTGTAAAACCCTTGAGAAAGAGGGTTTTTATATTACTTATCTAAATGTAGATAAAGATGGTTTAATTGATTTAGAAGAGTTACGAGAAGCTATTAACAAAAAAACAATTCTTATATCAATAATGACTGCTAACAATGAAGTTGGTACAATTGAACCCATTAAAGAGATAGGAAAAATAGCAAAAGATAATAATGTTTATTTTCATACTGATAGTGTTCAAGCAATTGGAAATATGAAAATAGATGTACAAGAGATGAATATTGATAGTTTATCTATGTCTGCACATAAATTTTATGGTCCAAAAGGTGTAGGTGCATTATATGTAAGAAAAAGTGTACCATTTTCTAAAATTCAAGATGGAGGTCATCAAGAAAAAGATAAAAGGGCAGGAACAGAGAATGTAGCAGGTATAGTAGGATTAGGAAAAGCAATAGAACTATCATATAAAAATATAGATGAGTATAATAAAAAATTAACAGAGCTTAGAGAATATTATATATCACAAATAGAAAAAAGGATACCAAATATAAAACTAAATGGACATAGAATAAATAGATTACCGGGAAATGTAAATATTTCTTTTAAAGATGTTGATGGAGGAGAACTTCTTTTAAAGTTAGACGAAAAAGGAATATGTGCTTCAACAGGTTCTGCTTGTAACTCAGGTTCTGCGGAACCATCACATGTATTAACTGCTATGGGAGTAAAGCCAGAATATTTAGATGGTTCGCTTAGAATAACTTTTGGTGAAGAAAATACAAAAGAAGATGTGGATTATTTAGTGGACAATTTAGAAAAAATTGTTAAGGAATGTAGAACTTAGAAATATATTACTATAAATAAATTTCTATAAGTATAAGTTCTTTATATCGTTATTAGTACCTTTCTTATAATTACATTTATCAGTATTTAAAAAAGAAAAACATTTTTTTATATCTTCAATAGAGCTTTCAGTAGTAATTCCTTTTCTAACAATAAGATTAGAATTATTATTTAATTCAACAACAAAACAATTAAAACAATTAGAGCTATTAAGTAAACTAGAATTGATGATAATTTGAGAAAGCTTTATTGAAGAATTTATATTAATCTCGCTATTTAAAAAGATATTTATTAATGGTTTAGAATAATCCATAAAACCTTCTAAATAACAATTAAATTTATTATTATATAATCTAACTTTGTATTTGTAATTGTCTACAAAAATATAAATTTCAAAAGATGTAATTTTTTTTCCTTTGCAATAATACAAATATAATTTATTATTAAAAGGAAAGGTATCAAGATGTTCATTAATTGGGAACAAATTTGATAATCTAATATTTAAAATATTACATAATTTTAGTAAAGTAATAGAATCGGGGATAATTTCATTTCTTTCATATTTAGATATAGTTGCTTTAGTTTTGTGCAAATAGGCACCGACTTCAGCAAGAGATAGTCTATTAATTTTTCTATATCTTTTTAAACTTTCACCAATATTTATATTGTTAATATCGTACATATTTTAATCCTCTCTTAATTTTAATAGTCAAGAAACTATATATTTATTCTAACAATAAATATATTAAAAATTAAAAAATAAAAATCTATATAATTATACATCAAAAAAAGTAAAAAGTAAATTAATACGATACAAATAACAATAAATTATTAGTATAAATTTACTAATAATTACGCAAAACAATTAATAATTATATATATTTAGAAGATATACATATAAATTTTTAATAAATATACATAAACGACAAATTTTGACAAAATCCTCAATTAAAAAATGGTAAAATAATATTGTCAAATTAGAGAAAAAAGGAAAATAGGTTTATAGGTAAATCCAAAATAAAAACCTAAATATTAATACAAGGAAGATAAATTTTATGATAAATTTTAAAAGTGAAATAGCAAAAGCAATTTCTAAAATTACAAATATAAATGAAGAAGAACTTGAAACATATATAGAAATACCTCCAAATAGTGATTTAGGAGATTATGCGTTTCCATGTTTTAAACTTGCAAAAGCACTAAGAAAAGCTCCACCTATTATAGCTCAAGAAATAAAAGATCAAATAAGCTTAGGTGAAGATATACTAGAAAAAATAGAAATAGTTGGTGGATACTTAAACATATATATAAATAAAGAGGAACTAACTAAGAATGTATTTTGTGAGATAGCAAAAAAGAAAGAGTTATATGGTTCAAGTAATATTGGAAATGGGAAAAATGTTGTAATAGATTATTCTGCCCCTAACATAGCGAAGCCATTTCACATAGGACATTTACGTTCAACTGTAATAGGTGGAGCGCTATACAAAATATATAATTTTTTAGGATATAATAGTGTAGGAATAAATTATTTAGGAGACTGGGGACTTCAATTTGGTAAAGTAATGGCAGGATACGATATGTGGAAAGATGAATATGATTTTTCTGAAAATGAAATTCAAGCCATTTTAAAAATATATATTAGATTTAACCAAGAAGAAAAAGAAAAACCAGAGTTAACAGAGAAAGCAAGAGAATATTTTAAAAGATTAGAAGATGGAAATGAAAAAGAAGTTGAAACTTGGAAATGGATTAGAAACTTAAGTTTAGCTAATTATCAAAAAACTTATGATTTATTAAACTCAAAATTTGATTCATATAATGGAGAATCATATTATAACGATAAAATGGATGCAGTTGTAGAAGAGCTAAAAGAAAAAAAATTGTTAAAGCAATCAGAAGGTGCAGAGGTAGTAGATTTAAGTGAATATGATATGCCACCATGTATTATAATAACATCTGCAGGAACAACGATATATGCAACAAGAGATTTAGCTTCCCTAAAAGATAGAATAAATAAATATAACTTTGAAAAAGCTATATATGTAGTAGGAAATGAACAAAGATTGCATTTTAAACAAGTTTTTAAAGTCCTAGAATTAATGGGATATCCAGAATATGCTGCAAAATGTGAACATGTACCATTTGGGTTAGTAGTAGATAAAGATGGTGAAAAAATAGGTTCAAGAAAAGGAAATTCAGTTTTCTTAGAAGACATATTAAAAGAAGCAATGCAAAAAGTTGAAAAAATAATAGAAGAAAAAAATCCAAATCTTGAAGATAAAAAAGAAGTAGCAAGAAAAGTAGGAGTAGGTGCAATAATATTTAATGACTTATCAAATAGCAGAATAAAAGATGAAATATTTGATTGGGATATGCTATTAAATTTCCAAGGAGAAACTGGACCATACATTCAATATATATATGTAAGAACCAAAAGTTTATTAGAAAAAGCGGGGTATACACCTGAAATAGACCATGTAGATTTTAGTAAACTAAAAGAAGCAGAGGCAATTCAAACAATAAAATTATTATATAGATTTAATGAAATAATAGAAAATGCTGCTTTAAAAAATGAACCTTCAATAGTTGCAAGATACTTAATTGACCTAGCACAAAGTTTTAGTAGTTTTTATAACGAACATAAAATAATAACAGAAGATAAAGCAGTTCAAGATGTAAGACTAGCGTTAACATATTGTGTAGGAACAGTTTTAAAAACTGGTGTAACATTACTTGGCATGGAAATGCCTAACAAAATGTAATTCTTAGTTTACTTATAAAAAAATATTATCAGGCTTACTTAAGAATATATTATAGTTCACCAATTTACAATAAATTATTTATAAATAAAATAGGAGGAATGTAAAATGAAAGCAATCGAACTAAAACATCCATTAATTGAACACAAACTAGCGATATTAAGGGACAAAAAAACTGGAACAAAGGAATTTAGAGAAATAATCTCGGAATTAGGAGAAATGCTTTGTTATGAAGCGATGAAAGATGCAAAGACTTATGAAACAGAAATACAAACTCCTATGGAAAAAATGAAAGTTAGAAAAATAGATGAAGATAATTACGCATTTGTGCCAATTTTAAGAGCAGGAACAGGAATGTTAGATGGAATAATAAATGTAGTTCCAAATGCAAAAATAGGACATATAGGAATGTATAGAGATGAAGAAACTTTTAAACCAAATGTATATTTCTTTAAAGTTCCAAAAGATATTGAAAAAAGAGAAGTTTTAATATTAGATCCAATGCTTGCAACAGGTGGTTCTGCTTTAGATGCAATCGGACTTTTAAAAGAAAAAGGTGTAAAGAAAATAAAATTTTTATGTATAATAGCTGCACCAGAAGGAATAAAAGCAGTAGAAGAAAAATACCCAGATGTGCAAATTTTTTGCACAGCAATAGATAGACAATTAAACGAAAAAGCTTACATACTTCCTGGATTGGGAGATGCAGGAGACAGAATCTTTGGAACAAAATAAATTAATCCTATAAGTATAAAAACCTCTTACTTGGTAAAAATATGTATAAATTACATAAATTTTAGGAGTGAGAGGTTTGAATTTTAAAGAAAAAAATAGATATTTGAATATAAAAGGAGTTACCTTAGATAAAGAACAATTACAGGCTTACATGGAAAAAATGGCAGCAAATTATGAAGTAGCAAGAGGAAGTAATAAAGGAACATATCCAATATATAGATTAAATGAAAATTTCAAATTCATACAAAAAACTTATAATATACTAAATGAACATATAAAGAAAAACATTAGTATATATCCAGCGGGAGAATGGTTATTAGATAACTTTTATATTATAGAAGAAACAGTAAAAAATATAAATAATGAGATAACAGAAAAGAAATATAGAAACTTCCCAAGCATAACAAATGGTATGTATAAAGGATTTGCAAGAATATACGTATTAGCAACAGAAATGGTTGCATATACAGACAATACCATAGATGAAGAAACTTTAAATTTATGCTTATCAGCGTATGAAAGAAAGAAAACTCTAAGCATGGAGGAAATTTGGAATTTACCAGTATTTTTAAACATAGCAATAATAGAAAATATAAGAACAATTTGTGAAAAAATATATTTAAGTCAAATTCAAAAATATAAAGTAGAAGAATTAGTAGAAAGATTAATAGAGAAAAAAGAAGCTAGTAAGCAAGAATTTAAGAAGGTAAGAGAAACTACAAAAATATATAAAAATGCAAGTTATCCATTTATAGAGTATTTATCATATAAACTAAAAAGATATGGAAAAAACGCTATACCATATTTAAACATACTAGAAGAACAAGTAGATAAAATGGGAATGACAGTATCAGAAGTTATAAGAAAAGAACATTTTGATATAGCAATCCAAAAAGTTTCAATAGGAAATAGTATAACAAGTATAAGAGAAATTTCAAGAATAAACTTTTTAAGTTTATTTGAAGAAATAAATGGTGTAGAAGAATTATTAAGGCAAGACCCAGCAAATATTTACGAAAAAATGGATTATAAAACTAAAGAATATTATAGAAATGCTATAAAAAAACTATCAGAAAAAACAAAAATGTCCGAGATATATATAACTAAAAAAACAATAGAACTTGCAAGTAATGCAGAGGGTGAAAAACAAAAACATATAGGCTATTACTTAATAGGAAAAGGAACAGCAAAGTTAAAAAATGCACTAGGAATAAAAACTAATAAGAAGATTAAAAAAGAAAAACTATATATTTGTTCAATATATATAGTAACAACAATACTAACTATCCTTTTTGGAGTGTATTTAAGTAAAAGAACAAATCTAATTTTAGCAATTGTAACTTCTATATTTGCAATAATTCCAATTTCTGAAATATATATTCAAATATTAAACTATTTTTTAGGTAAAGTAGTAAAACCAAAGCTATTACCAAAACTTGCACTTGCAGAAGGAATTCCAAAGGAACTTTCAACTATGGTAGTAATACCAACTATTATAAATAGCAAAGAAAAAGTAATAGAATTATTTAAAAAGTTAGAAGTATATTATTTAGCAAATAAAGAAGAAAATATATACTTTTCTGTACTGGGTGATTGTACTTCTTCAAATAATGAAAAAGAAGATTTTGATGAAGAAATTATTAAGCAAGGTAAAGAAGAAGCAAAAAAACTAAATGAAAAGTATGCAAGGCAGGGTAAAGAAAAATTTTATTTTTTATATAGACATAGAGTATGGAATCCTAGTGAGAAATGTTACTTGGGCTGGGAGAGAAAGAGAGGAATGATTTGTAAGTTTAATCAATATTTATTAACAGGAGAGAATGAGTTTAGAGTAAATACAATAAAACAAAATTTAAAGATTAAGTATGTAATAACATTAGACTCGGATACAAATCTTGTACTAGGCACAGCAAAAGAATTAATAGGTGCAATGGCACATATTTTAAATAAACCTGTTTTAGATAAAGATAGGAACATAGTAATAGATGGTCATGCACTTATACAACCACGAGTTGGAGTAGATTTACCTTCAAGCAGAAGAAGTTTATTAACAAGGTTATATTCTGGTATGGGAGGAACAGACTCATATACAAATGCTGTTTCAGACATATACCAAGATAATTTTGATGAAGGTATTTTTACAGGTAAAGGAATATATGATTTAGAATTATTCCATAAAATACTATGTGATGAAATACCAGAGAATAAAGTATTAAGCCATGACTTGTTAGAGGGAAGTTATTTAAGATGTGGCCTTGCAACAGATATATTAGTATTAGATGGTTTCCCATTTAAGTATAGTAGTTATGTTGCAAGACAGCATAGATGGGTTAGAGGAGATTGGCAGATATCAGGTTGGCTAAAAAATATAATTACAATAAAAGATAATAAAAAAAGAGTAAATCCATTAAATGCAATATCAAAATTTAAAATATTAGATAATTTAAGAAGAAGCTTAATTCCAGTAACTGCATCTATTCTTCTAATAATTTCAGCAATATTAGAATTACTAAATATAGAAAACAGTCTAATTACGGTAATTGCAATAATTACACTAGCAATGCCAACATTACTAGATATATTAAACTACATTGTATTTAAGAAAAATGTAAATACAGAATCTGTATCTGCCCATAGAAATATTGTAAAATCAATAAGTGGAATAAAAGCAAGTATTATGAGAGGATTTTTAGACATAATTTTCTTACCAAACAAAGCTTATTCTATGATAAATGCAATAACAAAAACTATATATAGATTAAATATATCAAAACAAAACTTACTAGAATGGATGACATCAGAAGAAGCGGAAAAACAGAGCAAAAACACTCTAGCTTCATATTACAAAAATATGCTACCAAATTCAATATCTGGAGCAATAGCAATTGTTCTAGGATTAATTTATACAAAAGTTTCATTCCTAGTTTTAGGTGTACTATTCTTAATAGCTCCACTAATGGCATGGTATATAAGTCAAGAAGAAGTAGAAAAAAAACAAGTAGAAACAATAACAAAAAATGATATAGAATATTGTGTAGAAATAGGAAGAAAAACTTGGAAATTTTTTGAAGATAATATAAATGAAACGAATAATTTTCTGCCACCAGATAATTACCAAGAAGATAGAAAAGAAAAAGTAGCATATAGAACATCACCAACAAACATTGGACTAGGATTACTTGCAGTAACTTCAAGTTATGACTTAGGATTTATAAATTTAGAAGCATGTATAAGTTTAATAGAAAAAATGTTACAAACAATAGAAAAGTTACAAAAATGGAATGGTCATTTATATAATTGGTATAACACAAGAACTTTAGAGCCATTATTCCCAAGATATATTTCAACAGTTGATAGTGGAAACTTTATAGGATATTTATACACATTAAAACAATTCATACTTCAAGAAGTAAATAATCAAGATAAAAAAACAAGAATGGTAAATATAATAGATACAATTATAGATAACACAGATTTTTCTATATTATATGATTACAAAAAAAGACTATTTTCCATAGGCTTTAACGTAGAAGAAAATAAATTAACAGACTCATATTATGATTTATTAGCATCTGAAGCAAGACAAGCTAGTTTAGTATCAATAGCAAAAAGAGATGTACCTGCAAAACATTGGAGCAGTTTAAGTAGAACGCTTACAAACTTGAAAAAATATAAAGGTTTAATATCATGGTCTGGTACAGCATTTGAATATTTAATGCCAAATGTTAATATAAGAAGATATAAAGGAAGTCTTCTTGATGAATCCTGTAGATTTATGCTTATGAGCCAAAAAGAATATACTAAGCAACTAGGTATACCTTGGGGAATTTCAGAGGCTGCTTTTAGTTTACGAGATTTGAACAACAACTATCAATATAAAGCTTTTGGTATACCATGGCTTGGATTAAAGCGTGGACTAGAAGAAGATATGGTAGTATCTTCTTATGCAATATTTTTAAGTTTAATATATGATGCAAAAGGTGCCATAAAGAATTTAAGAACATTAGAGAACCAAGAAATGTATGGAGATTATGGATTCTACGAATCTATTGATTATACAATATCAAGGCTAAAATATGGTGAAAGTTACGAAGTTGTAAAAACATATATGGCACATCACCAAGGTTTAATATTGCTATCAATAAACAATTTAGTAAATAAAGATATATTAGTAGAAAGATTTAGTAGTAACCCAGAAATAGAGGCAGTTGATATCTTATTGCAAGAACGTATGCCAGAAAAAGCAATTATTACAAAAGAAAAGAAAGAAAAAGTACAGAAACTAAAAATTCAAGATTATGAAAATTACACGGAAAGGGTTTATACAAAATTTAATCAAAGCTTAAATGCTTCAAATGTAATTTCAAATGGAACATATACAATAGTTTCAAACTTGAAAGGTATTGGTTACAGCAAATTTGAAAATTTATTAATTAACAGATATAAAGAAACAGCAGATTATAATCAAGGTATATTCTTCTATATAAAAAATTTAGGAACGAAGCAAATATGGGCAAACACGCCAGAGAAAAAATCGAAAGTTGTTTTCGCACCAGATGTTATAAAATATGTTAAAACAGAAGGAAGCATAGAAACAAAAACAAAAATAACTGTTGCTCCAGAAGATAATTTAGAAATAAGAAGATTAGAACTTAAAAATAATGGAAATAATATAGAAACTTTAGAGGTAACAAGTTATTTTGAACCAGTACTTTCAACTGATAAACAAGACTACGCACACACTGCTTTTAATAATTTATTTTTAATATTTAAAGAAATAGAAAATGGTGGAATATTAATAAAAAGAAAGAAAAGAGAAGCAAAACAAAAAGAAGTATATGTGGGAGTAAACTTATATACTGAAAGTGAAACTATAGGTGATGGAGAATATGAAATAGATAAAGAAAAATTTATGGGCAAAGGAAATTTCAAAGTACCAGAAGCCATAAAAGATTCTAAACCTTTTTCTAAAAATTTAGGTTTATCTACTGACCCAGTTCTTGCCATGAAAAAAACAGTAAAAATAATGCCAGGAGAAAGTGTAATATTAGATTTAGTTATATCTGTATCTTATGATGAAGAAGAAACAAAGCAAGTGTTACAAAATTATTTAGCAACAAATACGGTATCAAAGACATTTGAATTATCAAGAGCAAAAACAGAAGCGGAAACAATTTATTTAGGACTAAAAGGAAAAGATATAGAAAAGTACCAAAAAATATTATCATATTTAATATTCCAAAATCCAATGAAAAAGCATATTTTAGAGCAATTACCTAACAGAGTATATGCACAAAGTGAATTATGGAAATTTGGAATATCAGGTGATTTACCAATACTTTTAGTAAAAATAAAAGATGTAAATGACATGTATGTAATAAGAGACCTTTTAAAAGCTTTTGAATTTTTCAGAAGTAAAAATATAAAAATTGATTTGGTAATATTAAATGAAGAAAAAAATAGTTATGACCATTTTATTAAATTTGAGATAGAAACAGAAATACAAAATAAGCAATTAGCTTTTTTGAAAAACGCATTTGGTGGAATATTTATAATTAATGAAAAAGAAATTTCAAAAGAAGATGTAGATTTACTAGAATTTAGATGTAATTTAGAGTTTAATAGTTCACTTGGAAACATAGAAGGACAATTAAGAGATTTAGAAGAAGAACATGAAGATAAGATAGAAAACATTGGTGAGGAGAATAGACCAATATCAATTTTTAGTACAGAAATGGAAAGTCTTCCAGAGGATTATAGTAACTTAAAATACTATAACGATTATGGTGGTTTTACAGAAGATGGTTTAGAATATAAAATTAAGATAAATAAAAATAATAAATTACCCACCTCGTGGAGTAATATACTTGCAAATCCAAGTTTTGGAACTGTAATTACACAAAATATGGGAGGCTTTACTTGGAGTAAAAACAGCAGGCTTAATAGGATATCTGCGTGGAATAATAGTAGTAATATAGATATACCTTCAGAAATTATATATTTTAAAGATAAAGCAACAGGTAGAGTTTGGAGTTTGTGCGAAAATATAAGTACAGAACCACAAGAATATTATATAAGATATGGATTCCGGCTATGTAAACCTAAAAACAATAAAAGACCAGATAATACAAGAGTTAGAAACATTTGTAGCAAAAGAAAATAGGATAAAAATAAGTATTTTAAAATTAAAAAATAATTCTGGTGAAAGAAAAAGTTTAAGGATTCTTTACTATATTAAGCCAGTATTAGGAGAAGATGAAATACAAAGTAACGGATATATAAATGTAAAAATGGAGAATAATGTTGTAACAGCACAAAATATGTATACTGACAATTTTAAAGGAAGCGTAGTATTTTGTGGCAGTAATGAAAAGATAAAGTCATATACTGGAAGCAAGGATGAATTTATAGGTGATAAATCCATAGATAGACCAAAAGCTATAGATAGAGTAACTCTAAGTTCTCAAAGTGGACTTCGGAGAAAATTCATGTATTGCATTAGAAATAGAAATTGATTTAGAAGCCTATGAAAATAGGGAGGTAGTTTTATTTTTAGGAGAAGAAGATAATTTATTAAATGCAAAGGATTTGGCATATAAATATTCTAAAATATCAAATTGTAGAGAAGAATTAAATAATGTAAAAAGATTTTGGTATGAACTTTTAACTAGAATACAAGTAAAAACTCCATTAGAATCTATGAATATAATGTTAAATGGTTGGGCAATTTATCAAACAATAGTATCAAGATTATGGGCAAGAACAGGTTATTATCAATCAGGTGGAGCAATAGGATTTAGAGACCAATTACAAGATACTTTAGGTGTAAAATATATATCTCCAGATATTATGAAAAATCAAATAATAACTCAGTCAAGTCATCAATTTATAGAAGGCGATGTAGAACATTGGTGGCATGAAGAAACTGGAAGGGGTATAAGAACAAGATTTTCAGATGATTTATTGTGGTTATGTTATGTAGTAAGTGAGTATATAAATTATACAGGAGATGAAGAAATTTTAAATATAGAAACACCATATCTAGGAGGAGAAGAATTAGCAGATGATTTGGATGAAAGGTACGATTTTTACCCACAATCTGAAATAAAAGGAACAATTTATGAGCATTGTGTAAAAGCCATAGAAAAATCATTGAACTTTGGAGAAAATGGTTTACCTAAAATAGGTTCAGGAGATTGGAATGATGGGTTAAATACAGTAGGAAATAAAAGAAAAGGCGAAAGTGTATGGCTAGGATTTTTCATTTATGAAGTGTTAACAAGATTTATACCAATTTGTGAGAGAAAAGGCGATTTAGATAAAGTAGAAAAATATAAAACTATAAAAGAAAATTTAAAGAAGGCATTAAATACAGCAGGTTGGGATGGAAGATGGTTTAAAAGAGCATTTACAGATGATGGAGAACCAATAGGAAGTATAGAAAATGAAGAATGTAGGATAGATAGCATATCACAAAGTTGGGGAGTAATATCAGGTGCAGCAGATAATGACAAAAAGTATATATCAATGGAAAGTTTAGAAAATCATTTAATAGATAAAGAAAATGGAATAATTAAATTATTGGATCCACCATTTAATAAAACAAAAATGGAGCCAGGGTATATAAAAGCATACTTGCCAGGAGTTCGTGAGAACGGGGGCCAGTATACGCATGCAGCAATCTGGTCAATCATAGCTTTTACAAAGCTAGGATTTGGTGATAAAGCTCTAGAGTATTATAGAATGATAAACCCAATAGAACATTCAAGAACTAAAGAAACAGCAATCAAATATAAGGTAGAGCCGTATTCGATTGCAGCAGATATATATGGTGCAGAAGGACTGGCAGGAAGAGGAGGATGGACATGGTATACAGGTTCAAGCAGTTGGTTTTATAAAGCAGGAATAGAGAATATATTAGGATTAAGTATAAAACGCGGAGTGTTAAAAATACAACCATGTATACCTAAAGACTGGAAAGAATATAGTATAAGATATAGGTATAACGCTAGCATATATAATATTAAAGTAAAAAATGAAAATAGCAAAAATACAGGAGTAAGCAAATTTTATCTAAATGGAAAAGAGGTTGAAGAAAAACAGGTGATATTAAATCCAGAAGGTGGAATTTATGATATATTAGTTGAAATGTAAGTTATTTGTAGACTAAGAAAATTATTCTTAGTCTACAATTTTTTAAAAAATATAGAACTCCTGCGTTTTGCTACTTTGTACATATAATTGGATGTGAATTGTAATAGTCTAATGTTTAATATATAATAATTTTTAATGTAAAGCATTGAATTGCAAGAAAAAAAGTAGTAAAATAGGTATTATTAAAAATTGAACATATATAATAGGCAAAACAGTTGTAGAAAATTTAGGAGGGGAAAGATGCTTGAATTAGAGGACAATAAGCATAAATTAATGGAATTAAAAGAAAAAATAAATAGCCTTAAAGAAGCTTTGAATATTGTTCAAATGGAAAAAGATATAAAATCATTAGAGGATGAAACAACAAAAGATAACTTTTGGGACAATCAGCAAAATTCAAGTGTAGTTCTTACTAAGATGAAACGTTTACAAAATAAATTAGAAAAGTTTAAAAAAATTGAAATGGAACATGAAAACTTGCTAGACATAAATGAATTGCTTATTAATGAAGAAGATACAGAGTTAGAAAAAGATATTTTAAAAAATACAAAAAAAATAGAAGAAGAAATAGAACATTTACAATTGGAAACCTTGCTTTCAGGTAAATATGATAGAAACAATGCAATAGTAACACTTCACCCAGGAGCAGGAGGAACAGAATCGCAAGATTGGGTAGAAATGTTATATAGAATGTATTGTAGATGGGCCACAGCAAATGAATTTGAGGTACAAGAACTAGATTATTTGGAAGGTGATGAAGCAGGGATAAAGAGTGTAACATTTTTAGTAAGAGGTGAAAACGCTTATGGCTTCCTAAAAGGGGAAATGGGTGTACACAGGTTGGTTAGAATTTCTCCTTTTGATGCGGGAGGAAGAAGGCACACATCATTTGCATCTGCAGAGGTACTCCCAGAAATAACAGAAGATATAAAATTAGATATAAATCCAGATGATATAAGAATTGACACTTATAGAGCATCAGGATCAGGTGGGCAAAAAGTAAATAAAACTTCATCAGCAGTTAGAATTACCCATATACCAACAAACATAGTTGTAACATGTCAAACTGAAAGGTCTCAAGCACAAAATAAAGAAACTGCAATGACAATGTTAAAATCTAAATTATTAGAATTAAAAGAGAAGGAACATAAGGATAAAATTGAAGATTTAAAAGGTGTTCAAAGAGAGATTGCGTGGGGAAGTCAAATACGTTCTTATGTATTTTGTCCATATACTTTAGTAAAAGATCATAGAACAAATTATGAAGTAGGAAATGTAGAAGCAGTTATGAATGGAGAAATAAATGGATTTATAGAAAGTTATTTAAAAAGCAAAGTTAATAATGAAAATATTTAAAAAGTACAAAAAAAAATAATTATCATATAATAATTACAAGGGAAAATGATATAACGTTTAGACTTAAATGTTATTGGTATTAATAAAAACTAGAGGAATGAAGTTATAATGGAAATAGTTGTGCAAAAATTTGGAGGAACATCTGTGGCAGATACAGAAAAATTATATAATGTGTGTAAACATATTATAAAAGAAAAAAAGAAAAATAAGAAAGTAGTAGTAATAGTATCAGCACAAGGAGACACAACGGATAACTTAATAAAGCAAGAAAAGGAAATAACAGAAGTACCAAACAAAAGAGAACACGACGTATTAGTAGCAGTAGGAGAACAAATAACTGCTGCAAAATTAGTAATGAGTCTAAACAAACAAGGATATAAAGCAATATCATACTTAGGCTGGCAGGTTCCAATAATTACAGACTCAAACTTTGGCGATGCCAATATAATACAAGTAAAAACAAAAAAAGTTTTAAAAGAACTAGAACAAGATAACATAGTTGTAATAGCAGGATTTCAAGGCATAGATGAAAATAACAATATTACTACACTTGGTAGAGGTGGTTCAGATACAACAGCTATAGCTATGGCAGCAGCTTTAAAAGCAGAAAAGTGTGAGATATTTACAGATGTGGATGGTGTATATTCAGCAGATCCAAATAAGAGTAAAAATGCAATAAAATATGAAAAAATTTCATATAATAAAATGTTAGAAATGGCAAATAATGGAGCAAAGGTTTTACATAATAAATGTGTGAAATTAGCACAAGAAAGCAAAGTAAAAATAGTTGTTAAATCTACATTTAAAGAAGAAAGTGAAGGAACAATTGTAGAGTAAAAATTTTAGAAATAAATTTTTTAATCATATAAGAAGTAAAAAATTCACGCATTGCACAGTATTTATCTACGAATGTTAAAATAAATCCTTCAATAGAATTAGGAAATGCAAGAGTAACAGGCCACATGTGTTTAATAATAATATCTTTTTCCTTTTCACTTAAATCAAACAATTTACAAGCATTTTTACAGGCAATTTTACCATGAACAAAAGCATGTAGTCCACCTATGTTTTTTTCTGTTCGCCAGTCGTATAGGAAAAAGTCATGGAGCATGGCTGCCCTTGTTACTGATTTATAGTCTAAATTAAATTTTTTACAAATACAATAACAGTAAAATGCAACATCATAACAATGTTCAAAACAAGAGGTATTTGAATGTTGTATGTATTTTTTCATTTCTTGAACAGTTGTATTATCAACTAAATCTTTAATAATAATTTGAAATTCTTTGTTATTTTTTATTAATTTTTCATCCATAGTAATTCCTTCTTTAAATTTATTATAACATAGATGTAGTGGAACTTTCAATTAATTTTTCGACAATCTGTATTGCATTACTTGCTGCCCCTTTTCTAATGTTATCTGCAACAACCCACATATTAATACCAAAAGGCACACTGTTATCACGTCTTAATCTACCAACAAAAACATTATCAAATCCAGTTGCTTTAGCTGCTAATGGATAAATATTATTCTTTATATCATCTTGCAAAATAATTCCAGGACTATTTTTTAAAATTTGCTTTAATTCTACTAAATCAAAATCGTTCTCAAATTCAACATTAATAGATTCGCTATGTGAGTTTATAACGGGAACTCTTACTGTTGTTGCAGTTATTCGTAAATCCGGTCTATGTAAAATTTTTCTTGTTTCATTAATCATTTTAAGTTCTTCTTTTGTATAGCCATCTTCTGTAAATACATCTATATGTGGTAAGCAGTTATTAGCAATTGGATATGGAAATTTTTTTGGCTCCAATCCATTTAAAGTATCTTTTAAGTCCTCAACACCTTTTTGACCAGCACCAGAAACAGCTTGATATGTTGAATATACAATTCTTTTAATTTTATATTTCATATCGAGAGGTTTTAAAGCTACAACTGCTTGAATAGTAGAACAATTTGGGTTAGCAATTATTCCTTTATTATTTTTTATATCTTCTGGGTTTACTTCTGGAACAACTAAAGGAATATTATTTTCCATTCTAAATGCGCTACTATTATCAACAACAATGCAATTATGTTTACATGCAATGGGAGCAAATTCCTTGGCAATATCACTGCCAGCAGAAAATATTGCAAAATCAAAACCAGAATCAAAAGATTTTTCATCAAGTTTTTGCACAATATAATCATTATCAAATAATTTCAAACATGTTCCTGCAGAATGTTTTGAAGCAAAAAAGGCATAGTCAGAAATAGGTAAATTTTTCTCTTCTAAAACTTTAATAGCAGTTCTACCAACTAAACCGGTTGCTCCAACTAAAGCTAATTTATATTTTTTCATAAAAACACCGTTCCTTTAATAAATTATAAATATATTAAATTATATTACAAAATGGAGAAAAAATAAAGGATATGAATAAAATTTTATGTATATTATTAGTAGTAAAAATTTTAAATTTTACTTTCCATAAATAGTATGATATAATAATGCAATATTAAATTGAAGAAAGGAATGGTAATATGAATGAGAATTTTAAAAAAAGTTTACAGGTAAACAAGAAAGAAGAAGATGAAGGAAATAGAGTATTTGCTGCAATGGTAGAGTCTGCATATAAACGAAAAGATAGTAAACCAGTAGCAGAACCAGTAAAAGAGCAAAGGAATGAATTTATAAAAAGAATGGCCGTAACTCCAGAGGTAACTTTAAAAAAATTAAGTAATGAAGAAAGAGAAGAAGCAGGAAAAAGAGCAGCAGCTGCAATGATTATGTCTGCTGAAGAAAGAGCAAGAGAAGCAAGAAGAAAAATAAATAAACAAGAAGAAAATGAAGATATTAGATAATTAATAAAATTGTACATATATATTGACATGATAAAACAATATAATATATAATTACTAAAAAGTAAAGGAGAGAAACATATGAAGAAAGATAATGGAATAACATTAGTTGAGGTGGTAATAGTTGTTGTTGTGCTAGCTTTTTTAATAATTATGATTTGGACGGGAAGCATATTGGCACCAAAGTTTAAAGAAGTTAGTGAAGATAATGATATTGAGGATATAAATATAACTAATGAAAATGATATGGTTTATCATGTAGAAGAAGAAATATATAATGAAAGTGAAGCTGTTAAAGATTTATATTCAAAATTTCCAGCCAACAATGAAACTTAAAAAGTTAAATAACATAGCATAATTGCTATGTTATTTATTTTACATTAATTTTTCTAATTCTTTAATTTTATCTCGCAACTCAGCAGCTTTTTCAAATTCCATGTTAGCAGCACATTTAAGCATCTCATCGGTTAAATTATTTATAATGGTTTCAACAGAATCTTCTTTATCTAACTTATATTCTGAGCTAACATCTTCCATAATTGTTGCTTTTATTGCATCTCTAATACCTTTATTAATTGTTTGTGGAGTAATTCCATTTTTCTTATTATATTCCATTTGAATTTTTCTTCTTCTATTGGTTTCCGAAATCGCTTTTTCCATACTTTCGGTTAGTTCATCAGCATACATAATAACCATACCATTTGCATTTCTGGCAGCCCTACCAATAGTTTGAATTAAAGATCTTTCTGAACGTAAAAAACCTTCTTTGTCTGCATCTAATATGGCAACTAAAGAGACTTCTGGGATATCTAGCCCTTCTCTTAGAAGGTTGATACCAACTAGTACATCAAATTCGCCTAAACGTAAATTACGTATAATTTCCATTCTTTCAAGCGCTTTAATGTCTGAGTGCATGTAATTTACTTTTATATCTATGTTTTTTAAATAAGCAGTTAAATCTTCTGCCATTTTTTTTGTTAAAGTTGTAACTAAAACTCTTTCATGTTTTTCAATTCTTAGTCTAATTTGATTTATTAGGTCATCAATTTGGTTTTGAGCAGGTCGCACTTCTATTTTAGGGTCTAATAATCCTGTTGGTCTAATAATCTGTTCAACTACTTGTTCAGAATGTTCATTTTCATAATCAGCAGGAGTAGCACTAACAAAGATACATTGATTAATTCTTTGCTCAAATTCATTGAATTTTAAAGGCCTATTATCATAAGCAGAGGGAAGCCTAAATCCATAAGTAACTAGAGAATCTTTCCTTGCTTTATCTCCATTATACATGGCTCGTACCTGTGGAATAGTGGCGTGAGATTCATCTATAAGTAATAGAAAGTCTTTTGGAAAATAGTCAAAAAGAGTGTATGGAGAAGAACCGGGAGCACGGCCACTTATATGCCTAGAGTAATTTTCTATACCTTGGCAAAATCCAGTTTCAATAAGCATTTCTATATCGAAATTTGTTCTTTCTTCAATTCTTTGTGCTTCAATTAATTTATTATTTGCTTTAAAGTATTCTATGCGTTCTTTAAGTTCTTCTTCAATAGTAGTTATGGCATTTTTTAGTTTTGATTCAGAGGTAGCATAATGCGAGTTAGGCCCAATAAGTACATGACTTCTAATGCCAATGGATTTTCCATTTAGAGGGTTAATTTCGGCAATTTTTTCAATTTCGTCTCCCCAGAAATCTAATCTCATGGCTGTTTCATCTGTATTTGAAGGATAAATTTCTAGGATGTCTCCTTTTGCTCTAAAAGTACCTCTTTTAAAATCAATTTCATTTCTGGAGTATTGCATTTCTACTAAACTTTTCATAATATCATTTCTAGACTTTGCCATACCAGGTCTTAAAGAAAGCATTAAATTTTGGTAATCTTCTGGATCTCCTAAACCGTATATGCAAGAAACTGAGGCAACTATTATTACATCTCTACGTTCAAACAAAGATAGTGTTGCTGAGTGTCTTAATTTATCAATTTCATCATTAATGGAGGCATCTTTTTCAATGTAAGTGTCAGATGAAGGAATGTAACTTTCAGGTTGATAGTAGTCGTAGTATGATACAAAATATTCAACAGCGTTTTCTGGGAATAATTCTTTAAATTCTGAATATAATTGACCAGCTAAAGTTTTATTATGCGCTAAAACTAAAGTAGGACGATTAACTTTTTCTATAATGTTAGCCATAGTAAAAGTTTTTCCGGAACCTGTAACTCCTAAAAGTGTTTGAAACTTTTTGCCTTCATTTAATCCTTTAACTAAATTTTCAATTGCTTGTGGTTGGTCGCCAGTTGGTTTATAATCTGAGTGTAATTTAAACATAATAATCTCCTATATAAAAAAATCAACAAAATTATATCATAGCATATTAATAAAAACAAGATTTTTATTATACACATATTACCATAAATTTTCGTATAAAATCTTGACAAAAAGAAACAATATAATTATAATGTGTAATGAAAAGTGTATGTAAAAAAGGAGTATTAATATGGAATATATTTTTGAAACGGAAAATACTTGTTCTAAAAGAATTAAGTTTACTTTAGAAGGAAATGTTGTAACAAAGGTAGAATTTTTAGATGGAGGGTGTCCTGGAAATCTTCAAGCTCTTCCAAGACTTGTTGAAGGTATGACAGTAGAAGAAATTGAGAAAAAAATTGGCGGAATTATTTGTGGTAGAAGAGGAACATCTTGTGCAGACCAATTAGCAAGAGCAGTGAGAAAAGCGTATAATGAGGCAAATAAATCAGCATAAGATAAAAGGCTGTTTATAAGATAAAAGAAATTATGTAAAAATATTTTAAAGATGAAAAGAGAGTGTGATAAAATAAATGTTAAAACTAACTAATATTACAAAAAATTACTTATCGGGTGATAATGAGGTGCAAGCTTTAAAAGGAATAAGTGTAGAATTTAGACAAAATGAGTTTGTATCAATTTTAGGACATAGTGGATGTGGAAAAACCACTATGCTAAACATAATAGGAGGACTTGATAGATATACATCAGGGGATTTAAGCATAAAGAATAAATCTACAAAGGAATTTAAGGATAGAGATTGGGATACATATAGAAATCACTCTGTGGGGTTTGTTTTTCAGAATTATAATTTAATTACACATCAAAGTGTTTTAGCAAATGTGGAGTTGGCTCTTACTTTATCTGGAGTATCTAAATCAGAAAGAAGAGAAAGAGCAAAAAAAGTTTTGAAAAAAGTTGGGTTGGAAGACCAGATGAATAAGAAACCAAATCAATTATCTGGTGGACAGATGCAAAGAGTTGCCATTGCAAGAGCTTTAATAAATGATCCAGAAATACTATTGGCAGATGAACCAACTGGAGCATTAGATTCTTCAACAAGTGTTCAGATTATGGAATTATTAAAGGAAATAGCAGATGATAAACTAGTAATTATGGTAACACATAATCCAGAACTTGCTGAAAAGTATTCAACAAGAATAATTAGATTATTAGATGGTAAAATTGTAGATGATTCAAATCCTTATGATGGAAAAGAAAAGGAAGAGTATGATGACAAAAATAAAGGTAAAAAAACTCATATGAGTTTCTTTACTGCATTAACACTTAGCTTAAATAACTTAATGACAAAAAAAGGAAGAACTCTACTAACAGCATTTGCTGGAAGCATAGGAATTATAGGAATAGCGTTAATTCTATCATTATCAAATGGTGTTCAAGAATATATAGATAAAGTTCAAGAAGATACACTTTCAACATATCCATTAACAGTTCAAGAGAAAACAATTGATATGACAAGTATGATGACAGAGTTAATGAATGTAGAAGATGAAAGCAAAGAAATTGAAGATGGCAAAATATATTCTAAAAATATAATGTCTAGTATGCTTAGTATTTTATCAAGTGAAGTACAAACAAACAATTTAAAAGCTTTTAAAGAATATATAGAAAGCGATTCTAGCAGAATGAAAGAGTATGCAAACGCTATACAATATAGTTATAACTTAAATTTAAACTTATATAGAAAAATGGAAGATAATACTTATCTACAAGTAAATCCAAATCAAATATTTAATGCAATCGGAATGGGTAGTATGATTGAAGCACAAAGTTCAAGCCCACTTATGGATACTAGTATGATGGTTTCACAATATAACGTGTGGTCTGAAATGTTAGATAACAAAGAGTTATTACAATCACAATATGATGTTATTGCTGGTAGATGGCCACAAGCTTTTAATGAGGTTGTTTTAATTGTTGGAAAAAATAATGAAATAAGTGAATATACTTTGTATTCACTAGGTATGAAAGATCAAGCAGAATTAGCCAAAAAAATGATGGCTTTACAAAAAGGTGAAAATATAGAAAATGAAGAAGATACAACAACATACACTTATGATGACTTTTTAAATTTATCATTTAAACTTTTACTAAATACAGATTATTATCAAAAAAATAATGGGGTATGGGTAAACAAATCTACTGATAATACTTATATGCAAGAATTATTAAATAATAGTGAAGATATAAAAATTGTAGGAATAATAAGACCAAATGAAGATGTAGTAGCTACATCAATTAGTGGTTCAATTGGCTATACAAGTGATTTAAAAGAATATGTTATAAATAAAATTAATGAAACAGAAATAGCAACTGAACAAAGGGCAAATCCAGAAATAAACGTACTTACAGGATTACCTTTCACAAGTGGTACAATAAATGAACAATTTGATTATAATAATTTATCAGCAGAACAAAAAGCATATATGCAAACATTAAGTAGTGAAGAACTTGCAGAACTAATGGCAACATACACAAACAACAGTAATGCAACTTATGAAACTAACTTACAGAATTTAGGCATAGTAGATTTAGAAAGTCCATCTGCTATAAATATATATCCAAAAGACTTTGAGTCAAAGGATGAAATATCTAACATAATTGAAGAATATAATAAAAAACAAAGAGATAATGGTACAGAAGAAAATGTAATAAATTATACAGATATAGTTGGAATAATGATGGATTCAGTAAGTACAATTATAAATGTAATTAGTTATATATTAATAGCGTTTGTTGCAATATCATTAATTGTTTCATCAATAATGATAGGAATAATAACATATATTTCAGTTCTTGAGAGAACAAAAGAAATTGGAATATTGCGTAGTATTGGTGCATCTAAGAAAGATATAACAAGGGTATTTAATGCAGAAACATTTATAGTTGGTATAGCAGCAGGACTATTAGGCATAGGAGTTACTGTTTTGTTAATCATACCAACAAACATAATAATAAATAGTGTTGCACAAATTTCAAATGCAGCAAAATTACCAGTAAATGGAGCAATAATATTAGTAATAATTAGTGTAGTGCTAACAATGATAGCAGGCTTAATACCATCAAGATTGGCTGCTAAGAAAGATCCAGTAGAGGCATTAAGAACAGAATAAAGAGACTCTTAATAAAAAAAAAACTGTATTTGGGGGTATATATTTGGAAAATAAAAAATTTTATAATGTAAGAGATTTAATAGAAAATGCAATAAAACAGTATCCTGATAATGTTGCATTCAAATTAAAAGAAAAAAATGGTAAAAAGGTAAAATATGTAAATATAACTTATAAAAAAATGCAAAAAGATATTTTTGCATTAGGAACTGCAATAAATTCCTTGAATAAGAAGGAAAAGAGAGTAGCAATAATTGGTAAAAATAGTTATCCTTGGATACTCTCATATTTAGCTACATTCTATGGAAATAATGTAGTTGTGCCATTAGATAAAGGTTTACCAGATACAGAAATAAAAGATTTATTAGAAAGAAGTAAAGCAAATATTGTAATTTTTGAAGATAAATACATTGATGTAATGAAACAGATAAAATCAGAAAAGCTAGGTAGTGTAAAGCATTTTATATGTATGGAAGATAATACAGAACATTTTAAAACTTTAGCGCAATTAATGGAAGATGGAAAAAAAGAAATGAAAAGTGGCAATAAAAAAATTATGAGCATGAAGATTGATGACAAAAAAATGGCTGCAATAATATTCACTTCTGGAACAACTTCACTTGCAAAAGGTGTAATGTTATCTCAATATAACATAGCTTCTAATATTAATAGTATGCAAAGAATTATATCAATATATAATACAGACGTTAATATGGCATTCTTACCATTTCACCATACATTTGGTTCTACAGGAATAATTCTATTTTTAAGTAGAGGAACTACAAATGTATTTTGCGATGGTTTAAGATATATTCAAAATAATTTAGTAGAATATAAGGTATCAATATTTGTATGTGTTCCATTACTATTAGAAGCAATGTATAAAAAAATAATGCAAGAAGTAAAAAAACAAAACAAAGAAAAGAAAGTTGAATTTGGTAGAAAATTAAGTAAATTTTTATTAAAATTTAAAATCGATGTAAGAAGAAAAATATTTAAAGAAATAATAGATAAATTAGGTGGAAACTTAAGATATGTAGTAAGTGGAGCATCAAGTATAGATAAAAATGTTGCAGAAAGTTTTAATGACTTTGGCATAGTTACAGTACAAGGTTATGGTTTAACAGAAACTGCCCCTGTATTAATTGCAGAAACAGAGAGAACAATAAGATATGGTTCAATAGGTCATCCACTTCCAGATGTAGAAGCAAGACTAGAAGATAAAAATGAAGAAGGAATTGGAGAAATAGTTGCAAAAGGACCAAATGTAATGCTTGGCTATTATGAAAATGAAGAAGAAACTGCCAAAGTTTTAAAAGATGGATGGTTCCATACAGGAGATTTAGCATATCAGGATAAGGATGGATACTTCTATATAACAGGAAGAAAGAAAAATGTAATCGTTCTAAAAAATGGAAAAAATGTTTATCCAGAGGAATTAGAAATGGTTATAGGTAAATTGCCTTATGTAGAGGAATGTATGGTATATGGGAAAGAAAAAGATGATGATTTAGTTGTATCTGCAAAAATAGTATATAATAAAGAATATATGCAAGAAAAATATAAGGACTATACAGAAGAACAAATAAAAGAAATAGTATGGAAGGATATAAAAGAAATAAATAAAGGTTTAACTACATATAAACATATAAAAAATATAGTAGTAACTGATGAACCTATGGTTAAAACAAGTACAGCAAAAGTAAAAAGATATGAAGAATTAAAAAAGACAGAATAAATATATAAGTTCCTTTCGAGTTTGGCGGACTTTATGAAAAATATATTGAAAAGATTTGAGTAGATACTGAATAAAAGAGTTATTCAGCATTCTACTCAAATTTTAGCTTTAAGTTAGAAAACTAAGTGTTAAAAAAGCCTGTATATTAGTCGCATCTTCTTGTACATAATAAGCAAATTATAAATTCTATAAGATTTACTATATTAGAGATTAAGAAAAATGTTACAACGCCAACTAATATTGCAGCAGCTATTGAAACTCCTGTTACAGAAGTTAAAGCAAAAATACTAGATATTATTGCTCCAACAGCACTAGTAATTAAACAGTAGTTAGTTATACAGAAACAGCCTTTTCCTCTATTACAATATAATAAGAAGATTAAAATTAATAAAGAAATTATACCAATTATTAGTGTAATATAGAATAATACTGCTATAGTAGCGATTGCACTTGCAGAGAAAACTGCAGCAACGCCAACACCTAGTAATATACTTGCAATTATAGAGAAGATGCAACAACATAAGTTATTTTCCTTAGTACACATAGAATATTCCTCCTCTCAATATATTTTATGAAATATGTTAATAAAGAGTGATATTTTCTATATTATTTTTTAGACTTTTTTTCTACTATCTCCATTTTGTGCTATTAAATAACAAGCATAACGAGTTAATTCATAATCTCTAATTTCGACTTCTGCATTATTAGCACGTTTTGACAACTTACTGACGTCAATAAAATGTTCAAAAACACTAATACAACTATTTTCACAAGAGATTTTAGCTTTATCAATTATTTTTTCAAAATTTTGCCAATTTGAATATTGTAAAATAGGCATAAGCTCTCTAGCATACCAAAATTCAACTCCATTTTCATCAATATGCTTAATATCTTCAAATGTTTTATTATTTTCATATATTTCTTTCATTTAAATCATCTCCATTTTAACCTAATTTTATGCTCATAATTATAAAACAATTGTTTGCAATTGTCAATGAAATTTGTACAAGTTATTTAAAAAATTACTTACATTGCATTAATTTTATTAAAAATAAGTAAATAAGAGAACTGGTGGCTAGCCCAGTTCTCTCGTATAAAAAATATATCACATTTTTATGTTAACTTCAATATTCTTATTCATTAAGGTTAATTAAAAAAGTAAATTCCAGTTATGCCTTAACTATAATTTACTTTTTAATTAAAGAAAAAGATAAAATAATACAAAATTTGCAATTATACATAATGGTGTGATATAATTAAAAATATCGTAAGATTAAGCCCTAAAAATCTTGTTTTTTTGTATAGGAGGTACAAAATGGAAAACAGGAATTATTGCTTTACAGAGGAAGGAAAAGTTATGTATGGCCAACGGTTTGGCTATGCAATAACGTACCATGTAAGCAGAAGGAAAAACAAAGAAGGAATGTATTGTGTGAGGATTGATAAAGGCATGGTTCCTCCTGAGGATCCATATATGCCTTATGTATCAAAACTGGACATGGTAAGTGAACTGTTGAGTTTGCTTACTAAAGAGTATGGTACGCTAAAGTTTTTTATCTATGGTAGGAGTCTGAAACTTACAGGAGAAGAAAAAAAGGAAGAAATTAAGACTTCAATCAAGAAGAGACAAAGGGAGTTTATAAGGATTGCTCCTTATGCTCCTAACTTGGTGGCTATTGAGGTTGAAACAAACATTGACACTTTGTTAGAAAAGATTGACATCTTTTGAATAATGGGGTAGGCTGCTTACAATTGAAAGTGGCGGAGAGAGGTAGAGCAATCTACCTCTTTTTTTTTGAATTTTTTTGCAGTATGGTGATATATACATATTTTTCTAGAAAATTTCATGAAAATATTGTAAAATAAGCAAAAATGTGATATTCTATTACAGAATATAAAGGAAGAGTTTTGGTTTGAAAGGAATGAGATTTAATTATGAAAGACCAAATTTTAAAAATAAAAGAAAATGCAAATGACGAAATAAA
>CANRAB010000005.1 GCA_947628475.1 uncultured Clostridia bacterium
ATAGTTGTATAATTTCCATAAAATTGGTACATATTATCAATAAAGAATAACTAAAGGTTTATAGGTAAATCCGCATAAAAACCTAAATATATTATGCAAGGAAGTGTACTTAAGTATATGGAAGAACATCCAATAGAAGGTCTTATGCTAACAGTAATGGATAGTATAAGAGATATGATTGATGTAAATACAATAATAGGTGAGCCAATGCAAATACAACAAGATGTAACAATAATACCAATATCTAAAGTAGGGTTTGGATTTGTAGCAGGTGGCAGTGAATTTAAAGGAGAATCAATAGAAGACTATAACAAAAAAGAAGATGAAGAGAAAATCTCATATAAAAATCCATTTGGCGGTGCAAGTGGTGCAGGAATATCCATAAAGCCAGTTGCCTTTTTAATAGTACAAGGAGAAAATGTAAAATTATTACCAGTAGAGCATAATTGCACAATAGATAGAATATTAGATTATCTACCAGATATGTGCAAAAAAGCAGAAAAAATGTTAGAAAAAATGATGACTAAAAATCAGGAAAAAGACGAAATAAAAGTACAAAGACCAAAAATAAAAAAAGTAGACATAGATTATAAGTACGATTACACAGAACCAAAAAATAGTAATGTTAAAACTACTGAAGAAGGTGAAGACGAATAATTTGTAACAATAGCAAGTCTTATATACCCACCCACCACTTACTACTTAAAAAGTGGGTGGAAATTTTTATACTATTAAAATTTCCATTTTTTACTATTTATTCCCATAAAACATTGACTTTTGACAAAAAAAATTATAAAATATTGTGTGTAAAAAAATGCGAGGAGGAAAGATGTTATGGGAGAAGTAATAGTTATAACATCAGGAAAAGGTGGAGTAGGGAAAACTACAACTACTGCAAACCTTGGTTCTAGTCTAGCAGAAACAGGAAAAAAAGTTGTTTTAGTAGATACAGATATTGGACTTAGAAACCTTGATGTTGTAATGGGACTAGAAAATAGAATAGTATATGATTTAGTCGATGTAATAGAAGAAAAATGCAAATTAAGACAAGCTCTTATAAAAGACAAACGTTTTGAAGAATTGTTTTTATTACCTGCTGCCCAAACACGAGATAAAAATGCCATAAATGAAGAACAGATGAAAGAATTAACAAATAAACTAAAAGAAGAATTTGATTATGTATTAATAGATTGTCCTGCTGGAATAGAGCAAGGTTTTAAAAATGCAGTTGCTGGAGCTGATAGAGCAGTTGTTGTAACTACTGCTGAAATATCTGCTATAAGAGATGCAGACAGAATCATAGGTCTGTTGGAAGCAGCAGAAATAAAAAATCCAGAGTTAATAGTTAATAGACTAAGACCATCAATGGTAAAAAAAGGTGAAATGATGGATGTAGATGATATTGTTGATTTATTATCTATTGACTTAATAGGGGTTGTTCCAGATGATGAAAACATAATTACTCAAACTAATAAAGGAGAACCAGTAATAAAAAATAAAAAAGCTCCATCAGGCAAGGCATATATAGAAATAGCAAAAAGAATTTTAGGAGAGAATATAGATGTTACAATACCAGGAAGAGAAAAAGGTTTCTTTTCGAAAATAAAAAATCTAATAAAAAAAGATTAAAAACAATTTTGTATTTGGAGGAAAGAACATGTTTGAAAGCATACTAAATTTGTTTAAAAGAATGAAAAAGAGTGAAGTAAAAGAAGATGGTGGAAGCAAAAATAAGGCAAAAGAGAGGCTACATTTAGTATTAATGCAAGATAGAGCAAATGTATCAGCAGATTTTTTGGAATTAATGAAACAGGAAATAATAGATGTAATAAAGAAATACATAGAAGTAGAAGAGAGCGAAATAGATGTAAGACTAACAAACGAAGTAAAAGAAGATGGCACAACAGGTGCTCCATCTTTATATGCTAATATTCCAATAATTAATATTAGAAATGATATGAAAAAAGAAGTAGAAGAAGAAAAAAAAGAAAAGAGTAATAGCGTAAAAGAAAATAATGAAGATAAAAAAATAGAAGAAGATACTTCAAAAGAAAATGAAGTTCAAGATGAAGAAAAAATAGAAGAGCAGGTTACAGAAACAGTAAAGGTAGAAAGTGATAATTAATATTCCAAGATATAATTGAAAGCATACTTTTGAAAGGAAAGAAATGAACAGAAAACAATTAAAAAATATTGAATGGAGTATATTAATTTGTACAGTAATTTTAATAACTATAGGTAGCTTTGCACTTTATAGTGCAACTTTAGCTTCAGATTTAGAAGACTTAAAAAAACAACTAATATGGGTAGTGGTATCTATACCAGTACTTATATTAGTTATGATTATAGATTATAAAGCGATTGCTAAAATAAGTGTAGTATATTATCTTATTTCAATAATTTTATTAGTGGCTGTACTTTTAACAAGTGCAATAAATGGAGCAACAAGTTGGTTTAATATTGGAGGAGTCTCAATACAACCAGCAGAATTTGCTAAAATTGCAGTTGTTTTATTTTTAGCAAATGTTATGTCTAAGATGTCTAAAAAAGAAATAAATAAACCTTTAAAACTAGTGATGCTAGTAGGTATAGTATTGTTACCAGTTTTATTAATAGTACTTCAACCAGACTATGGAACAGCAATGGCATATATTATAGCAGCTGTTGTTATGTTATATGTAGCAGGAATAAATAAAAGATATATAATAGTATCTTTTCTATTATTAGGTATAGGCATCCCAATGCTGTACTTTTTTGTGTTACCGGAGCACGCTAAACTAAGAATAGACGTGTACCTAAATCCATACTTAGATCCTAGAGGAGCAGGATATAACATTATACAATCAAAACTTGCAATCGGAGCAGGAAGATTAGTAGGGCAGGGGTGGCTAAATGGAACGCAAACACATTTAGGATTTTTATATCCTAAAACCACTGATTTTATTTTTGCAGTTATAGGTGAGGAAATGGGGTTTGTAGCATGTGCTGTAATAATAATTTTATTTATAACATTAATAACAAGAGCAATTAATGTAGCAAAAACTGCAAAAGATGATTTAGGTTCATATATTGCAGCTGGAATAGTGGGCATATTAATATTTCATGTTCTAGAAAATATAGGAATGACAATGGGACTACTTCCAATAACTGGTGTTCCACTTCCATTTATAAGTTACGGTGGAAGCTCAATGCTTACAAATATAATTGGCATAGGACTTTTATTGAATATTAGCGCAAGAAGACAAAAATCTATATTTGATTAAAACTTAGGCAGTTAAATAACAATTAACAAATTATTAAGGAAAGATAAAATGTATATAAAAAAATTAAAAATAGGAAATGTAGAATTAGAAAATAACATATTATTAGCTCCAATGGCAGGAGTAACAGATTTAAGTTTTAGAAAAATTTGCAAAAAATATGGGAATCCAGGTCTTGTATGTACAGAAATGATAAGTAGTAAAGGGTTATACTATAATGATAAAAAAACAGAACAATTTTTAGAATTAAATGGAGAAAAAAGACCAATAGCAATACAAATATTTGGAAACGAACCAGAAGTAATGGGAAAAGCGGCAGAAAAAGTTGAAAAATATGCTGATATAATAGATATAAACATGGGATGCCCAGCACCCAAGGTTGTAAAAAATGGCGATGGAAGTAAATTACTTTTGAATTTAGAGTTAGTATATCAAATAGTAAAAGAAACGGTAATGAGCACAAAAAAACCAGTAACCGTAAAAATTAGAACTGGATGGGATGATGAAAATATAGTAGCAGTTGAAGCAGCAAAAGTGATAGAAGATGCAGGGGCAAAAGCAATAACAGTTCATGGAAGAACAAGAGCGCAATATTATTCTGGACAAGTAAATTTAGATTTAATAAAAAAAGTAAAAGAAGCAGTAAAGATACCTGTAATTGGAAATGGAGATGTAAAAACAGCAAGTGAAGCTAAAAAAATGTTTGAATATACAGGCGTAGATGGTATAATGATAGGTAGAGGAATTTTAGGGGAGCCTTGGAAAATAGGAGATATAATAGCAAAATTGCAAGGAAGTACTGATATAAAAGAAAAAACTCCAATGGGAAAATTTGAAATAATAAAAGAACATTTGGAATTAGAAATAAAAGAAAAAGGCGAATATGTAGGGATAAGAGAAATGAGAAAACATATATGTTGGTATTTAAAAAACTTAAAAGATTCAAGTAAAGTAAGACAAATTGTAAATCAATTAGAAAGTAAAGATGAAGTAATAAAAACATTGGAAGAATATTTTGGTAGTCTTTAGCTATAACTAATTTATATCTATTGACTATTAACGATAAGGGAGTTAAATAAATGGATAAACAAAAAAGAATTAGAAATTTTAGTATAATTGCACATATAGATCATGGAAAATCTACGCTTGCAGATAGGTTAATTGAAAAGACTGGCTTGCTTTCTGCAAGAGAAATGGAAAGTCAAGTGCTTGATAATATGGATTTAGAAAGAGAAAGAGGAATTACAATAAAAGCACAGGCAATCAGAATGGAATATAAGGCAAAAGATGGAGAAACTTACATATTAAATTTAATAGATACACCAGGTCATGTAGATTTTAATTATGAAGTTTCAAGAAGTTTAGCAGCATGTGAGGGAGCCATTTTGGTTGTAGATAGTAGTCAAGGTGTTGAAGCACAAACCCTAGCTAATGTTTATTTGGCATTAGATAATAATTTAGACATATTACCAGTTATAAATAAAGTAGATTTACCTAGTGCAAGACCAGAAGAAGTAAAAAAAGAAATAGAAGATATAATTGGAATACCAGCTATGGATGCTCCATGTATATCAGCAAAATCTGGTTTGAACATAGAAGAAGTATTAGAAAGAATTGTAACAGATTTTAAACCTCCAGTTGGAGATATAAATAAGCCATTGAGATGCCTAATCTTTGATTCTATTTATGATAATTACAAAGGCGCAGTTAGTTATGTTAAAGTAGTAGAAGGAACGATAAAAACAGGAGATGAAATTCTATTTATGGCTACAAATAGAAAATTTGTAGTTACAGAACTTCGGATACCTAGAACCGGGAAGTTATAAAGTATCTGATAAATTAGAAGCAGGAGAAGTAGGCTATATTGCAGCAAGTATAAAGACTGTATCAGACTTAAGCGTAGGAGATACAGTAACTTTAGCCGCAAATCCTGCAAAAGAACCACTTCCTGGATATAAAAAAGCAAATTCAATGGTATATTGTGGAGTTTACCCATTAGACGGCGGAGATTATGAAAATTTAAAAGTGGCTTTGGAAAAACTAAAATTAAATGATGCAGCCTTAAGTTATGAACCTGAAACATCAGTAGCTTTAGGCTTTGGATTTAGATGCGGATTTTTAGGATTATTACATTTAGAGATAATACAAGAAAGATTAGAAAGAGAATTTGATTTAAGTTTGATTACAACTGCTCCATCAGTTATATATAAAGTCCATAAAAGAAATGGTGAAGTTATAGAGCTATATAACCCAGTTGATTTACCACCAATGCAGGACATAGAATATATAGAAGAACCAATGGTAAAAGCTGAAATAATGTTACCTAAAGACTATGTAGGAAATGTAATGGAAATATGCCAAGATAGACGTGGAATATATATTGATATGAAATATTTAGATAGTACAAGAGTAACTTTAGAATATGAATTACCATTAAATGAAATAATCTATGATTTTTTTGATACATTAAAATCAAAAACAAAAGGATATGCTTCAGTTGATTATGAATTTAGCGAATATAGAAAATCAGAGTTGGTAAAACTAGACATACACATAAATAATGAACAAGTAGATGCTTTATCATTTATAGTTCATAAAGATACTGCATATACGAGAGGAAGAAAAATGGCAGAAAAATTAAAAACTGTAATACCAAGACAATTATTTGAAATACCAATACAAGCAATCGTAGGTGGAAAAATAATAGCTAGAGAAACAATATCAGCAATGAGAAAAGATGTATTAGCAAAGTGTTATGGTGGAGATATAACAAGAAAGAAAAAACTATTAGAAAAACAGAAAAAAGGAAAAAAGAAAATGAGACAAATAGGAAATGTGGAAGTTCCACAAGAAGCATTTTTGGCGGTACTAAAACTAGATGATGAATAAAATAATTTCGCTAAAATTAAGGGGAAATAAAAATATGAATAAAAAGCAATTTTTGGAGGAACTTAATACAAAAAATAGTTCAACAATTAAAATTGTAAATGAATTATTGGAGCAAGATAAACAAATAAGTGTTTATAATAAAAACGTATTTGCTAGAATTTTTAAACATAAGAAAAGAGTAGCTAAAAAAATTATATCAAAAAACTTTGAAAAAATTTTGAATAGAACAAATAACGAGGACTTAGCTAAACTAATTACTACTTTATTTAAAGAAGATATTACAACAAGCATAATTAGTGAAAAATTTGAAACTATAATTAAAAGATTTACAAAAATAAACCATAATGGAGAAGAAAGTGCATTTTATGCAGAGCAAGTGTTTTTAAAAGAGTTAAAAAAAATTCCGGGAGGACTAAAGTTAATAGAAGACAATTATAAAAGTATAATAGAAAATAATGAAAAAAGATATTTATTCAAAATAGCTCAAATACTTAAAGGTGTATCAAAAGAAATTGATGATGTATTAGAACAGCAGTTAGAAGAAAATAATTTAGAGGTGGCAAAGTCATTACTAAACACGTATAAAATTGAAGGAATAAAAAATAAAGGGAAATTAGTAGAAGAATATGCCCTTACATTGTCAACAATGATTAAAGAGTTGTTAAAAAGTGAAAATAGTAAATGGATTGAAATAGAAAAAATTAATATTGGAAGTTATAGTGATGTTTATAGAATAAAAGATAAAATACTAAAAATAGGAGATATTCGTGCATCTTATGAAATACCAAATCATACTAGAATATTGCAGCCATTAGTTAGAATAAATTTTATAAATGAAAAACGAAATAATGAACCATTTGCTTGTGTGGAAATTGCAGACAGGATAGAAACAGTTGCTGAAACGGAAGAAAATTTAGAAAAATTATACGAGGTGTTTGCAGATTTAAGAGAGAGTGGAATAATTTGGACAGATGCTGTATTTGAGAATGTTGGTATCTTATCAAAGCCAAATATGCCAAGTTTAAATGGACAAGAAATAAATGTTGCGCCAAATGCAATCGGATTTTCTGGTGAGAAAAAAGGAAGAAAATTAAATAAGGGAGATATGGTAATTTTAGATACAGATTATTTATATAAAGTTGATTCACCTGAAATAATATGGGCATATAGAGGATATTCAATAATGTTTGAAAAAAGATGGCAACAAGAGCAACAACAAAAAATATCTAAAGAATGTATGAATAATAAAAAAGAAAATCAAGAAGAAACGGTAAAGGAAGTAGATAGTAATGAAAGATAATAGAAAGTTTAATAATAAGAAAGAAAAAGATTCTTTTCAAGATCAAATAGAAGGTAGAAATTCTGTTTTAGAATTATTAGAAACGGGTAAGGATATTAATAAAATATTTGTAGAAAAAGGAGAAAAACATGGTTCTATAAATAAAATAATAGGAATGGCAAAAGATAAAAAAATAGTTATAGTGGAAGTAGAAAAATCAAAATTAAATCAAATGGCTGAAACAGATAATCATCAAGGGGTAATAGCAATGGTACCACCATTTAATTATTGTGAAGTAAAAGATATAATAAATGAAGCAAAACAAAAAAATGAAAAACCATTCATATTAATTTTAGATGGAATAGAAGATCCACATAATTTAGGTTCAATAATAAGAACAGCAGAAACAGCAGGAGTTCATGGAATAATAATACCAAAAAGAAGAGCATGCAGTGTAAATAGTACAGTATATAAAGTAGCTAGTGGCGCAGTTGAACATGTAAAAATAGCTAGAGTAAACAACATAACAGATAGTATAAATTTATTAAAAGAAAATGATATATGGGTATATGGAACAGACATTGCTGCAACGAAGTATTACTATGAAGAAAATTTAACAGGAGCAATAGCAATCGTTATTGGAAATGAAGGACAAGGCATGTCAAGACTTGTAAAAGAAAATTGTGATGTATTGCTTAAAATTCCAATGAAAGGGCAAATAACATCATTAAATGCTTCTGTGTCTGCAGGAATTGTAATGTACGAAGCGGTAAAACAGAGAATGTATTAAAAATATTACAAAAAAGTTACATGAAGATGAAAACAAAATGTTACAAATTTCCTCAAGATTTTTTCTTAATTTTATTGACTTGTATTTTTCAATATTATATACTATATTCAGTGAAAATTTTACAAAGGATATAGGGAGATGAATGTTAAAAACATGAAAAAAATCACAAAAGTTGTTGCATTAATGTTAATTATGATTATATTGTCGTATTGTATATTAACTGTAGCAACAAATAATAAAGTTCAAGCAAGAGAGAGAACAGAGGATATAGCAAGATTATCAAATTATCCAGAGATTTATACATTAGTACAAGAATTAAAAACAACTCATCCTAATTGGACTTTTACCCTTTTATATACAGGTTTAGATTGGAACGATGTTATATATAATGAAACAACAGCATTACATACGAGAAGTTTAGTACATAACAGTTTATTAGAAGGTAATAAAGAAGCGTGGCTTTGCCCAACATGTGGTTGGACACCTAGAGATAATGGGTCATGGTATTGTGCTTCAAATGCGACAGTATCATACTATATGGATCCAAGAAATTGGTTAAATGAAACTTACATATTTGCATTTGAAACATTATCTTTTAATAGTAATGTACATACAGTAGAAGGTGTGCAAGCTATACTTGCTGGTACATTTATGGACAAACCAACAATTGAATATATAGATGTAAATGGAATACCTCAAGTAATAAATAAATCTTATGCACAAGTAATATATGAAGCAGGGCAAAATAATAATGTAAGTCCTTATCATTTAGCAGCAAGGATTAGACAAGAACAGGGAAATGGAACAAGTAGTTTAATTTCCGGAAACTATGAACCATATGTTGGATATTATAATTATTTTAATATTGGAGCTAGTGGAAATTCAACAGCAGATATAATAAGAAATGGTTTAGCACGAGCAAAGGATAGTGGCTGGAGCACACCAGAACTTTCAATAAATGGTGGAGCAGAATTTTTAAAAGGTGGATACATAGGAAATTACCAAGATACGTTATATTTACAAAAATATCATGTAGATAGTGCAAGCAAATATTCTGTATATGGACATCAATATCAACAGAATGTATCAGCACCATTTACAGAGAGTTTAGATGTTTATGATGCGTATGAAGAATTAGGAATTTTAAATAGCAGTTTTAACTTTATAATACCAATATATGAAAATATGCCAGCAGTTCCACAAGATAGACCAGGAAGATATGTTACTTCTGTTACAGAAAATGTTATAGTTGAAACACAGATAACAGATTTAAGCATACGTAGTGGTCCATCAACAAATTATACTATAAAAGCAAAGGCTCCAAAAGGAACTATATTAACACGAATTGAAAGAGCAGAAGAAATTTCAAGTGATGGTCGTTATTGGGATAGAGTAGTTTATAATACTGGTAGCCAAATAATAATAGGTTATGCGTCAAGAGAATATTTAGGAGATGTTGGTACAACTGAGGTAGTAAATGAAGTATATACTGTATCTACAATGTGTAATTTAAGAAATGGACCTACAACAACAAATACTAAAATAACACGAGTTTTAAGTCAAGGAACACAAGTAACAGTAATAGATAAAATATTATTTCCTGTAGATAATCATATTTGGTATAGAGTAAAATTAATGGATGGAACGCAAGGGTTTGTATCTTCAGCATATTTACAGTCAGCACCAGTTTCAGTTGAAAAATATGAAATAGATGGAGAACTTCTAAAGGTTACTCCAGAAACACAAATAACAGAAATAGATGGAGCAGTTTTAGAAGGAACGGTATTTGGAACAGGTGCAAAAGTAACATTAAATGGGGCAAATTATACAGTAGTAATGTTAGGTGATGTAAGTGGAGATGGAAATATTACACCATCAGATTATGTAAAAGTAAAAAATAATATTATGGGTATAACAGTTTTAGAAAATGCTTTTAGAATAGCAGCAGATGTAAATGGAGATAACAATATAACACCTGCAGATTATGTAAAAATTAAAAATCATATTATGAAGGTAAGTAAAATAGGGTTTTAAATATAAATATGTATTATACAAAAATAGGAGGACAAAAGAAAAATGAGTAAAAAAATTATTAAAAGTTTAATAATGATGATTATGATGGTAGCAACTTTGATTTTATTATCAACAATTTCACAAGCAGCATCTTTAAGTATTAGTACTTCTAAATCTTCAGTATCTCCAGGAGAAGTATTTACTGTTACAGTTACTTTGAATGGTGGAGCAGGAACAATAAGTGCTTCAGCTAAAAATGGTTCAGGTTCTGGCTCAGATTGGTTAGATAATAGTTCTTTAAGTTTTAGTTGTACAGCTGGTAGTTCAGGAGTAGTTACAATTTCTGCATCAGGAGCTGTAGCAGATTATGTAACAGAAGAAGATGAAAATGTTAGCGCGTCAAAGAGTGTATCTATTGTAGCACCAGTACAAGAACCACCAACAACACAACAGCCAAGTTCTGGAACAACTCCTAGTGGTAGTAGTGGAAGTTCAAATAGTGGAAGCAATAATAAACCTACAACTACAACAACAAAACCATCTAATAGTAGTTCTAGTACAAATGAAATTACAAAATCAAGCAATTCAAAATTAGCAGGGTTAGCAATAGCGGAAGGAGTAATTTCACCGGAATTTAATTCGGATACTAAAGAATATACAATAAGTGTAACAAATGAAATGAATAAATTAAATATATCTGCAACACCAGAAGACTCAAGGGCAACAGTAACTATAACTGGAAATGAAGAACTACAGATAGGAGAAAATCATATAGAAATAACAGTAAAAGCAGAAGATGGTAGTACATCTGTATATAAAATATTGGCAATAAGGAATCAACCAGAATTAGGTTTGCAAACATTAACGGTATCCTATGTAGATGAAAATGGAGAAAAAGTAACATTAGCTTTAACACCAGAATTTGTAGGGAATGTATATGAATATAATATAGAAGAAATAATTCCAAATATTGTAGAGAATCTGCAAATAGAAGCAATATCTAATAAGGAAAATGCTGTTATAGAAGTAATTGGTAATGAAAAGTTAGAGACAGGAAGAAATGAAATAACAATAAAAGTAACTTTAACAAACGAAGAAGGACTAGAAGAACAGAAAACTTATAAAATAATATTAGACAAGGAAGAAGAAGACGTAGTAGTACCATTAACTACAATGCAAAAGATAACAAAATGGTTTACAGGAATAGGAGCAACATTAAAACAATGGGGAATGGCAAATTATAATAAAATAATTGTTGGTATGTTAGCGGTTGCTACAACTGCATTAGCAGGATTAACTATTTATTTTATACATGACTATAGAAATTACCAATACTTATTATCAAAGTTAGCAGAATTTAATAAAGAAAATTTAATGGAAAGAGCAAATGGTGCATTAGGAATAGAAAAAAATAATATATCAAATCAAGAAGATGAAGTTAAAGAAGCAGCAAATACATATATGGAAGAAAGAGATGCTGTTAGGTCTAGTATAGCTGAAAGGTGGAATGAATTTTTAGATGTGCCTGAAGATGAAGGAAGAACAAAAAGAGGTAAAGGAAAAAGGTTTAAATAAGAGTAAAATTACAAAAAAACAAGCATATATGCTTGTTTTTTTGTAAGAAGCAAGAACTTTACAACATATATATAGTAATGATATAATTTATATGTTGTTTACAAACTAAACCTAGTTATTGTGAACGTGTTTTAATAAGAGGAAGAAAGGGATTGAGGTTTATATGGAAATAAATAAAGAGCAATTTTTAAAAGTTTTAAATAAGCAATATCCGAATGTAGAGAAAGTTTCAGAGGAAATAATAAACTTACAAGCCATACTCAATTTACCAAAAGGAACTGAATTGTTTTTAAGTGATATACATGGAGAATATGGATCTTTTTCGCACATATTAAATAATGGATCTGGAATTATAAGAAGTAAAATAGAACAAATATTTAAAAATCAAATAACAGAACATGAAAGACGTGCACTTGCAACATTAATATATTATCCAGAGGAAAAATTAAATATTGTAAAGTCTCAAGTTGAAGATTTAAAGGAATGGTATAGTATAACATTATATAGACTTACAGAAGTAGCAGTAGAAGTAAGTTCAAAATATACAAGATCAAAAGTTAGAAAGGCAATGCCTAAAGGGTTTGACTACATTATTGATGAACTATTGCATTTACAAGGTGCAGGTCCAGATAAAGAAAAATATTATAAACAAATAATAAATTCAATAATAGAGTTAGATAGAGCCGATGAATTTATAGTGGCAATATCAGATTTGATAAAAAGAATGGCAATAGACCATTTACATGTGGTAGGAGACATATTTGATAGAGGTTCGGAAGCAAAAAAAGTATTAAATACTTTGATGAATTTTCATAGTTTAGATATTCAATGGGGAAATCATGATATTTTATGGATGGGAGCAGCATGTGGAAATGAGGCGTGTATTGCTAATGTTGTAAGGATATGTAGTAGATACGATAACACAGACACTTTAGAAGATGGATATGGAATAAATATAAGACCACTTGCAACATTTGCGTTGGAAACATACAAAGATGATCCATGTACAACATTTAAACCAAAGGTTTTTGATTATAAGCGTTATTTAAAAAGAGATGAAGAAACAATAGCGAAAATACATAAAGCAATTTCGATAATTCAATTTAAAGTAGAGGGCGAATTTATAAAAAGGCATCCAGAATATAATATGCAAGATAGGTTATTACTTGAACATATTGATTATGAAAAAGGAACTGTTGAGATAAATGGTAAGAACTATGTACTAAATGATAAAAATTTCCCAACAATAAATCCAAAGGATCCATATAAATTAACAGAAGAAGAAAGAGAAATAATGTATAGATTAAAAGAATCTTTTAAGAATAGTGAAGCGCTTCAAAGACATTTAAGCTTTCTATATTCAAAAGGAAGTTTATACAAGTGTTTTAACTCTAATTTATTATTTCATGGATGTATCCCAATGGATAAAAATGGCGAATTTTCAGAGATAGATGTATATGGAAATAAATTATCTGGAAAATCATATTTGGACTATATAGAAGGGTTAATAAATAAAGCTTATATGCAAAGAGAAATTCATAAAAAAGATAGAAATGCTTTAGATATAATGTGGTATTTATGGTGTGGAGCAAAATCTCCACTATTTGGAAAAGAAAAATCAGCAACTTTTGAAAGATACTTCTTAAACGATGAAGAAGTAAGAAAAGAGATAAAAAATCCATATTATACATTAGTACAACAGGAAAAAATTTGTGATAAAATATTTGAAGAGTTTGGACTAGACAAAGAAACTTCACATATTATAAACGGTCATATCCCAGTAAAAGAAAAAGATGGAGAAAGTCCAATAAAAGCAAATGGAAAATTATTAGTAATAGATGGTGGATTTGCAAAGAGTTATAGACAAGAAACAGGAAGAGCAGGCTACACTTTAACATATAATTCTTATGGATTAATATTAGCAGCAAATGAACCATTTGATTCAAAGATGAAGGCAATAAGAGAAGAAAAAGACATTAAATATGATATAATGGTTAATGAAAAAAATATGGAGAGAAAAAGTGTTGCAGATACTGATGTTGGCAAAACACTGCAAAGAGAAATAGATGGTCTAAAAATGTTATTAGATGCGTATAGAAGTGGTAAGATAAAAGAAATAATATAATTGTAAGATTAAGTACAGCCTTTATGAAAATGGCAGTAGTTTTGATATTAAGAACAACATAGCTATGATTTGAATATAATGATATTAAAATTAAATAGAGGAGGTATTTAATTGGAAGAAAATGAAATAATTGATGGGGAAATAGAGATAACTCCAGAAATGTTAGAGGTATTATCAGATTGCAAGGAAGATGGTGAAAACGAATGACAAAATCAAGTTTAGCGACTGTAGTGGTAGAAGCAAGTGAAAGCAATTATACAAAGGGAAGAAAAGGATATAAAATATGTAAAATTACGCCACATCACATGGCAGGAGTACTAACGGCAACACAATGTGGAAAAATATTTCAAACTAAAGGAAGAAATGCAAGTGCAAATTATGGTATAGGTAATAATGGGGAAATTGCATTGTACGTTGATGAAGAAAATAGAGCATGGACATCTAGTTCAGTTTCTAATGATTGTCAAGCAATAACAATAGAAGTATCAAATAGTTCTGTGGGCGGAGATTATCCTATATCAGATGCAGCATGGAAATCTTTAGTAAATTTATGTGTAGATATATGTAGAAGGTATAATTTTAGATTAGTATATGATGGAAAACCTAGTGGTAGTTTAACTAAACACAATATGTTTTCTAATACTAAATGTCCAGGTAACTACTTAGAAAGCAAGTTGCCGGAACTTGCAAATGTAGTAAATGAAATATTGGATGGTAATAAAGAAAATCCAAAAATACCTGAGACTCAGACATACAGCCAAAAAATTGGAGATACAGTAGTTATAAATGGAGTATATGTTGCAAGTAATTCCACAAAAAAACTAAAGCCAACAAAAACTACTGGTACAATTACAAAAATAATTGCAGGTGCATTGAATCCATATTTATTGGATAATGGAAAGTTAGGATGGGTAAATGACGATGTAATTGTAAAAGCTAATACAAGTGTTTCACAAACTTCAAAAAAAGATATAGATACAATAGTAAAAGAGGTAATTGCCGGAAAATGGGGAAATGGTTTAGAGAGAAAAAATAGATTAAAATCAGCGGGATATGATTTTAACGAAATACAAAAAGAAGTTAATAAATTAATATAAAAGTAAAAGATAGGTTACTCATCATGTTCAAATGGTGCAGAAAATTAAAAAAGTTTCAAATTTTTTCTTGAAAAATTTTTGAAAAAAATATATAATATTAATGTCGAAACAGCTTAAGCAAGCGTATAATTTCGAACGGAATTATATGCTTGTTTTTTGCCTTTACAAATAAAAAACTAATATTTTAAAGCAAAATACAGCTAAAGACAAAAATAAAAAAGAGGAACGAGATGGAAAATCAAGAGAACAGTAAATATTTAGGTGAAGAAAAAGCAAGTTATTATAAAATGGTTGCAGGAAAAGAATGGAGAAAGTTTGAAAATTATGACTTGTGTATAGATTCATCTATAGGAACTGAAAAAACAGCAAACATTATATGTGATTATGTAAAAAACATGGAAAAGGTATATAATTAATTTTAAAAGATATAATGAGGAAAGGTAAAAATGGATAATAAAAAAAGATGTAAATGGTGCAATTTAAAAAATCCACTATATGTAAAATATCATGATGAGGAATGGTGTGTACCTAATTTTGATGAAACCTATTTATTCCAAATGTTAATATTAGAGATGTTTCAAGCGGGACTTTCTTGGGAGTGTGTATTAAATAAAAGAAAAGATTTTGCAAATTCATTTGATAATTTTGATATAGATAAAATAATTAGATATGATGATAAAAAGGTAGAAGAATTATTAAAGAATGAAAAAATTATAAGGAATAAATTAAAAATAAATGCAGTAATTAATAATGCAAAAATCTTTAAGAGCATTGAAGAAGAATATGGTTCATTTTATAATTATCTAAAACAATATACAGACGGAAAAGTTATATATGAAATAAATAAAACAACATCTGATCTTTCAGATAATATCTCAATGGACTTGAAAAAAAGAAAAATGAAATTTGTAGGTTCTACAATAATTTATTCATATTTGCAGGCCATAGGTATAATAAATTCACATGAAAAAGAATGTTTTTTATACAAAAAATAATATAAAATCAATTTTTTTATTTTTCTCTTCACAAAATTAAAAAAATGTGATAAAATATAAATGTTATGTAAAAGTCAAATACTAAATAACTTTTATGGAGGTAAAATGCCGAAATTTTTTGTAAAATCAGAGCAAATATATGACGATAAAATAACTTTAGTAGGTGAAGATGTAAAACATATAGGAAATGTTCTAAGAAAACAAATAGACGATGAAATTAATATATGTAACAAAGATACATCTCAAAATTTTTTGTGCCAAATAATACAAATAACACAAGAGAATATAGTTTGTAAAATATTAAAAAAATTAGAAAATGAAACAGAATCGAATATTGATATAACAATATTTCAGGGACTACCCAAAGCAGAAAAAATGGAACTAATTATTCAAAAATGTACAGAACTTGGCGTAAAAACTTTTGTCCCTGTTCAAATGGAAAGATGTATTGTAAAGTTAGATGAAAAAAGTGAAGCAAAAAAGATTGAAAGATGGCAAAAAATTGCCGAAACAGCGGCAAAACAAAGTGGAAGAAATAGCATACCAGAAGTAAAAAATGTAATAAATTTTAAAAAAATATGTAATTTAATTGAAAAGTATGATATAGTATTATTAGCTTATGAAAATGAAACAGAATGTACATTAAAAAGTGAATTAAAAAAATTAAAAGAAAAACAAAATCTAAAGATAGGTGTAATAATTGGTCCAGAAGGTGGAATAGAAGAACACGAAGTAGAAGAACTGGTAATGTCAGGAGCAACCAAGATAACATTAGGAAAAAGAATTTTAAGAACTGAAACAGTAGGAATAGTTGTAAGCAGTATTATCCTATATGAATTAGAATAACAGATGAGAAAGGAATGAAAAAATTGAAGAAGAATGTATTAAATGGAATAGAAGATATAAGAAAAGAAAGAAAAATGACAAAAGAGAGTGAGAAAAAAATAAAGAATAGGATTATTGCAAATGGTGCAATAGGTATGGCTATTATGGTATTAGTAGTAATTTTCTTTGTTATTTCAAAATCTCAAGAAAAAGTCTTATCTGTGTTTTCATATAATATTGGTGCAATCGAATTATTAATTTTATCGTTAATAGCTTTTGAAGTAGCTTATAAAAAAGATGATGGAGCAATTGCTATATCTGGAGTAGAAATACTAGTTTTATCTATTATTACATTGTTTTCTCCGTATATATTTTTAAAATTTAGTTACATTGCTATATATGCAATAATTGGTATTGTTTGTATTTATTACATTATAAAAATATTAGTTATATATAATATAGAAAATAAAAAGAATTTATCAAGGACAAGCGATATAGCAGACATAATAAAGAAAGAGAGTAAAGATGAATTAGTAAAGGAATATGAAATCAAAAGACAAAAGGAAATGCAAGAGATAGAAAACAAACCAACTCAAACAAAGAGGGGAAGAAAGCCAAAAACAGAAACAGATAAAAAAACAGGAACAACTAAGACTACAAAGAAAAAAACAACTACTACATCATCACAAAATGAAAAATTAGCAAATAACGAAAATGCAGTAGATGAAACAGGAAATGTATTAAAAAGTAATGAACAGGAAAATAAACCTAAAAAAACAACAGAAAAAACTTCAAAGAGTAAAACAACTACAGAAAAGAAAAAGACAACTTCTACTTCTAAGAAAACAACTAAAAAAACCTCAGAACCAAAAACAAATAATACAACAACTAAAACTGGAACAAAAACAACAACTACAAGAAAGAAGAAAGTGAATACCAGTAACGAAGAAAAAGTTTAAGAAATTAGGATAATGAAAGTGAGGAAATTTAATGCAGCTACTAAATATAGGTTTTGGAAATGTTGTTTCTGCTAACAAAATTGTTTCAATTGTTAGTCCAGAAGCAGCACCAATAAAAAGGCTAGTTCAAGAATCAAAAGATGATAAAACAGCAATAGATGCAACTTGTGGTAGAAGAACAAGGGCCGTACTTATTATGGATTCGGGGCATATTATTTTATCAGCAGTACAACCAGAAACATTAGCTTCAAGATTAGATAATAGTATATCAAAGGATGAAAACATAGAAGAATAGTTTTTAAATAAAGAAAGGAATTGATAAAAATGATTATTAAACCAACAGTTACAGATTTATTACAAGTAGTTGATAATAGATTTGAGCTTGTAATATTAGTATCTAAAAGAGCAAGACAAATAGCCGCAGGGCAAGTACCTTTAACAAAAGTAAAGGAAAAATCTGCAGTAACATTAGCAGCAAATGAAATTGCTGAAGGTAAGGTGAAAGAATGTTAGTACTATTGTCTGGTGTATCTGGAGCAGGAAAAGATACAATAAAAAAAGAGTTAATGAATAGAATGGAAAATGTAATATCAATGCCATCATACACAGACAGACAACCTAGAGAAGGCGAAGTAAATGGACAAATATACAATTTTATTACAACAGAGGAATTTGAAGAAAAAATAAGAGAAAATGAATTTTATGAATATTCAGTACATCATGAACATTATTATGGAACATCAAGAAAAATTTTAGATGAAAAAATTAAATCTGGTAAAATTATTGTAAAAGATATAGAAGTAAATGGAACAGAAAATCTATTAAAATTATTAAAAAATGAGATAGATATTGTAACCATTTTTTTAAGAGTTCCAAAAGAAGAATTAAGAAGAAGATTAGAACATAGAGTAGAAAAAGCAAATTTAAAAGAAATAGAACTTAGGTTAAATAGATTTGATTATGAAGAATCTAAAATAGGGCTTTATGATTATGTTTTAAAAAATGATGATTTAGAAAAAACAGTGCAAATAATTATGGCAATTATAGAAAATGAGTATAAACTAAAGAAAGGGAGTGCAAGACATGGATAAAAAAAGCAAAATTTTAGTAAGAATTTTTGCGGCAATTATGGCTGCATTGATGGTTTTAGGTGTATCTACATCATTATTATATATGATATTTGTAGGATAAGGAGGCATTATTAATGCTAAATACTTTAGAAATACCATCACTAAAAGAAGGCAGTATAAGTAATTTTATAAAAAATCTAATAGATAGTCCTTATGATTTAATAACATTCATAGTTGATATAGCTATAGTTGCTTTCTTAGTAGTTAAGTTTATTCAAGTTGTAAAAGGAACAAGAGCATTACAATTATTAAAAGGAATAATATTATTAATTGTTGCAACAATATTGAGTTCACTTTTAAACTTTAGAATATTAAACTTTATATTAACATCATTTATGACTTATGGTGTTATATTATTAATAGTAATGTTTCAGCCTGAGCTACGTAGAGCCTTAGAACAACTTGGTTCAAATAAAATAAATAGATTTTTTGGAATAGAACATGATATTGCTGCAAAAATAAAAGAAAACATATATAAAGTTACTATTGCAGCGACTGAATTGTCAAATTCAAAAATAGGAGCATTAATTGTATTTGAAAGAGATATAAAGCTTAAAGACATAATAGATACAGGTGTATTAATTGGAGCAGAAATATCACCTCAATTATTAGTTAATATATTTGAACCTAATACTCCACTTCACGATGGTGCAGTTATAATTAGTGAAAATAAGGTTATGGCAGCAGCATGTATGTTACCACTAGCTAGTGATAAAAACATATCAAAAAGTTTAGGAACAAGACACAGGTCAGCAATAGGAATTTCAAAAGAATCTGATAGTATTGTAGTAGTAGTGTCAGAAGAAACAGGAAAAATATCTGTTGCAAAAAACGGTACTTTAATAGCAGACGTTAAAGAAGAAGCGTTAAAGCAAATACTTATAAAAAATTTAATTCCAAAAAATGATGATAAAAGAAAAAGTAAAAAGGGGCAATAATGCGAAATATAAAACTTACAATAGAATATGACGGTAGAAAATTTGGAGGTTGGCAAAAACAACCTAACAAATTAAATATACAAGGAGAAATTGAACAGGCAATAAAAGAGATAACTGGAGAAGATGTTGAACTTACAGCTTCAGGTCGAACAGATGCAGGAGTTCATAGTTTAGGACAAGTAGCAAATTTTAAAACAAACAGTAATATAGAAATAGGAAAGATGGCAGTAGCGATTAATTCTAAATTAAAAAAAAGCATAGTAATAAAAAAAGCAGAAGAAGTAGATGAAAATTTCCATGCACGTTATAATTGTAAAGGAAAAAAATATAGATATATAATAAATAATTCAAGTCAAGGAAGTGCAATATATAGAGAATTAGAATGTCATATTCCCCAAAAATTAGATGTAGAAAAAATGAAACAAGCCATACAATTTTTTGAAGGAGAACATGATTTTAAAGGATTTAAAGCAAGTGGTACCAGCAGCAAAAATTCAATAAGAACTATATATAAGGCAGAAGTAAGGCAAGAAGGGGAACGAATAATAATAGAACTTACAGGTAGTGGATTTATGTATAATATGGTAAGAATAATATCTGGAACAATAGTTGATGTAGGGTTAGGAAAAATCTTACCAGAAGACATTCCTGAAATAATAGAAGCCAAGGATAGAAATAAGGCTGGGAAAACAATGCCGGCAAATGGTTTGTATTTAGTAGAAGTTTATTATTAGAAAATTAATAAAAGCAACCTATAATTATACATAAAAATAAATTGCCAAAATTTTTAAATTTTAGGTTGACAATATTAGAAAACTATGGTAAAATATTAATTCGTAAGCCGCTTAAGTTAGGTAAAAAAAGCGTTAAAGCTACCTAAAATTAAAACTTAGCGAGTATTAAAAGAAAGAAGAGGTGCTTTTCTATAATGTATGCAATAATTGAAGCTTGTGGAAAGCAATACAAAGTAGTAGAAGGAGAAACAGTATTTTTTGAAAAATTAGATGCTGAAGAAGGAAAAAAAGTTAATTTTGATAAAGTAATTCTAGTATCTGATGAAAAAGAAGTAAAAGTTGGAAATCCTTATGTAAAAGGTGTGAAAGTTGAAGGAAAAGTCGTATCACACGGAAAAGGTAAGAAAATAATAGTTTTCAAAATGAAACCTAAAAAGAATGAAAGAACAAAACAAGGACATAGACAACCTTATACTAAAGTTGAAATAACAGCTATAAAAACTGCAACATCAGCAGAGAAAAATGAAGGCGCAGAAAAGAAAACAACAACTAAAAAGACTGCAACAAAAAAAGTAGAAGCATAAAAAGAGAGTAATAGAATGTTAAGATAAAATTAAAGTAAGAGGGAGTTGAGATAGATGGCACATAAAAAAGGTCAAGGTAGTGTAAAGAATGGACGTGACAGTGAATCTAAACGTTTAGGTATAAAAAGAGCAGACGGACAATTTGTTCTTGCAGGAAATATATTAGTAAGACAAAGAGGAACAAAGATGTATCCAGGAAACAATGTAGATATTGGTAGCGACGATACATTATTTGCTTTAGTAGATGGAACTGTAAAATATGAAAGAAAAGGTAAAGACAAAAAACAAGTAAGTGTTTACCCAGTTGAAACTAAGTAAGACATAAGTCATCAAATTTAAACTTTGAATTTGATGACTTTTTGCTAATTTATTATAAAAAGCTATAAGGGAAGGGGTATATGTATGAGTAAAAAAATTATTTTAAGTGGAATTCAGGCAACAGGAAAGTTGACATTGGGAAATTATTTAGGAGCAATCGATAATTTTGTTAAAATGCAGGAAGAATATGAATGTTATTATATGATAGCAAATTTACATTCTCTAACAGTTAGAAATAATCCAGAAACACTAAGAAACAATACATTAAAAATATTAGCTATATATGTTGCATCAGGATTAGATCCAGAAAAAAACAATATATTCATTCAATCACAAGTAAAGGAGCATGCAGAGCTTGGATGGATTTTAAATTGTTATACTTATATGGGAGAGCTTTCAAGAATGACACAATTTAAGGATAAATCAGCAAAACATGCAGATAATATAAATGCAGGTTTATTTACATATCCAGTTCTTATGGCAGCAGATATATTATTATATCAGGCAAACTTAGTTCCAGTGGGAGCAGATCAAATGCAACATTTAGAAATTGCAAGAGATATTGCAGAGAGATTTAATAAAATATATGGTGAAACATTTACAATACCAGAAGGATACATAGCAAAAACAAGTAGCAGAATAATGGGGTTGCAAGATCCAACAAGTAAAATGAGTAAAAGTGCTACGAACTTAAATGATGTAATTTTCTTAGAAGATGAATCAGAGGTAATATTAAAAAAATTTAAAAAAGCAGTAACGGATTCAGAAAACATAGTTAAATTTGATCCGGAAAATAAACCAGGAGTAAGTAACTTAATGCAAATATATAGTTCTTGCACATCTAAAACAATGGAAGAAATTGAAAAAGAATTTGAAAGTTCTGGTTATGGTAATTTTAAAACTAAAGTGGCAGAAGCAGTAGTAGAAAAATTGGAGCCAATTCAAAAAAAATATAAAGAAATCTTGAATAATCCAGAATATTTAGAGACAATATATAAAAAAGGTGCTGATAATGCAAGAAAATTAGCATCAAAAACATTAAATACAGTTAAAGAAAAAATTGGAATTATAATTTAAAAAGTTAATATTGTTTTCTAACAAAAATAATATTTGCAGGATACGAATTATAAATGGAATGGATGGTGAAAAAATGCTTACAGATTATACAAAAATATTCGTTAAATCTGGAGATGGTGGAAATGGAGCTATAACTTTTAGAAGAGAAAAATATGTAGCAGCAGGTGGTCCAGATGGCGGAGACGGAGGAAAAGGTGGAGATGTATATTTTATTGTTGATCCTGATTCAAACACTTTAATTAATTTTAGGTATAATAAAAAATATAAAGCACAAAATGGTGAAAATGGTAGTGGTAATAACTGTTATGGAAAAAAAGGCGAGGATTTATATATAAAAGTACCACTTGGAACAGTTATAAAAGATAATGAAACAGGAGAAATTATAGCTGACCTTTCTACACCAGGGCAAAAGGAATTAATTTTACCGGGAGGCAGAGGAGGAAAAGGAAATTCGCATTTTGCAACTGCAACAAGGCAGGCTCCACATTTTGCTCAAGGTGGAGAAAAGGGCATAGAAAAGGAATTAATACTAGAGTTAAAGTTATTAGCTGATGTAGGACTTGTTGGCTTTCCAAATGTTGGAAAATCAACTATACTCTCAATGGTTACTTCTGCCAGACCTAAGATTGCAGATTATCATTTTACAACATTGGAACCTAATTTAGGAGTAGTTAAAACAGAATATGGAGAAAGTTTTGTAATAGCTGATATACCTGGAATTATTGAAGGAGCAAGTGAAGGAATCGGTTTAGGTTTACAATTTTTGCGTCATATAGAAAGAACAAGATTATTATTGCATGTAATAGATGTTTCAGGCACAGAAGGAAGAAAACCAGTAGAAGATTTTAAGATAATAAATAAAGAACTAAAAAAATATAGTGAAAAATTGAGTAATAGAAAACAAATAATAGTTGCAAACAAAATAGATAGCATGCAAGATGATACTGGTTATAAAGAATTAGAAGAAATGGCAAATAAATTAAACCTTAAAATATATAAAATATCTGCTGCTACAGGTCAAGGCTTGAAAGAACTATTTAAAGATGTAGCAAAAGAATTAAAGAAACTACCTAAAGAAGATATAATGGAAGGTAATGAAAGAAAAGTATATACATTAAAAGAAGAAAAACAAGGATTTGAAATTATAAAAGAAAATGGTGAATTTATTGTTAAAGGACCAGACGTAGATAGGTTAATGAGCAGGGTGAATTTAGCAGACAATGAATCTATGTACTATTTTCAAAAAATGCTTACAAATTTAGGCATAGATGATGCTCTAAGAAAATCGGGAGCAAAAGATGGAGATACTATTAGATTTAATGATTGGGAACTGGCTTGGTACGATTAATACACAAAATTAATAAAGTATTCATATTATGTAATGGAGGTATAATATGGATACTTTATTAATTTTTTTTGCATTACCTATAGCTGTAATTATTATATCAGCTATACTTGAAATATTACTTAAAAACCCGATTGCAGTAGCTAGTTTAGTATTTGCAGTATTTTTAATTGTAACTTTTGCTGCCTTTGATGAGACATTTTTAATAGCAACACTCGCATATACATTACTAGCACTTTTAACGGCATTTATTGTTCATATATTAAGAAAAAAATGTCATAGAGAAAATGATATTTATAATTTAATACTTGATTTAATTCAAAATAATAACAGCAACACTGAAAGCAATAATATTGGAAATAATAATAACACTGGAAGCAACAACAGTAACACCGGAAATACTGGAAGTAATAATAATGAAAATAACAACAATAATAGCAGTAATGCTGGAGGCAACGCTAATAACAATTACTGGAATTGCGGATGCAGTAGATGCCGAAGAAGATAAAATGTAATATAAATGTAATTAATTTGTAACATAAATGTAATATTACAAATTCCTATTTTATATTGACTTTAATTTATTAATAATATAAAATAGGAATACAATTTAAGAAGAACAAAAATTTATACAAAAGATTTTTTATTCAAAACCTATCAAAGTCTCTTGGTTGTAGTTATGTGGCGTTTCTACAATTTCCCGAAACAAATAATAGGTATTATTATTAATAACAAAAGTTACAATATAATAATGAAACAAAAGAAATTAAATTGAAGTAAAACATAGGGGGAGAGATGTGTTATGCAAATTATTAAAAGAGATGGAAGAATAACAGAATTTAATGAAGAAAGAATTATTAAAGCAATTACTTTAGCAATGTCTCATACATCAGGTGGTGTAGATATTGACTTAGCTACAAAAATAGCAGATAGTGTGCAAAATCAATTAAAGGATAAAATACAGGTATCTGTTTATGAAATACAAGATTTAGTAGAAAAGAAATTAATGGGTTCATCAAGAAAAGAAGTTGCTCAAGAATATATTACATACAGATACAATAGAGATGTAGCTAGAAAAGCAAAATCAAAAGATATGTTCCTAGAAATTATAGAAACAAAGTCTAATGATGTAACACGTGAAAACGCTAATATGAATGCAGATACACCAGCAGGAATGATGATGAAATTTGCTAGTGAAACAACAAAACCATTTGTTGATGACTTCTTATTATCAAAAGAAGCAAGACAAGCTGTAAAAGATGGATATATTCATATACATGATAAGGATTATTACCCAACAAAAAGTTTAACATGTTTACAACATCCACTAGATAAAATATTAGAAAATGGATTTAGAGCAGGACATGGAAGTTCAAGACCAGCAAAAAGAATTGAAACAGCTAGTATAATTGGTTGTATATCATTGGAAACTGTACAAAATGAAATGCATGGTGGACAAGCAATTCCAGCATTTGATTATTATTTAGCTCCATATGTAAAATTAACATACAAAGAAGAAGTGAAAAAAATAGAGAAAGTTGTAGATAAAGATTTATCACACCTATATGATTATAAAGTTAAAGATTATATAAAAGCTGAGACAAAAGATTTAAAAGGTGATGAAAAATATGTACAATTAGCAGTAAATAATACAGTAGATAGAGTACATCAATCTATGGAAGCATTTATACATAATATGAACACAATACATTCAAGAGGTGGAAACCAAGTAGTATTTAGTTCAATAAACTATGGTACAGATGATTCACCAGAGGGAAGATGTATAATAAGAGAAATGTTATTATCAACAGAAAGAGGAGTAGGAAACGGAGAAACTCCAATATTCCCAATTCAAATTTGGAAGAAAAAAAGAGGAGTAAATTATTTACCAGAAGATAGAAATTATGATTTATACAAAATGGCATGTAGAGTATCTGCAAAAAGATTTTTCCCTAACTTCTTAAACTTAGATGCTTCTTTCAATAGACATGAAAAATGGAGAGCAGATGATCCAAACAGATATTATTATGAAGTAGCTACAATGGGATGTAGAACAAGAGTATTTGGAAATAGACATGGAGAAGATACTTCAGTAGGAAGAGGAAATTTATCATTTACAACTGTTAATTTAGTAAAAATAGCAATAGAATCTGCAAAAGAAGCTCAAGCAAATCTAAGAATGAATTTTGAACTTGGAAAAGATAGCGAAAAATATATGACAGAAAAATACAATAAAGAAGTAAAAAAGATATTCTTAAATAAACTAGAAACATATACAGATATTGCTGCAAGACAATTATACGATAGATATAAATTCCAATGTACAGCAGTAGCTAAACAATTCCCACTATTAATGTCTGGTTTATGGCAAGATAGTGAGAAATTACACCCAACAGATAATGTAGAAGATGTATTAAAACATGGAACATTAAGCATAGGTTTTATAGGTTTAGCAGAATGTTTAATAGCTCTTACAGGAAAACATCATGCAGAATCTGAAAAATCTCAAAAATTAGGAATAGAAATTATTACACAAATGAGGGAAGCATGTGATAGATACTCTGAAAGATATGACTTAAATTATTCATTACTTGCTACTCCAGCAGAGGGGTTATCAGGAAGATTTACAAAGATGGATAGAAAAGAATTTGGAACGATAATAGGAGTAACAGACAGAGATTATTATACAAATAGTAATCATGTTCCAGTATGGTATAAATGTACAGCAGAACAAAAAGCAAAAATAGAGGCACCATATCATAAACTTACAAATGCAGGACATATATTCTACATAGAGTTAGATGGAGATGCAACACATAATCCAGAAACAGTAGAAGCAGTTGTTGATTTAATGGATAAGTATGATATGGGATATGGTTCAATAAATCATACAAGATCAAGATGTTTGGATTGTGGATTTGAAAATGCAGATGCAAACTTAAAAGAATGTCCAGTTTGCCATAGTGAAAACATTGATACTATACAAAGAATAACAGGATATTTAGTAGGAACAACTTCTCGTTGGAACAAAGGAAAATTAGCAGAATTACATGATAGAGTTACGCATACTTAAGTAAAAAAGTGTAAAGAATATGTTATATATTCTTTACACTACAATATATAATAAATTTGACCCGAAGGGACTGAAAAAAATGAAGATAGCAGGATTTTATGATGAAAGTATTTCAAATGGTGAAGGATGGCGAGCAGTATTATTTGTAAGTGGATGTCCACATCATTGTCCGGGTTGCCATAATCAAGAAGCACAAAACTTTAATTATGGACAAGAATTTAACGAGCAAGAAATACTAAATAGAATAAAAGAAAACTCAATATTAAAGGGTATAACTATAAGTGGTGGAGAGCCATTATGTAAAGAAAATATAAATGAAGTTCATAAATTCATTCAAGATGTAAAGGCAATAAGACCAAACTTTAATGTATGGTGTTATTCTGGATATACATTAGATGAATTATTATCAAGGAATGATGAAGCTACAAATAAATGTTTAAAAGATATAGATATATTAGTTGATGGAAGATTCAAACAAGATGAGAAAGATCCAACATTAAAATTTAGAGGTTCATCAAATCAAAGGATACTAGACGTAAAAAATAGTCTAAAAGCACATAAGTTTATAGAATATAAAATTTAATTTGTTTTTAATGTTAATTTAATAAATATTTAATACAATATGCAAAAAAAGAAAGGAATTTTTATTATGGATGGAGAACAAAAAAAAGGAAACAAACTTATTACAAAAGAGAGGATGATACCTGCAGTTGTTGGATTAATTATTGGCATAATTTTAACTTGTCTTGTGGGATTTTTTATGGATTATTTTGCAAAATCAGCAGGGATTGCAAGATTAAGATTTGGGGATGAAGCAATAGCAACAGTAGACGGAAAAGCAATAACAACTCAAACTATATATAATAAAGCAAAAATGTCAAATGGATTAAACTTTTTAATAAATGAGGTAGATAAAATTATTCTTAATGATATGTACGAATTAACAGATAAAGAAGAGGAAGATGCAAAAGATAAAGCAGATTATTATATTAATTATTACGCAAGTATGGGATATTCTGAGGAAGATTTTTTAAGCGGAAATGGATTTGCAAATTACGATGAATTTTTAGATGACATAAGAATAAGTACAAAATCTGATAAATATGTGTATGATTTTTTAGAAAGCAAATTAGAAGAAGGGGCAGTAAAAAAATACTATGATGAAAACAAAGATAATATAGAAACTTACGATTCAGAACATATTTTAGTAGAAATAACAGATACAGTTACAGATGAACAAGCTCTAGCTCTTGCAAATGAAATAATTGGTAAATTAAATGAAGGAAAAACATTTGACGAAATCGTAGAAGAATACGGTGATAAAATTGTTCATGAAGAATTAGGTTACCAAGGAAAAACAGCAAGTCTTGAACAACCATATATAGATGAATTAGTAGCGTTAAAAGATGGGGAATATAGTAAAACACCAGTAAAAACATCTTACGGATATCATATAGTTCATAAATTAGCAACATCAACATTTGAAGAACTAAGAGGAAGTATTATAGAAACATTAGCTGCTGATTTATTAGAAGCAGATACAAATCTAACATATAAAGCTTTTATAGAATTAAGAGATAAAAATAATCTAAATATTTTAGATGACGACTTAAAAAAACAATATCAAGAATATAAAGATGGTTTATACGGAACAGTAGTAGACGATTCATCAA
>CANRAB010000006.1 GCA_947628475.1 uncultured Clostridia bacterium
TTTCCAGTTTTAGCAAGAATAGCAGAACCTGCTCCAGTAACCGTCCATTGAGAAGTAGGAGGTCTTTGGTTTCCAAGTTCTAGTGGGAACCTAAATTGCTTTTCCGCGCTACAAAAATGGCTAGATGCAGAGCAGATACAATGACTTGCAGCACCACCATCAATAAAAATTGAAGAAAGTTGCATACCTTCAACAAAAGTAGAGCACGCACCAAAAATGCCATAAAGAGGGATACCAAGTTCCCTTAAACCAAAACTTGATGAGATACATTGATTAAGTAAATCTCCAGCAAAACAATAGTTAATATCAGTAGCAGAAAGACCAGCTTTCATAATATTCATATTAACAGTTTCTTTTATAATTTTACTTTCAGCTTTTTCCCAAGTTTTTTCTTCCCAAAATTCATCTTCTAAGCATTTATCAAAATACTCTGCAAGTGGACCATCTGCTTCTTTTGGACCAACAATAGAAGATGTTTCTAATATACTAATTGGGTTATCAAATTTTATACTTTGAGAACCAAATCTTTTCATAAATAATTATCATTCCTTTCTTACCTCTGCTATACTAAAGTTAAGCAAGAGACATCTAATTTTAATGTATAAAAAATTAAAATCCGTATATTAAAAATAAAGTAGACAATACCAACTAAAATAGATGTAGAAATACCGTAAACAAGCACGGGACCAGCAATAGTAAACATCTTAGCTCCTACACCCATAACGTAACCTTCAGATTTATATTCCATAGCAGGAGAAACAATAGAATTGGCAAAACCTGTAATAGGAACAAGAGAACCAGCTCCAGCAAATTTTCCAATTTTATTAAATAGATTAAGTGCAGTTAGAAAAGCACTTAAAAATATTAAAGAAATAGATACAATTGTTGCACTTGTTTCAGTATCGAAACCTCTATATTTACAAATTTCCATGATAACCTGTCCAATGGTGCAAATTAATCCTCCAACCCAAAAGCTGTTAAAACAATTTTTTAAGATAGGAGAATTAGGAGATTTTTTATTAACATATTCTTGGTATTGCTTATTAGTATTAATTTGTGTCAAAATAAATCACCCCCTGTTTTCATCAATATTAAAAGATAAATCAATAGTTGCATAATATTCAACAATTTTATTTCCATCAATTTTTGCTTTTTGCTCTAAAATTGTAACAGATGATAGATAATCTATTGTCTTAGAAGCTTCAGTAATTGTTGTAACAATGGCATCTTTCCAAGAAACAGCAGAAGAACCAGTTACTTTTAAATGTTTTTCAGTACTCATATAAATTTTTATAAACCTCCATTCTAAAAATATTGTACCTAAAAAGCAAAAAAAATATACATAAAACATAGAAGTTATGAAAAAATAATTTTCGATTTATATTATTATTAAACTTCAAATTGTAACAAAAAATATTACAGAAATATTACAATAATATTACATTTTCGACATAATTATTGACTATGATAGAAAATAGTTTAAAATAGAATTAAGAAAAGAAAACTAAGGAGATAAAAAATGCAAAGTTGTTTAGGTATATATATTCAAGATAATATAATAAAATATGCTAAAGTTTCTAAAGATCGTAGCAATTATAAAATAGAAGCATACGGTGTTAAATTTTATGATATAGATGTTGAAAAAACCATAGAACAAATTATAAAAGAAACATTTAGTTATAAAATACCTATTAGTATAAATATAGAAAAAGAAAGTTACACATACTCAAATTTGTTTAAATTATTAAAACAACAAGACTTAGAAAAATCAATTGATACAGAATTTGATTTCTTCTGCAGCAGCAATAATAAAAACAAAAACACACTTGAATGCAGAAAAATAAAAACAACAAACCTAGAAGATAGAGACAAAATTAGAGTTATATACACATACACAGATAAAGCAAATATTGTAGAGAGAATGCAACTTTTTGATAAATACAGAGTAGATAACATATCTCCTATAGCAACAGTAATACCAAGCATTAACAAAGCAGCAACACAAGAAAACTGTGTAATAGTAAATATAGAACAACAAACAGAAGTAACCACAGTTGTAAATGGAAAAGTTTATAAAATAGATAAAGTAGAAACAGGAATGAAAGACATATTAAAAGAAATATCAGAAAAAGAAAGTTCTATAAGCAAAGCCTACGAAATATGCAAAAATACAACTGTATATACTAGATCAGGACAAAACTTAAAAATAGCAGGAAATGAATACTTAGAAGAAATAATAACAGTATTATTTGAGATAATCTCAAAAGTTAGAGAAATAATTGCAAATAATGAAGTTGAAATAAACAATATATACATAACAGGTATGGGAATAATAATTAACAATGTGGATTTATTATTCCAAGAGAGTTTCATAGATAAAAAATGTGAGATTTTAGTTCCATATTTTGTTGAGAGAACAAACGTAAAAATAAATATTAAAGATTATATAGAGGTAAACTCAGCAATAGCTTTGTCTATGCAGGGACTAGAAACAAGAAACCCAGAAACTAACTTTAGCAATAAAGGAAGGTTCATGGAAGAACTTGTTAAAAAGTTAAATAGTGATGTAAAAATTGGACGGCGGAAAGAGCTCAAAAGGAAACACTATAAACCTAAATTTATCATTAAAAGGAAAATTAGATTCTGCCGAAAAAATGCTCCTTAGAGGAACTGCTGGTATATGTTTAGTGATTGCATTCTATATTGGAATGACAGAATTTATTTCAAATCAATTAAATAAAAAAATAGATGAAACAGAAGATGTTATTATAGATACGCAAAAGCAAATTTCAAAGATAACAGATTATTCAAAACTAGTAGATAGTAGAACAACACAATACCAAGACATGGTTACTGCTCTTGACGAAGCAAGTTCAAAAATTAGTGATGATTATTCAAGCAAAAATGCAATTCCTAATTTATTAAATAAGATAATGTATAAAATTCCAAAAGGAGTTCAGTTATTATCTATAAGTAATCAGTCTGGAAAAAGTGTAACAATAACAGCAAGAGCAAAAGAATATGACCAGTTAGGTTACTTCAAAGCAGTTTTAGAAGAAGAAGGAATATTATTTAATATATCAACAACCAGAGGAGAAAAACAAAACGATTTAATAAATGTAACTATAACAGGTGAATTACCATACTAAAAGATGGTGAATGGAGGAAAAAATGAGAAAGATATTAATTTCAGTTTTAGCTATTCTGCTTGCTGTGTTAGCGTATTTTGTAATTATGAAACAAATAACAATCTTTAATTGGCAAAACAAAAACTTAGGCAATATAAAAACACTAAATGATGATTTAAAAGAAGATATAGAAACAGCAAAAAACTTAAATAATAGTGAATATCCAAAAAGCATAACAACACTTGAAACATCAATGGATAATTTAAAGATAGCCAAAGATAAATATTTAACAAAAACTGCTTATCTTGCAGAAAATGTTGAGTTAGGTGTAGTTAAAATAAAACAATATAAAATAGAAAGATTATGGGTAACTTTACAAAACTATGCTAAGTCAGAAGGTGTGGAATTACAGTTAGACATTGTAGAAAATTCTGGAATAGCAGGAGCATATAACCTAGAAATTACAGTAAAAGGAGAGTACATTCCAATAACAGATTTTATATATGATATAGAAAAAGATGATACTTTAGGTTTTAAAATATTAAACTTTAATTTAACACCATTAGTGATTGCAAATGTTGCTACAGAAAATAAAGAAACAGAAGAAAACGAGCAAAGTAGTGGAGAAAATACAGAGGAAGAAAAGAAAGAAACAACTACACAAGTTGTAAGTGGAAGCACTTTAAAGGCAACATTTAGGATAGAAGGCGTAAGTATAGAAGGACAAGGTACAACATTTAATTAAGGAGAAAAAATATGGTAAAGTCAGTAATTAAAGAAATTTTTATAATGATACTTTTAATAGTTGCAATAGCTATGATTTTGGGAATAGTGCTTTATGAATATGCACCAATAGATAAAAAAGTACCAAGTAAAGTATCTGAGTATGCGCTACCAGAAGAAATGGTAGAGGAGCTAGAAGAAACTATAAAGGAAGCAGAAAAACAAAATATAATACAAACATATAAAGTAGAAGCAGCAGATTTGGATGGTGCAGAAAGATGGGGAGATTATGACCCAGGTAAAGTTAATCCTTTTGATGCCATCGGTTCTTCTGGAACAGGTGCAAGTACTAGTTCAGGAAGTAGTGGAAATTCTAGCAGCAGTGGAGGAACAGGCGGAAGTAGTGAAAGCCAAGGAAGCTCATCAAACCCTAGTCAAGGTAGTTTCTTAAATGAAGTAAAATAATTTTAGGTAATATTTATTAAATTAAATATATACAAAATAATTATATATTGAAGGGGGTGAATATGATGAGAAGAGATGAAAAAGGTATAACTTTAATCGCATTGATTATAACAATTATAGTTATGTTAATATTAGTAGCTGTAACTATTTCTGTAACAGTATCATCAGGAATATTTAATAAAGCTGGTGATGCAACAAAAGGATGGCAAGGTGCTGAAGAAAACGAAGGAAAGGTTGATGAACAAATCACATCTGAAGGTGTTTCAGGACTTCAAAATATCGTTAACCATTATGTAGATGGTGGTGAATAATACATAACTTTTAATAAGCCAAAAGGCATATGCATTAAAAATGTATATGCCTATTATAAAAAGAGGAGAAAAAAATTGAATGCAATAATTTACATTTATATGTTTATAACAGGAATAGTACTTGGAAGTTTTTATACGTTAGCAGTATATAGAATTCCATTAAAACAAGATATAACACATACAAGGTCATATTGCCCAAAGTGTAATCATAGGTTAAATTTTTGGGACTTAATTCCAGTTTTTAGTTATATATTTTTAGGTGGAAAATGTAGGTATTGTAAAGAAAAAATTAGACCAAGATACATTATAATAGAGTTAATGTCTGGGTTAGTATTTTTACTATTTGCAATGTGGCTAAATATAGATGTATTTAATATAGAGTATAAAAAAGTTGCAACTTTAGTATTTGGAATTTTCTTTTTTAGTGTAATTTTTATTGTAGTAGGTATATTTAAAGAAAATAAAAAAATACAAAGGTCAGTATTCAATTTTGGAATTATAGTAGAAATTATATATATGGTATATCTATACATATTGAATACAAGTATTTATAGATATATTATATATTTACCAATAATACTATTTATAACGCTTATGAATAACAGTAAGAAAATAAATGAAAGAAATAAATTAATAGCGTTTTTTATATTCATACTAATTGGTATTTATGAAATATGTTTACTTTAGACAAATTTAGAAATAGTGTACCCTAAATTTGTGCCGAAAAGGAATGATACTATGATAAAAAACTTAAAAAAACAAAGAGGAATAGTTGTATCAGATGCTACGATTGCAATTATGATAATACTGTTATTTGCAGGAATAATAACCACATTAATTACAAATATAATTTTAGAAATAACTAAAATGAAAATATATAGTCAACAAATGGATTATATTACAGAAATATTTGAGCTTGCTGAGAAAACAGATTATGAAAAAGTAACAGATGCAAATTTAGTAAAATGTATAAATGAAAAAGGAGATACTGCTGTAAGTGCAAAAGTAAATACAACTGCTGGTTTAACAACACCATATAAAATTGCAATAAAAGTAGAGAAATATAAAGACATAGGAAGTAAAGAATTTGATTTAATAAAGATAATAACAGTAACTGTGGAAAATAATTTACAAGAAAAATCATACACTACAACAATGTCTAGGTTAAAAAAAGCAAGTTTAAAAGAAGCAGAAGCAATTGTTAAATAACGAAAGGAGTCTAAGATTATGGATTCAAAAAGAAGAGGACCAATTGGAATAGAGTTGGTAAGAAGAGGAATATTAACACAGGCAGATATAGATAAGGCATTGGATTATCAAAGAAGCAACCCAAATAAAAAAATAATAGAAATTATTGATATTTTAAAATTATGTGATCAATATATACTTTTAGAGGTTTTAGGTGAAATTCTAAACGAAAAAGCTATTATGTTCTCTTATGGAGATGTAGCTATAGATGTAAAGCAATACATTTCATTAGATATGGCTAAAAAATATCAAGCAGTTCCTTTTGCAATCGAGGGAAATAGGATAAAAGTATGTTTTGCAGATAATAGTTCACAGCAGGCTTCAGATGCAGTAAGATTAATATTGCTTAATAAAGGTTATATAATGGAAAAATATATAACTTTTGAAAAAAATATAAAATCTGTACTAGCTGCATTGGAAGGTTCTCCTTCAGAAAATATTAATGCTGGTGAAGACGCAACAACATTAGTAGATAGTATTATAAAAACTGCAATGACAAAAAGAGCAAGTGATATACATATAGAACCATTAGAAGACTCTGTTAGAGTAAGGTATAGAATAGATGGTGAATTGGTTAAAGTAACAGAAATAAAAAAAGAAAAACAACAACAAATAATAGGAAGGTTAAAAGCCATATCAAATATGTTCCAAGAAAAACAAGAATCACAAGATGGTAGAATAATACTATATCCAGATTATAATATTCGTGTTTCTTCTCAGAAGAATATATATGGAGAAAAATTCGTTTTAAGGTTATTAAAGAAAAACATGAATATAAGGGGATTAAGAGAATTAGGCTTTAATAAATCTGATGATGAAATCAGGAGAAAATTAAATAAAAGAAATAGTATAACAATTATAGCGGCACCAACAGGAGAAGGAAAAACAACAACTCTTTATAGTATAATAGATTATTTGAATAACCCAAACATTAATATAACAACAATAGAGGATCCAGTAGAAATTCGTATACCTGGATTAAATCAAATAGAAATAACTGAAAAATTAAGATTTTCAGATTCTCTAAGAACAGTACTAAGACAAGATCCAGATATCGTATTACTTGGAGAAATTAGAGATCAAGAAACAGCAGAGATTGCAATGCAGGCAGGGCAAACAGGACATTATGTTTTATCAACAATACATACAATAGATGCAATAGAAGTTATTACAAGATTAAGAAAAATGGGAATTTCAAATTACGATATATCAAGTACTTTAGCAACAGCAATATCACAAAGACTTGTAAGAAAAATTTGTAAAAATTGTGCTACAAAAAGAGAGTTTACAAAGGAAGAAAAAGAAATAATAGAAGAACAACTAAAAAAATATGATATGGATGTAGATTTTACAGATAAATACACATATACTCCAGTTGGTTGTAAAGAATGTAACAATACAGGGTATTATGATAGAATAGGTATGTTTGAGATATTAACTATGACAGATGAAGTAAAAGATCTTATAGTACGAGGAGAGTCTAATATGGCTATTAGAGAAGTGGCTATAAAGCAAGGTTATAGACCACTAGTTGTTGATGGCATACGGAAAAGTTCTTGAAGGAATAACAACACTAGATGAAATAAATAAGAAAATTATGATATATTAATTACAAAAGATAAAATAAGTTATGCACATTATACAATTAATATATAACCGAAGAAAGGAAGATATTGAATATGATAAACTTGGACAAAATATTTTTAAAAGCAATTGAAAGAGATGCATCAGATATTCATTTAGTAGAAGGTAAAAAGCCAATGCTAAGAATAGCAAGAGTATTAGAGGAAATGGAAAGCGAAGAAGTATTAAAAGAAGAAGATATGTATGATATGTATGACTTCTTTGTAAGAGGAAAGATAGAAAAAGATGAAGAATTTAAGCTTACAAAGAGACTAGACTTTTCTTATGAATTTGGAGGCGCAAGGTTTAGAGGTAATATTTCATCTTCTGATGATATTCCAGTAGCCACACTTAGATTAATAAAAAATGAGTTACCAACTTTTGAAGAATTAGGAGTTCCAGATATTGTTAGAAGGATGATTTATCAACCACAAGGGTTAATACTAGTAACAGGTAAAACAAACTCAGGAAAAACTACAACTTTAAATGCTTTAATAGATGAAGTTAATAGGAATGAAAATAAAAAAATTCTTTCTTTGGAAAAACCTATAGAATATAAACATACGTCAAAAAAATCATTAATTGTACAAAAGGAAGTTGGAAAAGGAAAAGATGTTTTAACATATAGAGATGGTGTAAAAAATGCTTTAAGAGAGGACTGCGATATACTAATTATCCGGAGAGATTAGAGATAAGGAAACAATGGAAGCAGCAATAGATATGGCAGAATCTGGACACTTAGTTTTAGGAACTTTACATACTAAATCATGTGCAGAAACAATTGATAGAATAATTAACTTTTATGAAATAAGAGACCAAGCTTCTGTAAAATATCTATTATCATCTTTGTTAAAATTAATTATATCACAAAGATTAATAAAAGGAACCCAAGAGGGATTAGTGTTATTACCAGAAGTAATGGTAGTAGATAACGTAGTTGCAGGTTGTATAAGAAAAGAAAAATTTAGCGTATCTGAACTAGAAGATGCAATTCAAAGTAGTTTAGGAAAAGGTAATGTAAGCTTAATAAATGCACTTGCAGAATTATATGTAAAAAATAGAATAACTTTAGACCAAGCAAAAGCTCAACTAGAAGAAAAGAACATAGAGGTATTGAATAGAACAATAATGCAAATGAAAATGAAAATGTCTTAGGAATAATATGTAAGAACGGGGGAACAAGAGTATGCCTATATATAAGTACAGAGCAGCCACAAGAACAGGTGATATTGTAGAATATAGAACGGATGCACCAAATAAACTGTCTTTATTAAACAAACTAAAAAGCAATGGGCTTTATCCAATCTCAGTAACATCACTAAATGTAAAAAAAGATAAAAAAGGAAATAAGCAGAAAAGAAATATAGAAACTAGTCATAGTGTGCTAAAGCAAGTAAGAGCAGAACAAATAGAAAAAAGTATGACAAAGCAAGACAGTTGGTATACAAAGGTAAACGCTTTTTTACTAAAAAATCAATCTATAAAAAAGAGAGATATTTTAGTATTTACACAAAACTTTTATTTACTAAAAAAAGCAAACTTTAATAATATACATGCTTTGTCAACGGTTATAGAAACAGTTGACAATCCAAACTTAAAAGCAATAATAGAAGACATACTACTAGGAGTTGAAGCAGGAGAAAATATGTACACTACCATGGAATATTACTCTTCAGTATTTCCTCCAATATATATTAACATGATTAAAGTTGGAGAACTATCTGGTTCCCTTACCGCTTCACTAGAACACGCAGTAGATTACTTAGAAGAAACAGAAGCCATGAACAAAAGGTTACGAGAAATACTAGTACCTAACTTAATACAATTTATAGGTTTAGTAATTTTAGCAGTAGTTGGTACAGTTATATCAGTGCCAATGATACAGGGTGTATTTGATGCCTTTGGTTCAAAAGATAAATTGCCACCTTTAACAATAGCGTTTTCTAATTTCTTAGACTTTGTTTCTAGTATATGGTATATTCCAGTAGGAATAATTGTAGCAGCTGTGGTAGCCATTCTGTTATATATTAGAACACCTAAAGGAAAATACAACTTTGATTTATTTAAGTACAGAATGCCAATCTTTGGAAAACTTATATACGCCATAGATTTTTCAAGGTTAGTACAATCCATACTACTAAACTTAAGAAATGGACAAAGAATACAAGAATCATTAGAAACAAGTAGAAACATATCAAATAACTTAGTAATGCTTTCATTAGTAGAAAGCTCAATAAACAACCTACTAATAGGAGGTTCTTGGATAGAACCCTTTGAACAATCTGGTTTATCTACACCAATGATTACAGAAATGTTAAAAATAGGTATGCAAACAGACTTAGCAGAAATGATGGAAAAACTATATAACTATATGCAAATAGACATAGATAATATTATACAAAGAATAATAAAAATTTTACCACAAATAGTAGCTCTATTTGTAGGAGTAGTATTAATATTCGTTGTAATAGTAGTACTAGTTCCAATGATACAGGTTTACATGGGAGGCTGGATGTTCTCAGCATTTGAATAAAGAAAAATCCGCAGTTTGCGGATTTTTTTTATGTGCATGCTTGTATAAATTTAAGTTATATGGTACAATATACTCGTAAAATTTTAAGAAATAGAAGGAAATATATGTTAAAAGAAAATATAAAAAATTATGACTTAGATGAAATCAAAACAAAAATGGAACAATTACGGAGAAAAAAAATTTAGGGCAGAGCAGATTTTCCAGTGGATATATAAAAAAAATGTTACAACTTTTGATGACATGACTAATCTTCCTGAGCCTTTAAGAGAAAAGTTGAAAGAAAATTTTGATTTGCATGTTTTTAAAATTATAAGAAAACAAGAGTCAAAAGATGGAACAAAAAAATATTTATTTGATGTTTTAGATAATAATGCAATCGAATCAGTTTTAATGGAATATAAATATGGCAAAACAATTTGTGTATCTACACAAATTGGATGTAAAATGGGTTGCAAATTTTGTGCTTCAACAGGAGTAAAATTTGCAAGAAGCCTAGAGGCAGGAGAAATTGTAGAACAATTATTAGCAATAGAAAGAGATGAAAACGTTAAAATATCAAATTTAGTATTTATGGGTATAGGAGAGCCACTAGATAATTACGAAAACGTAATGAAAGCCATTAAATTATTAAACCATCCCAAAGGAATAAATATGGGAGCAAGACACATTAGCATTTCAACAAGTGGACTAGTTCCCAATATATATAGACTGGCAGATGAAAACATACAATGCACATTATCTATATCACTTCATAGTGCATCTAACGAGGTACGAAGCAAAATGATGCCCATAAATAATTTATATAACATTCAAGAATTAATAGAAGCGTGCAAGTACTATATAAATAAAACCAATAGAAGAATATCATTTGAATATGCGTTAGCAAAAGATAATAATGATAATATTAAAGACGCAGAAGCTTTGGTAAAATTATTAAAAGGCATGTTATGCCACGTAAACTTAATACCAATAAATAAAATAGAAGATGGTAAATTTACTAAAAGCACAAACGAAAATATAATAAAATTTAGAGATTATCTAAATAGCCATGGTATAGTAGCAACAATACGTAGAGAACTAGGCTCAGACATAGATGCAGCCTGTGGGCAACTAAGAAAAAAAGAGGTGAGTAAATGAAAATATATGCACAAACAGATATAGGACTAATAAGGCAAGAAAACCAAGATGCTTTTTATATCTCAGAGGAAAACGATGAGTACAAATTGTGTATCCTTGCAGACGGTATGGGAGGATACACAGGTGGAGAGATTGCAAGTAGACTAGCTTGTATGAGTGTAGCAAAATATATTAAAGAAAACTTTGATAAAGAAAAAGAATATATAAAAGAAGAATTAATGTCCCTTATTAAACAGGCAATGGAATATTCAAACAAAATTGTCTATGAAAAATCAAGAGAAAAAAAAGAATTGGAGCAAATGGGTACTACATTGGAAGTATGTCTAATATATAATAATAGGGCATATATAGGTCATATAGGAGATAGTAGAATATATAGAATAAGACAGAATATCATGAGAAAGATAACTGTTGACCATAGTTATGTTCAAAAATTAGTAAAAGATGGAACAATAACTAAAGAAGAAGCCATAAATCATCCTAAAAAAAATATGCTAATGAAAGCTCTAGGTTGCGAAGAAAAAGTAGAACCAGATATTATGGTAAAAGGATTTTATTTTAAAGATATAATATTAATGTGTTCTGATGGATTAACTAATATGATAGCTGAGCAGGAAATATATAATATTATAGTGCAGGATGTTGAAAATGCAACTGATAATCTTATAAAAAAAGCTAAAGAACTAGGCGGACGAGATAATATTACAGTAATTATAATCGAAAACGAAAAAGAAATATAGATAACTAAAATATAATTAATGTATGTATTAAATACTTACAATTATTTGTATTTTATGAAAGGAATGTGATATAAGATGAATTTAGAGGGGAAACTACTAGGAAATAGATATGAAATTATAGAAGAAATAGGTAGCGGTGGAATGGCTACAGTATATAAAGCTCGAGACCTAGTATTAAAAAGATACGTAGCAGTAAAAATATTAAGAGAAGAATATACAACAGATAATGAGTTTATAAAAAGATTTAATACAGAGGCAGAATCAGCTGCTAGTCTTGCACATCCCAACATAGTTTCTGTTTACGATGTAGGAAGAGAAGGAAATTTATATTATATAGTAATGGAACTAATAAAAGGGAAAACTCTAAAAGAAATTATAGTAGAAGATGGAAGAATGGGCTGGAAGTGGTCAGTAAAAATAGCGAAACAAATAGCTTCAGCCTTGGAAACTGCACATAGAAACAACATAATTCATAGAGATATTAAACCACATAATATTATTATAACAGAAGAAGGAGTTGCAAAAGTAACAGACTTTGGAATTGCAAAAGCAGTATCAAATTCAACAATAACAGCCTTTGGAACAACCATAGGTTCAGTACATTATTTTTCACCAGAACATGCAAAAGGTGGATATACTGATGCAAAATCAGACTTATATTCTTTAGGTGTTGTTATATATGAAATGGTAACAGGAAAAGTTCCTTTTGATGCAGATACAGCAGTATCTGTTGCATTAAAACACATGCAGGAAAAACCAGTAGAACCAATAAACTTAAATCCTGCTATACCACAAAGTTTAAATGACTTAATAATGAAGTCAATGGAAAAAGAACCTAGTATGAGGTATGCTACTGCAACAGAGATGATACAAGATTTAGATAGAATTATAAAAAATCCAGAAACAACAACAGTAGTTAAAAATTCAGAAGAAAATAGAGAGGAACCAAGAAGAAAAGAAGGAGAACATTCAAACAAAAAGAATGGTAAATTTGCTAAAATAAAAAAATTTTTAGAAGAGCATAAAGCAGTAAGAATTTTATTAATAATTGCCATCTGTATAATAGTATTTTTTGCTACAATAGCAATAACTCTATTTGGGTTAAATGCTGGAAAACCAAAAGATGTAACCTTACTTGATTTTTCAAATTTAACAGTTGAAGAAGCAAAAGCAAAGGCAAAAGAAGCAAATCTTAAAATAAATGTTTCAGAAGAAAAGTATGATGTAGAAATAGAAGAGGGAAAAATTATATCACAAGATCCAAAATATCAGCCAGATTTTACAGTAAAAGAAGGAACAACAATAAATGTTATAGTAAGCAAAGGTCAGGAATTAGTAACTGTAACAAAATTAGTAGGTAAAACAAAAGATGAAGCAATGAAGGAAGTAAAAGAACTAGGTTTAGAAGCAAAATTTGAAGAGGAATATAATGATGAAATAGAAGCAGGTGTAATAATAGAACAAAGCGTTGCTGAAAATGAGCAAATATTAGCAGGAAGTGAAATAGTATTAAAAGTAAGCTTAGGAATAGAACAAGTAGAAGTTCCAGATTTAACAGGACTTACAGAAGAAGAAGCAAAAGCAAAAATAACAGAAGCAAAATTAAAATATAAAGCAACATATAAAGTTACAGATTCAAGCAAAGGAAAAGGAGTAGTTGAACAAAGCATATCACCAAGAAGTTTTGTAGATAAAGATTCAGAAATAACAATAACAATAAACGAATATCAAGAAATGAAAAAAGGAACAATAAATATAAATGTTGCTTCACTTACTGGATATACAGCTAAATACGAAAAAGTTGAAGATGGAATAGATGAGGAGACAGGAGAGAAAAAATATAAAGAAGTTTTAGTAACACCAAATAAAGTAAAATTAGAAGTAAAAGTAGATGAAGTTCCAGTAGAATCAAAAGAAGTTAGTGAAGATGCTACTAATGTATCAGTAGGATTTTCAGGTGAAGGTACGGTTAGAATTAAAGTAATTATAAATGGTGTACAAAGAGCCATGGAGGACTTAAACTTAAATGTAACAACAGAAATAAACATAGATTAATTTATAATATAGTATTGCAAAAGGAGTATGAGAATAAAGCATGGGATTTTTCGATAAATTAAAATCAGGATTAGGAAAAACAAGAAATTCCTTAAATGAAAAATTAAATAGTGTATTTAGTAATTTTAGAAAAGTAGATGAAGAATTACTAGAGGAATTAGAAGAAATTTTGATTATGTCAGATATTGGAGTAGATACGGCAACAGAGATAATTTCTAAATTAAGAGAAAAAATAAAATTAGAAAAAATACAAGATGAAAATGCTGTAAAAGAAGCATTAAAAGAAGAAATGAGAAAAATACTAGATAAAGAAGAAAATGGGCTAGTATTAAAAACAACACCAGCAGTAATTTTAGTAGTAGGTGTAAATGGAGTAGGTAAAACTACATCCATTGGAAAAATTGCAAACAACTTAAGAAAAAATGGAAAAAAAGTTGTTGTTGCTGCCGCAGATACCTTTAGAGCAGCAGCAGTAGAACAACTTGAGATTTGGGCAAACAGAGCAGGAGTAGACATAGTAAAAAAGCAAGAAGGAGTAGACCCAGCATCAGTTGTTTATGATGCAATAAAAATTACAAAAGAAAAAAATGCAGACGTATTAATTTGTGATACTGCAGGAAGATTACATACAAAAAAATATTTAATGGATGAATTATTAAAAATAGGAAAAGTAATAGAAAAAGAACTTCCAGAAGCTTCAAAAGAAACACTAATGGTAATAGATGCTACAACAGGACAAAATGCAATCGCACAAGTAAACGCTTTTAAAGAGGTGGTTCCAATAACAGGTTTAATCCTTACTAAATTAGATGGAACAGCAAAAGGTGGAGTTGTGCTTGGTATAGTAAACGAAAATTCCATTCCTGTTAAGTTTGTTGGTGTTGGAGAAAAGATAGATGATATGGAGGTATTTAATTCAAAAGAATTTGTAGATGCAATTATTTAAAGTAAAAATTTTCTAAAATTTATTAAAGCATAGAAATAAAAGGAGATAATAATGAAAAAGAAGCTAAGAAAGAGAGTAATATTTGTAGTGTTATTTATAATAGCTTTTGTAATATATAGTTATATAGATATAAGAGGAGAATACTTACAAATAGTTGGAATAGGTAAAAAATATGTAGATATATATAAATATAATTTAGAACAAAAAATTTATGTATTTTTAGCTAGTTTTTCAATAATATATATATTAACATATATAACAACATTATTTATAAAAAGAGGTTTAAAAAAATTTTTTATTGAAGAAAAAATTGAAATGCCAAAATTACCTAATAAATCTATTAGCTTTGCTTTTGCAACTATTGCAGGAATAGTCTTTTCTAAATTTTTAACAGAAAAGGCAATACTTACATTTAATAAAACTTTCTTTGAACAAACAGAACCAGTATTTAATTTAGACATAGGTTATTATATTTTCCAAAAGCCATTTTTTGAAGCTTTATTATACAGCTTTATAGTAGTAATGGCATTAATGTGTATATATATAACAGTATATTATATACTATGTTTTCATAAATTTTTTGAGCAAGGTATAAACATGGAAACATTAAAAAAGAATACGTTTATTAAACAAATAGTTGTAAATGCGTTTCTTATAGTAATAGCAATATCATTACTTTCAATTATTATGGCTCAGGATATATTAACAGGAAAATTTACTCGGAACAAATGATGGAACAACATTATATGGAGCAGGTTTTATTGATGTAACAATAAAAAAATGGGGGTATATAATTTTTGCAGTATTTATAATTATATGTGCTATTAGGTCGTTAATCAAATTTAAAAAAGGACAATTTAGAAAAGCTTGTTATAATATAATTTTTATTCCAATGTATTTAGTAGCAATGTTTATTGTAGTATTTTTAACAGACTTTGTATACCTAAAACCTAATGAGTTGGACAAACAAAAGTCATATATAGAAACTAATATTAGATATACCAAACAAGCTTATGATATTAATATAGATGAAGTAGAATTAGCAAGTGCCGGAACAATAACATCAGAGGATATAGAACAAAATACAGATGTTATACAAAATATAAATATGTATAATGATGCAAGAATATTATCACATTTAGAGGAGTATCAAACAAATTTTGGATATTATACATTTAATTCTACACAAGAACGGTTTATATAATATAGAAGGTAAAAAAACATTAGTATATGTGTCTCCACGTGAAATTATAAGTAATGAAACAAGAACATATAATAATAAAACTTATGAATATACACATGGGTATGGTGTAATTGTAACATCTGCTTCAACAACTTCAGAAACTGGGGCGTTAAAATATATAAAAAGCAATTTTGTAGATACATCTACAGATATAAAAATAACACAGCCAAGAATATATTTTGGTTTACAAACAAATGAAATTATTTCAACAAATACAAACAAAAATATTGAATATGATTATCCATTATCAAGTACTACAAACAGTTATAATACTTATGATGGACAGGCTGGAATAAAATTAGGATTTTTTGATAGATTAGTTTTAGGAATAAAGGAAGGAAATATAAAACTAGCGTTTTCTACTAATATAACCGAAGAAAGTAATATAATAATAAAAAGGAATATATTAGAACGTGTAAAGAAAGTAATGCCATATTTGGAATATGATAAAAGCCCATATATGATTATAACAGATGATGGTAGATTAGTATGGGTAATAGACGCATATACAACATCAGATAATTATCCATATTCACAAATTACAAATTTGGTACAAGAAAATGGAACAATAAAGAAAATAAATTATATAAGAAATTCAGTAAAAGTACTAGTAGATAGTTATGATGGAACAATGAAATTCTATATAACAGATAGAACAGATCCTATAATAATGGCATATTGGAGAATGTATCCAAGTTTATTTGAGGACTTAAATGAGTCAATCCCTGAGAGTATATCAAAGTACTTTGTATATCCAAAATATTTGTATAATATACAAGCAGATATATTAAAACAATATCATCAAGTTCAACCAGAAGTTCTTTATAGAGCAGATGATATTTGGGATACAGCAAAAGAAAATACGAGTAAAGTTTCAACATTGGTTGGAACAGATATAAGTCCATATTATACAATGGTAAAAACAGTAGATAATAATGAAGCAATTTTAGGTTTAGTATTACCATATACAATAAAAGAAAAACAAAACATAAATGCCTATTTAATAGGAAGCTGTAAAGCAAATGGGGAAAAAGAATTAAAACTATATAAATTTAATAGAGAAGCAGCAATTCTTGGAACATTGCAACTAGATACTTTAATAGAACAAGATGAAAAAATATCAACAGAATTAAGTTCAATAGAAGTAATGGGGACAAAAATTGAAAAAAATATTATTGTGGTACCAATAAATAACACACTTTTATATGTAGAACCAATATTCCAAGTATTACAAAATGAAAATAAAACCGCACCAATATTAAAGAAAGTAATCGTGGCTTCAGGAAATAAAGTAGCTATAGGAAATAATATAAATGAGGCATTAGTAAATTTATTATCTCAAGAAGCAGTAAGTATAAAGATAGAAACAGATAGTGTTGAGGATTTGATTGAAGAAATTATAAAAGCAAATAATAATTTAACACAGTCAAATCAAAGTGATGACTGGGGACTTATAGGTCAAGATATAGATAAATTACAAACATTAATTACACAATTAGAAAAATTGATAGAAGAAGAAAAAAATCTAGAAAAAGAGAACAATGAGGGTGAAGTAAATCAGTCTGTTATGTAGATTTTAAGCTTACAATATAGAGTTTGCAAATTGTATTGAGTTATAAACAAAAAAACGTGCGAATAATAATAAAAAAAACATCCAAAATATTATTGGGTGTTTTTTTATGTTTAAAAAATTAAATGATAAAATAGATGATATTAATAAAAAATTAGATAAATCCCGGGATAATAGAAATTTCTTATGTATTAGGTAATAAAAAAGAAATAATAAAGAGAAATTTATTAGCAGGAATTTCAAGAGGTGTAGGAATAGGAATTGGAATAACTTTAATTTCTGCTATATTAATTTACTTTTTGCAAAGATTAATTAGGCTTAATATACCAGTTTTAGGGGATTATATAGCGGATATAATTTCTATTGTCCAAAAAAGTTTGTGATAATTTTGTTATAAACTTGACAAAATAGTCAATTATATATAAAATAAAAAAGGAGAAAGGGATGATAGTATGGTAGAGGTTTCTACTTCAATTTTAAGTGTTGATGAAAAGGAAGCCATGAACACATTTTACAGTTTAGAAGTAGCAAGAACGGACTATTTTCACATAGATGTAATGGATGGAAAATTTGTTGAAAAAGATACATCAAGTCTTATGTATAGTTATGCTAGTAGTATAAAACAAATGTCTAATATACCTTTAGATGTTCATCTTATGGTGAGCAATGTTAAAGAATATATTGATGAATACATAGCTCTAAAACCACATTTTATAACCATACATTATGAAGCCTGTGAGAATAAAAAACAAGTAAAAGATTTTTTAGAATATATAAAGAAAAATGAAATAAATTGTGGTCTATCTATAAAACCAAATACAAAATTAGAAGAAATTTATGAATTTCTTCCATATATCAGTTTACTTTTAATTATGACTGTAGAACCGGGAAAAGGGGGACAAAGAATAATTCCAGAAACAATAAATAAAATTGCAAAACTAAAGGAATATTTGTATCAAAATAATTTAGAAGCATACATTGAAGCAGATGGAGGTATAAAAACAGAAAATGCAGACGAATTAAAAGAAGCTGGAGTAGATATAATGGTAGTTGGAAGCGGAATAATAAATTCAAAAGATTATAAAAAAACTATTAAAGAATTAAAAAAATAAAATTTATAAAAGCTTAACAAATGTTTTATATAAAAAATTACCTACTAGCTTTTCTTATTATGCTAGTAGGTAATTTTTATATTTTATTGTTAATCATTTCTTTTTGTTGATAAAGTAAATAATATTCTACCAATACCAATTAATAGTGAAATAAATACTATAATAGGTCCAACTACAGGTATTAAGCTTACTAAGAAAAATACAATAGTTACAATTAATAACTTAACATATATATTTAGATTTAATTTTATAATATCTGCAATATTGTAAAGGAATAATGGCAATGATAAACAAGATATTAATAAATATCCAAATAATATAAATAAAGCTAAAGGAAGACCAACTCCTGTAAAGATTAATATTATAATTAAGCTAATAAGTATAAATATTGAAACAAATCCGATTGCTAAACCAATAAGACTACCCTTTATATCAATACTTGAAAGTTTTGCGATTGCATTTGGTGTAAAGAATCTACCTAAAAATACTATAATAAATACGAAAGCTAAGAATCCTATAAGTGATACTATTATAGAAACAAGTATATTTTTACTCTCAGTATTATTAACAAATTGTGCAGTTGTAGTTTCTCCTTTAACTACTCCTTCTGGAACATTAGTACTATTTTCAGTTGCGTATTTTAAATTACCATGAATAACACATGTTGTTTCATCGTCATTTTTAAAAGTTAATTTTGAAACATTAATGTTTGCGTTTCCTTCAACTTCTCCAGAAAAAGAGAAATTTTTTGCGAAATTTACACTTAAATCTCCTGAAACTCTAAAATCAGATTCAGTAACTAAATCTGCATCAGTAGTAATAAAAGCATTTCTATGAATTACACCAGCAAGTTTAGCGTTTGCACTATTTAAAAATAAATCTCTTGTTATGTATGTAAAATATGTCATAGTAAAGTCTTCGGCAGATATATATGCAGAAGCAGAAACTTGACCATTTAATTTTATTAATGAAGCAGTAACAAATAAGTTACCATCTATAATAGCATTTTGTTCAATAGTAACATTGTTAGCAGCAATATATAAATCTCCATGAATTTCTGAACCAGCTTGTAGAGTGAATGAATCTGCTAAAACATATACATTACCATTAATAATAGATTTAGAATTAATACTATTAACTATATCATAACCATTTTTGTCTTTTGAATTAGCATAAGTAACATCTGATGATATAGTAACTTCGCTAGAAATAACATATAAGTTACCATTAATAGTACCACCATTATTTTTTGGATCTGTAATAAACCTATCTGTAGAAGCAAAAATGTTTCCATTAACATTATCAGTTAAAATATAAGAATCTGTATTGTAAATATATAAATCTTTATCTACAGATTGTGGAGTTGTAGATACTGCTTGTGAATTATTATTTGTATTTGCCTGTGGAGTATTAATAGCAGGAGCTGTTTGATTACCATTATTGTTCATAGTCACAGAGTTAGCAAATACAGATGTAGAAACTAAAAATAGCATTAAAGCTAAGCATACGAAAAATTTTTTAAAATTTAACATAAAAACCTCCTAAAATATTTAATAAATATGGATATATGATATAACGAATAAGAAAATTTGTCAATAAAAAAACAGCGAAATGCAATAAAAAATCCCTAGATATTTTTTATAACTAGGGATTCTTTTATAACTTATCTAAAATATAATAAACTTTATTTATCCTTTTTTATAACCTCTGATAATGCACCTAAACTTGAAAGTGTTTTTGTTGCTTCAAAAGGAATAAATACTTTATTTGCTTCACCTTTTGCAATTTCTTTTAAAGCTTCTAAAGATTTTAATTGAATTAATTTATCATCTGGATTTGCTTTCTTAATAGAATCAAATACCATTTGAATTTCTTGTGCTTTTGCAACAGCAACTTCACGTATTGCTTCAGCTTCACCAATAGCACGTCTAATTTGTGATTCTTTATCAGCTTCAGCCTCTAAAATAGCAGCCTGTTTTTGACCTTCAGCAAGAGTAATCGCAGCTTGTTTTTCTCCTTCTGCTTGAAGAATTGCAGCTCTTTTATTTCTTTCTGCATTCATCTGTTTTTCCATGGCATCACGTATATCAGCAGGTGGATTAATATCTTTTATTTCAACACGATTTACTTTACAACCCCATTTATCAGTTGCTTCATCTAGTAATACTCTTAATTGATTATTAATCATATCTCTAGAACTAAAAGTAGAATCTAAGTTCATTTTACCAACAATATCACGAATAGTAGTAATAGCTAAATATTCAATACCTCTTCTTAAAGATTGAATTTCATATACTGCTTTTGCTGGATCTGTAATTTGGTAAAATACAACAGTATCAATTGTAATTGTAACGTTATCTTCAGTAATAACTCCTTGTGGTGGAATATCCATTGTTTGTTCTTTTAAACTTACAACACTACGAACATGATCAACAAAAGGAATTATTATTGTAAGTCCTGCATCTGCTATTTTATGAAATTTACCTAATCTTTCAATAACGTAAACTTCAGCTTGTCTTACGATTTTAATAGATTTAAAAGCAATAATTAAAACGATAATTAGAAAAATAATTAAAAATGCCATATAAATTACCTCCTATAAAATTTTATTTTAATACCTCAACTTTGGGTTCAACTATAAGTTTAACACCATCAATCTTTTTAACTTCAACTTTTGTTCCTTTTAAAATATTACTCTCAGATTTTGCAGACCAAATTTCGCCATTAACTTTAACCTGACCAGTTGCTTCTAAACTGTTTATATCATTTGTTACAATTCCGAATTTTACCAATAAGCCCATAAGCGTTTGTTGCCACAGAATCATCTTTATCAATAAACTTTTTAACTAAAGGTTTGGTAAGTGGAATGAGAATTACAGAGGAAATTACAAAAACAGCAGTTTGAATTAATATACTATCTGTAATAAAACTTGTGCACATAGCAAGAATACTACCAACACCCAACCAAAAAATTAAGAAGCCAGTTGTTGCGATTTCAATAATAAAGAAGATACCAGCAGCAATTAACCATAAATACCATTGCATAATATAAAAGCCTCCTCTTAAAAATAATCTCACAATATTTATTATACTATAAAAAATGCAAAAAATAAAGTGATTTTGC
>CANRAB010000007.1 GCA_947628475.1 uncultured Clostridia bacterium
ATGAATAGAAGTATACAAGCAGAAGGAACTTATGGAATATTAAAATGGGATAAATCATATAAAAGATTAAAAAGACGTGGTCTCGAAAGTGTGATTTTAGAATTAACATTGATTTCTTGTGGGTTTAATTTGTATAAATATCATAATAAGAAAAATAAAGCTGAAAAATGTGCATAAAGTTTTAATTTTACATAAAGTATAGAATCTGCTATACTTTTATTTGTTGTACTCGAAAATAAGGCAAATTATAAATTTTTTAAAATCAATTTATCACTTAAAAATTTTTATGAAAAAAATGAGATTTGAAATCAGTTTATCCCAAATCTCATTTTTCTAATGGGACTTTTTTTACAGCCCCTTTTAAGTTCTAACTATTTAAAGCTTCATTGTATAATTTTTTTAAATTTTTCTTATTTATTGTTTTTTCTATTCCATTTTTACTTACTTCTATATAGGCAGTCTCTAAAAAATTTGCTATTTTTATATTTATGTATTCTAAATCTTTTGTTCTATTCCAATATTCTAATTGACTGCTATTCTTCCAATTTTTTCCTAGATACGTTTTACCTGCTGCAAGAGTATCACATAACATCTCTACTGCATACTTATATGGAATTACGGGCGTTTTATCTGGAGCTTTCGCATCATACCAATACTCATAGTGGTGTTTATTTCTTCCTTTATGATGTAACCAAGCTTTTGAATATCCATTTGTCCTTTTTGCTTCAGTTATTGGACTATGATCTCCAACAAAAAATTTTGCAGATTCTAAAAATTCCGTTGGTGAGTATTTAGACAAATCATGTACTAATCCTCTAAATGGTATGCCTGCTCTTACACAGAGTTTAAATACTTTCCATTTATGTTTCGTAATTAAGCAAAAGTGTTTTACTGCTTTTATCATTTTTCTCTTCCTTTCAATTCGATTATTCCCAATTCCAAACCATTTTGATGACCGCTTCCTCTGTATGAATGTATATATTTAGAATTGCAAACTGTGCATATTTTTGAATCTATTATATTTTCTTCTTTTAACCCTTTTTCTCTTAACATATCTATATTTATTTTAACTGTATCAATGTGCCATTTTTCCTGTTCTTTTTTCATAGTATTTTGTATATTTGTAAAAGTGTTCTCAAAAATACTTTTAACATCTTCTTCTACTTCAAAATGACATTTTCTTATACTCGGACTTATACAGCATATTATATCTTTTGGATTACAAGCATATATTTCTTGCATTTTATCTATTGTTTTTGCTGCTATTTTTTGAACTGTTCCTTTCCAACCTGAATGAACATTAGCAATTACCTTTTTTTTACTATCATACATCATTAATATAATACAATCTGCATTTGTTGTACACACTGCCAAACCTTTTTTATCTGTTACTAGTCCATCTGTTTCTGCATACTCTTGTACAGCAAAATCTGGTTCATTTTTATTTATTTTCTTTTTTACCTCTTTCACTATATCTTTATGAACCTGATTTGTCTTTACTATATTATTATACTCTATTCCTAATACATCACAAAGTTTTTTATAGCTCACTTTATTTTCTTCTATCTGCTCTTTTGTTAATGAACTTTTAGCAGTATATCCATAAAGTGGCATTTTAAAATTATTATCTATACCTACAGTAAACGCATGCGTAATATCATCACTATATTCTAATAACCTTCTAAATTGTAAATATTCAATTTCTTCTTTTTTTATGTGAATTACATTCTCATTAGAAAAATCCATATATCACTCCACTTTCTTTATTATATGTTAATTCTATAAATATAATACGCTTACTATTGTTTTCTATACCTAGCTAATATTTCAGTACAGTTTCCATGAACTGTACATGTTACCTTTCCATTGCTTACAGAAACCTTACAATCTCCAGTTCCATAAGTTCCTGTTCCTTTATTTTTACATACATAAATATCATTTGAATTTAATGTTGTTCCAGTTAAATCTTTTATCCACAAATAACGTTCATACGTAGTCTTTACGCTTGCTAGTTCATCTGCATTTGTCCAATCTACTTCTCCATCATTTGATAAAACATATTCTGTAACTCTTTCTACTCCATTAACTTTTGCTGTTACTATTAGTCTTTGTCTTGTAGCTTGTAAATTTTTATATATAATTAACCCACTTTCTACAAGTTGTTCACTTGCCACGCCTGATAACGCATATCCCGCTGGTATAGTAACTTTACTGCCATCATGATCTGTATATTCTACGTTTTTATCTCTTACTCTCACACTTGGAGCTTTTATTTCTTTTACTTCAAATTTACAACTTTCTATATTTCCTGCTACTTTTATATTTGTGTTTAAATATATTGACTTATCTGCAGCTACATATTCATAGGTATTTCCATTTTTAAATGATACTTTTGTTGCTGTTGTTCCGCTTGTTTTTATTTTATTTGTTTCATCTTTTGTTTCTTTCAATAATTGCACATTTAACTTATCAAATTCTAAGTCTTGTAAGGTTTGAGAATTTAAGTCGTTTAAATTGCTTCTAAATCCACCTGTTACTGCTGTTAAAATTCCTAGTACTATCATTGTTAGTATTATATAAATTACAAGCATTGCAAGAGTTATTCCTTTGTTATTTTTCATTCTAGGTATCATCCCTTTCTATCTTATTAGTCTTAGTATCTCTTTCTCTGTATAATCATATTTTCCCTCATTTATGATTTTTCCATCTATTTCTATTGCTGGGAATTTTTCTATTTTATATCTTACTTTGGCTGAACTATATGTTATATCCTCCCATCTTAAATCTACTCTTATATCATTATCTTCTACAACTTTTTGTATAAATTCATAAAGTCTTCTTGAATCCGTACTATTACCTATTACTCTAACTCTTGTCATCTTTATTCCTCCTTTTTCAAATTGTAGTAACATTTTATCAGATTAATTTTAATCACCTAAGCATATTCCTAAATTTCTTGCTACCTTTATTAAATCATCATTCATTTTTATTGTTTTTATATTTGTTGACTCTGTTCCTCCTGAACGTGCTCCTATCTCTTTATTATTTCCTACTACTTCTTCTAATGATACATAACCTAATTTTCCACCTTTTAATGTTACTAAAACATTAAACTTTCCTTCTAAAGCTAATTCCATTGCCTTATATCCGTATTTTGTAGATAATACTCTATCGTAAGCTGTTGGTGTTCCACCTCTTTGAACGTATCCAAGAGTAGTATTTCTTGATACCATACCTGTTAATTTTTCTAAGTCGTCTGCTAATTTTTCACCTATTCCTCCAAGTCTTACGTTATCTAATCCTTTTCCGTCATTCAAAGTCTTTCTTATTGACATTTCACCATTTTTTGGTTTTGCACCTTCTGATACTACTATTATACTAAATTTTTTTCCTTCTTCTTTTCTCTTATTTATTTTTTCTACCACACTATTTATATCATAAGGAATTTCTGGAATTAAAGCAACATCTGCTCCTCCTGCAATAGCTGATTCTAGAGCTATCCAGCCTGCATATCTTCCCATTACTTCAAGAACCATTATTCTATGATGTGATTCCGCTGTTGAGTGCAACCTATCTAAGGCTTCTGTTGCAACAGATACTGCTGTATTATATCCAAATGTTATTTCACTATGAGCTACGTCATTATCTATTGTTTTTGGAACACCTATTACATTTAAACCTTTTACTGAAAAATCTCTTGCTGATTTTTGAGTACCATCTCCACCTAATGTAAATATACAGTCAAAACCTGCTTTTCTTACATTTTCAATACATAGGTCTGATACATCTTTATATACTGTTTGTCCATTTTCTTCTACTTTTAAATTGAATAAATTTGTACTATTTGATGCCCCAATTATTGTTCCCCCTCTATGTAATAAACCAGAAGCACTACCATTTGATTCTAATTTGATATAATTATTTTCATAAAGTCCCTTATAGCCTTCAATATATCCATAACATTCTACTCCATTTGTCTCTGCTGTTTTTACTATTGCTCTTATAACAGCATTTAATCCTGGACAATCTCCTCCATTTGTAATTATTGCAACTTTTTTTACCATATAACTTTCCTTCCTTTCTATTATTTATCATTTTTAGCCATTTTAAAAGCTTCTTTTAAACTCAATCTTGCTCCTGTATTTAAAATTGTTGCTGAATATACTTTTATTGCAACAAAAGCTATAATAATAGTTGTAGCTATTAAAATCAACAAAGATAACGCTATTTCTCCAGTTGTTGCTGATCCCATCATTACCCTAAGTGGCATACTAAATGGTGATGATATTGGAACTATTCCTGAAATTTTATTTAGTCCACTATTAGGGTTCATCATTGAAAAATAAGCTAGATAAAAGCCTATAACTGCTACAATACTAACTGGACCATTTGCATATTGAACATCCTCAGGTTTGCTTACAGTTGCTCCTGTTAATGCAAAGAATAATGAGTAAAGCGCATATCCAAAGCAAAAATATACTAATGTTAAAATTAAAAGCATAGGTGTAATTGATGATAAATCAAATAATGAACTTAATATTTCTGGATCCATACAAAATTTTGCAGATACCACTGCTACTGTTATCATTATAATTACCTGAATTAAACCAACTATTCCTATTCCTAATGTTTTTCCTAACACTATTGTTTTACTGTCTGTTGATGTTACTAAAGTTTCTATTATTTTTGATGTTTTTTCTGTTGTTATTGAAGTAGAAACTTGTTGTGCACAGAAAAACACTGCATAAAATAAAACTAATGATATTATCATCATAATAAAAACATTTCCTTGTGCAGCATTTTCTTCTGTTTCTATAAATTCTAATTCAAATTGTGGTTGTATTGCTGCAATTTGTTCTTGAGTTATATTTAATTTTGATATTTGAATATTACTATACAAATTTGTAAAAACTGAAACTAAATCTTGTGGAACAGTATCAAAATCCATTGCCCCGCTTTCCACAATATATTCCATTTTTACATTTTCTCCACTCTTTGTAAATCTAACACATGAATCCTTTTCGTTTGCAAGCTTTTCTTTTATTTGTTCGTCATTTAGATTTTCTTTTGCTAATTCAAATTTATAGCCCATATCCGTTTGGTTTAAAATTTCTATATTTCCTTCAAATAAATTTTCTGAATCTATCACTAAAACTTCTTCGTTAAAATTATCTTCACCCAAAGCTTTTACTATATTAGGAATATTAAAAGCTACTACTATAATAATTAATAATACTATTGTTGATATTATAAATGACTTCTTTTTTAAAATTTCTTTAATAGTAAATTCAGTTACTAAAATCAAATTTTTCATTTTTATCCCTTTCTCTATTTTATCCTACCCTCTCTATAAAAATTTCATTAAGTGTAGGTTTTTTTAATTCAAATTTGTTTATTTTTATATCATTGTCTGCTAATTTTTTGAACAATTCTTCCCCTTGTTTTTCATTCTTCATTTTTATTAAGTAATGATTATCTTTATTTTCAATAACTTCTAATTCACAACCTTTTATTATTTCATCTATATTTTTAGTACTTATAATTTCTAATTTTTCTGAAGGATAACTGTTTTTTATTTTTTCCAAGTTACCTTGTAATACTGTTTTTCCTTTATTTAATATTGTTAAATCTGTACAAAACTCTTCGATTGATGCCATTTGATGACTTGACATTATTATATATTTATTCTGTTTAATAAGTTCTTTCATAACTTCTTTTAAAATTTCTGTATTAACTGGATCTAACCCACTAAAAGGTTCATCTAATACTATTAGCTCTGGGTCATTCATCACTGCAATTATAAACTGAATTTTTTGTTGATTTCCTTTAGAAAGCTTCTCTGCTAAAGAGTCTTTATATTCTTCCATTTCCAATCTCTTAAGCCAATATTCTATTGTTTTCTTTGCATCTGCTACACTTGCTCCTTTTAATCTTGCAAAATACATTAACTGATCATATATCTTTGTTTTTGGGTATACTCCTCTTTCTTCTGGCATATATCCAAAATTAACATTTTCCCTTGTTACTTCTTTTCCATTCCAAGTAATTTTACCTGAAGTTTTTTTTATTATTCCTAAAATCATTCTTATTGTTGTAGTTTTTCCAGCACCATTTGTTCCTAATAAACCATATACTCCTGGCTTATTCATAGAAAGTTTTAAATTATCTACTGCTTTTTTAGTTCCAAAATTTTTACACACTTCAACTAACTCTAGGCTCATATATTATATTTCATTCCTTTCTCGTTTTACTTAATTATATATGATTATATTTACATGTATATTTTATTATATATTTTAATTTTTATCAATACTTTTTATTTTTTTGTAACACATTTTTTGATTAAAGAATAGTATATAACATAACTAATGAAAAAAACTTAAGATTTTTTCTTACACAGGGAGGTGAAAATAGTATGCCAGAAAGTAGAGGATGCGGATGCGGTGGTTTTGGATTTGGAAATGACTGCTGCTGGATTATAATTCTATTAATAATAATCTGTTGTTGTTGCGGAGGTAACAATGGATGTGGAAATTGTTAATGAATTAAAGTAAAAAAACTTTGGGTGGATAACTATTTTCCACCCTGTTTTTTAAGCTATTTTTACACCTAGTTTTTTTCCTCCAAGTAAGTGGAAATGTAGATGTTTTACTTCTTGACCTCCATCCTCTCCACAATTTACTATTACTCTAAATCCCCTTTCAAAAATTCCTTCTTTTTTTGCTATTTCATTTATAACCATATATATTTTTCCAATTACCTTTTCATCTTCTTTTTGTAATTCTGCTAAACTTGAAATATGTTTTTTAGGAATTACCAATATATGTACTGGTGTTACTGGATGTATATCTTTAAAAGCTAAAATTTCATCATCTTCATAAACTACGGTTGCTGGAATTTCTTTATTTATTATTTTACAAAAAATACAATCACTCATTATCTCTCACGTTCCTTTTCAAATTTTTAATTAACCTAGCAAAATATAATGTTTCTTACTCAAGTATAGCTTTTATTCTACGAACTCCTGCTGAAGAAGCTTCTTCTTTTTTTATTTTGAAGTGTCCCAACTCACTAGTATTATGCACATGTGGACCTCCACATAATTCCATAGAAACATCTCCTATTTTATATACAGAAACTATATCTCCATACTTATCTAAGAACATTGCCTCTGCTCCTAATTTTAATGCTTCTTCTTTTGGCATTTCCAATTTTTCTACTGGTATTGCCATTTTTATATATTCATTTACTAAATCTTCTGCTTTTTGTTTTTCTTCATCTGTCATTTTAGCATTATGTGAAAAATCAAATCTCATTCTCTCTGCAGTTATGTTGCTTCCTTTCTGATGTACGTGATCTCCTAAAACCTTTTTTAGTGCTGCATTTAAAAGATGTGTTGCTGTATGATACTTTGTTTCCATTTCTCCTGTTGAAGCAAGTCCTCCTTTAAATTTCTGTGTTGCCCCTTCTCTTGATTTTTCTTGGTGTTCTGCAAATTTTTGCTTAAATCCTTCTATGTCAACCGTTAGTCCATTTTCTTTTGCAAGTTCTTCTGTTAATTCTATTGGGAAACCATACGTATCATAAAGTTTAAAAGCTATATCTTTATTTATCTCTTTTCCTTCAATATTGTTTATAGCTTTTTCAAATTCTTTTAAACCTTTTTCTAATGTTCTGTTGAATTTATTTTTTTCATCTTTTAATATTTGTAATATTTTTTGTTTATTTCTATCTAACTCAGAATAATATTTTGAATATTTATCTATTATTAATTTTGCAAGCTCTTGTTCCCAATCACTATTAATATCTATATTTAACTTCTTTGCATATCTTATAATTCTTCTTATTAGTCTCCTTAATATATATCCCTGATCTGTATTACTTGGCATTATACCTGCATCATCACCACTTATCATTACAACTGCTCTTATATGGTCTGCTATTATTCTCATTGCTTTTGCATTCTTTTCATCATCATATGATAAACCAGATATTTCTTCTATTTTCTCAATTACATCTTTCCATACTGATGATTTATAATTATCTGTATACCCTTCCAATATAGCTGTTACTCTTTCTACTCCAAGACCTGTATCTACATTTTTATTTTTTAGTGGCACAAAGTTTCCAGATGGTTCATGGTTATATTGCATAAATACATTATTCCATATTTCTACCCAGTTTTCATTATCCGGATCAAATTTTTCTGGTACTGCTTCTTTACTTCTCCAATAAAAGATTTCTGTATCTGGTCCGCAAGGTCCTGTAAGTTCCATATTAGGCCACCAGTTATTATCTTCCCCTAGAAACGCTATCTTTTCTTCTTTAATGCCCACGCTCTTCCAAATTTCAGCTGATTCTGTATCTGCTGGGACTATATCATTTCCTTTAAATACAGTTACTGCAAGTTTTTCCACTGGTATATCTAGATTTTTTGTTAATAATTCAAAACTCCATGTTATTGATTCTTTTTTGAAATAGTCTCCTAAAGACCAATTTCCAAGCATTTCAAAAAATGTATGATGTGTTGTATCTCCTATTGAATCTAAATCATTTGTTCTAAAACATTTTTGCACATCTGTTAATCTTTTTCCCTCTGGATGTGGTTCTCCTTTTAAGTATGGAACTAGGGGCTGCATTCCCGCTGTGTTAAACAAACATGTTGGGTCATTTTCTGGTATAATTGGCGCACTTGGTATAATTTTATGTCCTTTGCTTTCAAAAAATTTTAAATATGTATCTTTTAAGTCTATATTTTTCATTTTCCTATCTTTCCTTTCTTAAACACTACTATTATACACTTAAAAGCTCCAATTTTTCAATACTTTTTGAAAAATTGAAGCTTTAATTTACATCCAAGGTTATATTTCCTTTGTCTTTATGTCTCTTACATGTTCTATCTTATCCCATGTTGTATTTGGTTTTATCATTGCTTTTATGTTAATTAATATCCATGAACCTAAGAATATTGGATAACATAAAATGCCTTTTAACATAGGTTTAATAGGTCTTCTATCTAATATTAGTGTAAGTATTGCAGTAAGTGGTGGTATAATAAATGTTGCCGCTAAATACTTAGCGTAGTTCAAAATCAATCCTGCCAATGTCATTCCATCACCTAAGTATATTGCTAAATTTATAATTAATATCGCAAGTGTTACTACCATTATTGGCATACCCATTAAATATAATAATCCGTCAAAATTCATTATTTTTCTATTTTTTATTACACCTGCTGCTAAATCTTTAATATAATATTTAAAACATTGCAAATGTCCTACTGACCATCTTGTTCTTTGAGACCATGATTGCTTAAATCCTAGTGGTTGTTCATCATATACTATTGCTTCTGTTGACCAACCTAGTGCCCTACCACTTGCTATATTTATTAATGAAAATTCTATATCTTCAGTTAATGTCTTTGTATTCCAGCCCTCATCTTTAATTAAATCATATTTTACCATAAATCCTGTTCCATTTAATAATGGTGATAATCCTACATTGTATCTAGCTAAGTGATAAAATCTATGCATAGTCCAATAAAATAGTGCATAACCTGCTGTTACCCATGTATCATCTGGATTTTTTATATCTCTATATCCTTGTACTATTTCTTCTCCCTGACATAATTTTTTATTCATTGCCTTCATAAATTCTTTATCTACAATATTATCTGCATCAAAAACACACAATGCATCATAATCTACATTCTGTTCTTGCATTTTTCTTAAGAACCACTGCATTGCATATCCTTTTGTTTTCTTCTCCGGATCAGTTCTCTCATATACAATAGCTCCAGCCTCTTTTGCAATCTGTGCAGTATTATCAGTACAATTGTCTGCTACTACGTATATATCTAGACATTCCTTAGGGTAATTTTGATTTTTTAAACTTTCTATTAAATTTTTTATAACTTTTTCTTCATTATGTGCAGGAATTAATGCCATAAATTTATGAGTTTTTTTCGTTAATAATGGTTTTTCTTTGAATTTTATTAATGAACAAACACTTATCGCTATATTATATATCCAAAATATTGAGATTATAGCTACTAAAGCTTGCTGTAATATATACAAATAATCCATTTATTTTCTCCTTCTATTTTTACATAGCTTCTTCAGTTGCAACAACTTCTTCCTCGTTTTTATTATCATCCTTATTTACAAATTCTAAACTGCTTATAGAAACTTCATAGGCTGTTCTTTTTTCTATGCTGCCATCCTCATGTTTCTTTTCATAAGTTCTTGATTGAACTCTTCCTACTAACTTAAGTTCTGTTCCTATTGGCATATCTTCACAGAATCTTGCATTTCTTCCCCATGTAATACATGGTATGTAGTCAGATTTATTATATGCTCTATTTACTGCTACTAAAATATCTGCTATTTCTCTACCAAATGGTGTTTTTCTATATATTGGTTTTCTGCATATATGTCCTAATAATTGAACTTCATTAGGAACTTTTATTTCTTCGTCTTCTCCTTTTTCTCTAATTTCTTTTACGAAAACTGTTAAAATTAATCTACTTTTTGTGTTTTCATAAGTATTGTATGATCTAAATTGTCCTTCAATTACAACTTTTTTACCTATTGTAAGGTCAAAATTTGCAATTAATCTTTCAGATATCGTTATAGGTATAATATCTGATATTCCACTTAAACGTGGGATTTCTAAATTGAAAGTATAAAAACTTTCTCCGTAAATTTCGTGACTAAATTTTTTTTCACTTGTTACTTGACCAACTAATAATATATAGTTGTTTTGTGAATAATTTGTAACCAATTTTATTTCCTCCTTTTTTTCGTCTTAAAGTTATTATTGTATAATAACAAAATTAATTAATTACAATCTTAAACTGTAATAGTTAATCCTTTTATTATCTATACTTTTAGACTAGTCTTTTTCCAGACATTACTATTATACTACGTTTTTTTGGATTTGTCTACATAAAATGGTAAAATTATGTTAATTTTTATTTTTTTTCCTTTTATTTCACAAAATTTTCTATATTTTTATTTTTTTATTTCTAAAACTTTATATTTTGCTATTCCACCAGGAGTGTTGGCTTCTATAACTTGGTTTTTCTTAGCTCCAATTAATGCTGCGCCTATTGGTGATACATTTGAAATTCTATTTTTGCTTAAATCAACTTCTGTTGAACCTACTATGGTATATTCTAATTCTTCATTAAATTCTATGTCTAAAATTTTTACTGTATTACCTACTTGTACTGTTTTTGTATCTATTTCTGATTCATCTATAATTCTTGCATATCTTAATTTATTTTCTAAATCTACTATTTTAATTTCATTATCTGCTTGTGCATTTTTTGCTTCATCATATTCTGAATTTTCTGATAAATCTCCAAAGCCTAATGCAACTTTTATACGTTCTGAAATTTCTGCTCTTTTCTCTGTTTTTAGATATTCCAATTGTTTTTCTAAATTGTCATATCCTTCTTGTGTTAATAAAATTTCTTTTTCTTCCATTTTTCATTACCCCTTTTTAATTAGTTATAAATATTTATTATAGTTTCTTAATCTTACTCTACAATATTTATTTTGTCAAGTAGAATTTTGTAAATTTTTGCAAATTGTTTTCCAATTATTTATACCAAAATATCTACGCGTAAATTTAAAAATTCTTTTGAACTTATTACACCATTTACACCTATTAACCTGCCAATTTTTACAAAATCATTTTCTATTTGCTCAAATATTTTTAAAATAGGCTTACCATGTACTACTGATTCATACATAATTACATCATCAAAGCCTTCTAATTTATATTTGTTTGGTATCTCTAGTTCCCAAGATTTAATATTAATACCTGTAAACTTTTTTGAGTTTATATTTATATTTTTAGGAAGGTTTACAATTATTGCATTATTAGGTATCTCTAGTTTGTTAATTATTTCTTCTGGAAAATCTATATTTACTATAATATCTGTCGTTCTTAAATTTGTTTTTATGTTATTTGATAACTTTATTATTATGCCTAATTCTTCATATAAATAGTCAACAATTTTCTTAAATTTTTTTGTGTTAGTAGTTATTATGTTTAACCTTTTTATATTATGAGCTATTCTTATTATGTTTTCTACATTTATACTATCATTTTCATTAACTATTAATGTTGCTTCTCCTGCTTCTATATTACTTTTTTTATATTCATATATTTTTCTTATTACATCATATACAAAAAATCTCGCTAATTTACTTCCATCTATTATATTAAATTTATCATTTTGCAATGTATTTACTATTTTTTCATCTTTCATTAAATTTTTTTCTAGCGCTATATTCTTTATACTATTCGAATATAAATATTTACTTAATTTTTTTATAACTTTTTCTTTTTTTCTTTCCTTACTTTTTTCATTTAACGGTAAATATATAATTTCTTTACCTTCTATATTTTCTTTTTGAATTATATTTAATAAACTCTGCCAAAATCCTATTCTTCTTAACTGCTTAATATATACTACCATAAATACTATGTGCCTCCTAAGGTTATGTTTAAAACATTTTATACCCTAAGATATTATATTTATGGTATGTATGATTTTAGAACAGTTTTTAAATTATTTTTCCTCCACCTAACAAAATATCTTCATCATAAAATACAACTGATTGTCCGCTTGTTATTGCTCGCTGTGGATTTAGAAATTTTACTTTTACTTTATCTCCCATTGGAATTACTTTTGCTTTTGCAGGATTTGCTCTATATCTTATTTTGGCATAACACTCTATTTCTTTTTCTAAGTTATTAAATACCAACCAATTTAATTCATTTGCATATAATTCTTCGCTGTATAAATTATCTTCTGTTCCAACTATTACTTCATTTTTCTCTTTATCTAATTTTATAACATATAGTGGTTCTTTATACGCTATTCCTAAGCCTTTTCTTTGACCTATTGTATAATTTGTTAATCCATTATGCTTACCTAATATTTCACCATTTTTTAATACTATATTACCTTTTTTTTCTTTTATATAGTCTTTTAAAAATGATTTATAATCATCATTTGGTATAAAACAAATTTCTTGGCTGTCTTTTTTATGAGCAATATTCAAACCATTATCTTCTGCAATTTTTCTTGTTTCTTGTTTTGTTTTTAAGTGTTGTAATGGGAATAATATATGTGGTACCACTTCTTTTGGAATTGAATATAAGAAATAGGTCTGGTCTTTCTTTTCTTCATCTGATTTTTTTAGCACATACTGATTATATTTTTCTGAATATTCTACTTTTGAATAGTGTCCTGTTGCTATATATTCACATTCTAATTCTAGAGCTTTTTTATACATCAAACCGAATTTTAAATATTTATTACATTCCACACATGGATTTGGTGTTCTTGCATTTTCATATTCACATATAAAATTTTTTATAACTTTATCTCCAAATTCTTCCTTGAAATTCAATGTATAATGAGGTATTTTTAAATAATCACACACTCTTTTTGCATCTAAAACCGAATTTGTATTACAACAACTGCCTTCTATTTCTCCTTCATATAGTTTCATGGTAATTCCTATTACTTCATATCCCTGCATTTTTAATAGAATGGCTGCTACACTACTATCTACTCCTCCACTCATTCCTAATAAAACTCGTTTCATTTCTACATTTTAACCTCTCTTATTTATTATTTATTGCAAAATTCCAACCATCTCTGCACATATCTTCTATTCCTTTTTCTGCCTTCCAGCCTAATTCTTTTTCCGCTTTACTTGCATCAGCATAACATGCTGGAATATCTCCTGCTCTTCTTGGTCCTATTTTATAATTTACCTTTACATTGTTTACTCTCTCAAATGTTCTTATTAGTTCAAGCACAGAATATCCCTTTCCTGTACCTAAATTATATATATTTACTCCTTTTTCATTTCTTATTTTTTCTAAAGCTTTTATATGTCCTCTACTTAAATCCACAACATGAATATAATCTCTTACGCCTGTTCCATCTGGAGTTGGATAATCATTCCCAAAAACTGTTAATTGTTCATATTTACCTGCAGCAACTCCAATTATATAAGGCATTACATTGTTTGGTATCCCATTTGGTACTTCTCCTATTAAACCACTCTTATGTGCACCAATTGGGTTAAAATATCTTAACAAAACAACTCTAAAGTCTTTATCTGCAACAGCCACATCTTGCAAAATTCTCTCTATCATTAATTTAGTACTTCCATAAGGATTTGTTGTTGACAATGGAAAATCCTCTTTTATTGGTAATTTTTGCGGATTTCCATATACGGTTGCTGAAGAACTAAATACTATTTTTTTACAGTTATACTTTTTCATCATCTTTAATAATATTAATGTTCCTGTTATATTATTGTGATAATACTCTATTGGTTTTAAAACAGATTCTCCTACTGCCTTTAATCCAGCAAAATGTATTACTGCTTCTATATCATTTTCTTTAAATACTTCTTCTAATTTTTGCTCATCTAATAAATCAATTTCATAAAATTTAAAATCTTTATTTGTTATTTTCTTTATTTTATCAATTACTTCTGGTGAGCTATTTGAAAAATTATCTAATATTACTAACTCCTCTCCATCATTCAATAATTCCACTGCTGTATGGCTACCTATATAGCCTGCTCCTCCTGTTACTAAAATTTTCCCCATAAAAAATCTTCCTCTTTTCTTTATTTTGTGCTTTTATATTAATAAATTTATTATATATTATTTTTTTTATTAATAAATTTCTTTATAAATCTCATAATTTTTTAAAATTTTATACACATAATTTTTTGTCTCATTAAATGGTATGTCTTCTAAATTCTTTCCATCTTCATCAATAATCTTCTGCTCCAACCATTTATCTAAATTTCCCATTCCTGCATTATACGCTATTATTGCCAAATTATAATTACCATACTTTTCAATTAAGTTTTTAAAGTATTTTATACCAATTTCTATATTTATTTCTGGATTATATAAACTTTCTTCTGTAATTTCTTGTGTTTCTAAACTTTTTCCTACATCTTGTGCTGTTGGAAGCATTATTTGCATTAGTCCTACAGCTTCGCTCTTAGATTTTGCTTTTTCATTAAAATTACTTTCTGTTTTTATTATGCTATAAATTAATAATGGATCTATATCATTTTCTTTTGCATACTTTTCAACATATTTACTATACTGTTTTGGATAAAATTTAGGCAATAAATTTATTTGCGTTGCTATAAGCATTGCCAATATTATTATAATAATTATTATTGTTTTTTTCAATAGGTTTCTCCTTAATATTTCTATTTTGCTTCATATAAATTTCTACCTTCATTTATATCTATTTTTAATGGAACTTTCAAAGTTATTACGTTTTCCATTTCTTGTTTTAAAATACTTTCAACTTGTTCTACCTCATTTTTTTCTGCTTCTATTAATAATTCATCGTGTACTTGCAATATTATTCTTGATTTTAATTTTTGCTCTTTTAATTTTTTATATATATTTATCATTGCAAGTTTCATAATATCCGCTGCTGTTCCTTGTATTGGTGTGTTCATTGCAATTCTGTTTCCAAATTGTCTTACCATATAATTATTTGATTTTATTTCTGGAACGTATCTTCTTCTATGATATAACGTTTCTACATAACTTTCATTTTTAGCTGTTTCTACTATATTTTCCATAAAATTTTTTATTCCTTGATATTTTTCTAAGTATTGATCTATATACTCTTTTGCCTCTTTTTTTGAGATTCCTATTTGCTCTGCTAATCCAAAATCTGTTATACCATATACTATACCAAAATTTACCGCTTTTGCTCTTGTCCTTTGTTTCGCAGTTACTTTCTCCATTGGCACATTAAACACTTTTGAAGCTACTTGTTTATGGATATCTTCGTCATCTTTAAAAGCTCGTATCATTTGCTCATCACCTGAAATATGTGCTAAAACTCTTAGTTCTATTTGTGAATAGTCTGCATCTACAAATATTTTATTTTTTTCTGGTTTAAATACCTTTCTTAAATTCTTTCCTACTTCATTTCTTGTTGGTATGTTTTGCAAATTAGGATCTGTTGAACTTATCCTTCCTGTTGCAGTTGCTGTTTGATGAAAACTTGAATGGATTTTTTCAGTTGAATTATTTATATATGGTATTAAGCCTTCTACATAAGTAGAATTTAATTTAACTAATTTTCTATATTCTAATAATTTATCTATAATTGGATGTGTTGTTTTCAGTTTTTCCAATATTTCAACGCCTGTTGCATATCCTGTTTTATTTTTTTTTGCTAATGGTAATTTAAGTTTTTCAAATAGAATTTCTCCTAATTGTTTTGTAGAATTTATATTAAATTCTTCCCCTGCAAGTTCATATATTTCTTTTGTTAAATTATCTATTTGTTCTTTTAGTTCATTACCAAATTTTTCTAATTGTACTTTATCTACTTTTATTCCTTGATATTGCATGTCTGCAAGGACTTCTGTTAATGGCATTTCTATCTTTTCAAATAATTCTATTACTTGGTCTTGCTTCATTCTTTCTAATAATTTATCATACAACTTATTTATAATATATGAATATATATAATATTTTTTACTTTCTTTTTGTTCCTTTTGTACTGTATCAAATAGCGTTAATTGTCTTTCTTCTGGTTCCTCTTTGTTTAAATATTCTTGTAAATTTAGCCCTAAATATTCTTGACTTAAATATTCTATACTATATTTATTAATATTAGAATTTAATAAATATCCTGCTATCTCTATGTCAAACATTAGGTTATTTGCATTAATTTCTAATTGTTTTAATAGTACATAATCTTTCTTCTGTTTATAACCTACCTTTAATATTTCTTGATTTTCAAAAACATCTTTTAAATCCTGTGGGTTTTTTATTAAATATGATTTATTTTCTTTTTCTACATATACGGTAATGCCTTCTATTTTTTTATTTAATATACCATAGTCTTTTTTTTCTTCTTCTATGATATAGTAGAATATTTTTTTAGTGTTTTTTATTTCATCTTTTATTTTTGATATGGTATCATTTGTTGCCTCTTCATAATCTAATTTTATTGTTACTTCACTTATTTGCTCTTTATGAAGATTAAATCTTTCTAAAAATCTGGTAAATTTAAGTCTAGTAAATATTTCAAATACTTTATCTTTATCCCATTCTACTATTTTCATTTCGTCTATATTTTTTTCAATTGGAGCTTTTGTATCTATAGTTCCTAAAGTTCTTGATAAATATGCCATTTCTTCATTTTGTTCTAGTTTTTCTCTCAATTTTCCTTTAATTTTATCTATATTCTTATATATTCCCTCTATATTCTTATATTCTTTTATTAAACTAATTGCCGTTTTTTCGCCTATTCCTAGAACCCCCGGAATATTATCTGAATTATCTCCTGCTAATCCTTTTACTTCTATTAAACTTTTAGGGGGTAGTTCATATTTTTCTAAAACTTTTTCTACTGTATAATCTTCTGTTTCTGTTCTTCCTAAAGTTGTATGTGGGATTCTTACCTTTATATTTTCGTCTATTAATTGAAAGCTATCTCTATCTCCTGTTAGTATCGTTACATCTAATCCTTTTCTTTTTCCCCATTTTGCTAAAGTTCCTAGTATATCATCTGCTTCATATCCTTCTTTTTCTATTATTTTTATGTTCATTGCCTCTAATATTTCTTTTAATATTGGCATTTGACTTGCAAGTTCATTGGGCATTCCTTTTCTATTTGCTTTGTATCCTTCGTATAATTTGTGTCTATGTGTTGGAGCCTTTAAGTCAAACGTTACCACCATATATTCTGGTTTTATATCTTCTATTATCTTAAACATTATGCTTAAGAAACCATATATTGCATTTGTATATGTTCCATCTTCTGTCATTAACATTTTTGTTGCCATTGTTCCATAAAATGCTCTATTTAATATGCTATTACCATCTATTAAAACTATCTTTTCCAAAAGAAATCCTCCTTAAATACCTTTTGTTTGTTTTACTATATCATATTTATATTTATTTTTCTATGATTTTAAGTGAATTATATAAATTAATTCACTCCATTTATTAATTTTTGTAATTTTTTTTCATAATTAATCTTTTCATCATTACTGCATAAATAGTCTTTATATATGGAGACTAACATTTCTCTTGTAATATCGTTTATGGGTTGTTCATCTAGACTTTTAGAATAATCGTACTTAAAAACATAGTTTTTTAATTTGTGGGTTCCAATTTCTTTTAAAAATTCTTTTGGAAGTTTGTTTTTTATATCATCTGGCATCATATTTAGTATGGTATTTAATTGAATACATGCAATTATGTAATCTTTTTTTTCATCTTTCATAATTATCATCTCCTCGTGTTTTAAAGAATGACTTTACTTTATCCATAAAAAATTCCACGTTTAGTTTTATGCAGTTATTAATATAATTTTTCGCTAGTAAGCACATTGTTTTTTTACTTTTTACTAATTCATCTATTTTACACATATAATTCGGAATTGGTTTATCAATATTTACTTTTTCCCAGTCTTTTACCTTACTCCAATTGGTTGTTAGTAAATTAAATCTTTGATTTTTAGGTAAGTCTTTACTTAGGTGAAAATCTTCTAAACTCTGATGGTAAGGTACTGTTTGAAAGCTTCTTTGTCCTTCTTCATTAATGCCTTTCAAAAAATATTCCATGCCTAGTATGTTTGATGTTTGTAAATCATTCTCATACCATGTAAAATCGTCTTCATAGTTTTCTCCATCTAATGTTACTAAATTCCATGCGTGTTCATTACTTGATACAACCGTACAATTTATATCAAAGTATATAGATAAAGCTTCTACTATTTTAGCAAGTCCTTTACAAACAGTTTTTCCTTTTATTAGACCCTTTAAATTTTGAGTTTCATCTGCTTGTTTCTCCTTCTCTTTGTCATTATAGTATTCATCATTTTCAATTATATCTGCGGATTCATAATCATATTGCACATATTCATACAATTGATTAATAATTTGCGCATATATAATTTTTTCTCTGTTAAGTATCCCAGTTCTAGGAATATTAACTTTTGATACTATTTGTTTTAGTTTATTTTGTATCTCCCTAATTTCTTCTATTGTGTATATTCTTCCAGTTTGCCAGCCATTTCTACCTGAAAGATTATTTTTGTTATCACTTTTTAATTTTATATATACTGGAAGCATTAAATTTTCATCTAAATTACTTAAATTTACATCCCAGATGTTATCATATTCTAATGTATATAATTTGTCTACATTAGTATAATTACGTGATATTTCATTTTCAAATACTTTTTCTCTAGTTTTTCGGTCAATACTTACAAATAGAGATATACTTTTAACTTCATCTACTCCTTTACTACAAATTAAGTTATATCTATCTTTTGTCCTCTCAAAATATAAAATTTTTTCATCTTCATCACATACTATTTCACCATCTGATAAAATTATTTTTTGTGCATCACTATAATATTGTGTAATAATCTGTTTAATTTGGCTATCATCAGGTATTACAATTTTTTTTGCTTCTGTGCCTAATATTTCTAATTTTTCATTTTTTGAAGGAATAACCATGCAGTCTGTACTAATTAGACATTCTTCTTCGTTACATTCTTCTATTCTTGAATGTTCTGGGAAACTAAATTTTATGTTGCTTCCAGAAAAAGCATATTTGCCTATTTTTCTTAAATTTTCTGGAAATACTACTCTATTTCTTATTGAACAATATTCAAAAGCTTCATCTTCTATTGTTTCTAATTCCGAACCTTCTTCAAAAATAAGTTCTATACTTCCTGTCTTTTGCGTTTCGAGCATTTTATTTATCTGTTTTCCAATTTTCTTTATAACTTTGGCTTCCTTTGGAATTACAATTTTTGTGCCATTTTTTTCAATATATTCCTTTATCCACGTATCATCTATTATTTCTTGCATACTCTTTTTATCATCTTCTTCTAATTGTTCCTTATTTACAAAATATTTTTTTTCCATTTTTCTCCTTTATTTCTTCTGTATATAAGATTTTATTATTTTCAAATTACATTATTTTATACATATATTTCCAAGCCAGTATTCTTCTCACTGCTTCGTTGATAAGTTCTTCGGAAATTATACCTTGATTTATGGCATCTATTATTTCTTGGCTTTGTTTTTCAAAATTAGATGTAATAATTATATCATTACCAGCAAGCACAGCTTGAATTGCCGCTTCTCCATTATTAACATACTCATCTACTGCATCCATGTCCAAATCATCAGTTATTATAATACCTGAAAAGTTTAGTTCAGTTCTTAAAATATCATGCACTTTTTTGGATATTGAAGCTGGTTTATCTCTGTCCATTGAAATTACTATATTATGACTTACTAATATGCAAGGGCCTCCTGCTGCAATTCCACTTTTAAATGGTAAAAAATCTGAATTTTCAAATACATCGTATGGTCTCTCGTCAATGGCAATGCCTGTATGAGTATCTACATTATTACCATATCCTGGGAAATGTTTCATTACTGAAATCATCCCATCATTATTCATGGTTTTTATTATTTCTGATACATAGGTACATGTTTCAGCCGCTTCTTTACCATACGCTCTATCATACATAAATGATTCTGGATTGGTAGTTATATCTGCTACAGGTGCCAGGTTCATGTTTAGTCCAATACTTCTTAATAAATTTGATTTTTCGGTTGAGTCTGCCAAAATTGCTGGTAACTTTCCTTCTTGCCATATTTGCTGTGGCGATAAAAATTTATTTGAGCGAATTTCTTTGTTGCAACTTACTCTAACAACAGTTCCTCCTTCTTCATCAACTGCTAATACTAATTTTATTTTGCTTGCGTTTTGATATTGCTGCATTTTTTCAAGAATAGAATCTTTTGTTTCATTAGAAAAATCATTTGCATAAAATATATAACCACAAGGATAATAATTTTCTATTTGATTCATGACTTTATATCCTAAAAATTTTACTAAAAACATTTGTCCAACTTTTTCTTCTAAAGTCATATTTTGCAAAAGAGCATCTGCTTGTTCGTAGTAATCTGCAAATATATCATTATTTTTTTCATTTTCATATTTAGCATGATGCTCATTTTTTGCAATATTAACATTATTATATTGACCTTCTTCAACGTCTTTACTTATATTATCTTTCATAGAAATGTTACTGTTCTTATTTGTTTTAATAATATATACTAGAAAAATTACTTCACTTAGCATTATTATTAACAAACTTATCAGTATGATTATTAAATAAGTTTTTACTTTATTCATAATTTATAACCTCTAATTTTTTTGTGGTATAAATATTATTATGCTTTTTTATTTCCGTAAATACCTTTCCTCCTCTGAAATCTTCCTATTTAACTCCAAAAAAATGCGTCCCCTGTCATTACTCCTTAAAGATATTGTATTAACAATGTTTGAAGTCTATTTCAATTCGCCAAAGTTGAGTTTTCTGCCCTATTCAAAAGTTCTTGTTTTCCGTTATATTTAGGAATTTGTCCGTTTTTGGGGTTAAAATATATACCCTCATTACATTTAATGTAAATTATATCATAAATAAAATTATATTTTTTACTTTTTATTATTATTTTCTTCTACCATATCACTTATTTCTTTTAATTTATTTTCTAAAAGTTTTTTATCAATTAATTTTAAAGTATATTGTGATACCATAGTTGGTGACATTGTTCTACT
>CANRAB010000008.1 GCA_947628475.1 uncultured Clostridia bacterium
AAAGACGGAAGTATAGCTTATACAGGTGCAGAATCATATATTATGCCATTAATTATAATCGTAGTGATAATTGGAACAATAGGATTTATAAAATATAGACAGTATAAAGATATTTAGTAATGTAGATAAAAGATAAATGTATGTTATATACGTACATTTATTTTTTTAGGCACAATATGAATAAATTTATACATGAGAAATAATAAAACTACATAACTTGAAAAAAATAAAAAATGCTGTTATAATAGTGTTCAAAAAGGAGCCAAAATGAAAAAAACATTAATTATAATAGCTTTTTTTATTGTATTTTTATGTATATACTTTTTACAGTCAAATTTATTTAGCTGGTATAATATTTTGGGAATAAAGCCAAACTTATTTATAGTTTTTACTTTATTTATAGGGCTATTTTTAAGAAAAAATTGGGGATTTTCATTAGGAGTAATATTTGGTATTCTTTTAGATTTGTTTATAGGAAAAAGAATTGGAATAAATGCTATTATGCTAGGAATTGCAGGTTTAATAGGTGGAGTTATAGATAAAAGTTTTTCTAAAGAAAGCAGAATGACTTTTATGATAATGACAGTTATAGTAACGGTGATATGTGAAATAGTAAATTATACTTTGCAAATTATTTTACTTAAAGCAGAAGCAGAATTTTCTAAATTTATGCAGATAGTTCTTATTGAAGCAATATTTAATGCAATACTAGTAATAATTTTATATCCTTTAATACAAAAGGCAGGTAATAAAACGGAAGATGTATATAGAGAAAGCGAAAGAAAATCATTAATGAGATTGTTTTAAAATAAAAATGTTCTTATATTAAAGGAGGCAAAATTTGGCAACTTTAGATAAAAAAAATGTAAGATATAATATTTTATCAATATTAATTTATATTATAGGAATAATTTTAATAATACAATTATTTAATTTGCAAATAGTACATGGAGAAGAATATCTGGAAACAGCAAATTCAAGACTAACTAGGGAAAACACAATAAAAGCAGCAAGAGGAAACATATTAGATTGTAATGGAAATTTATTAGCAGGGAATAAAATTGAATATTCATTAAAAATATATAAAAGTAAAATAGAAGAGGAAAATTTAAACGCAACAATATTAAATACAATTAGAATCCTACAAAACAATAATGATACTTATAAAGATGAATTTCCAATAAGTATAAATCCAATACAGTACACATATCAAAAACAAGAGAACATTGTAAAATGGCTAAATGATAACCAGTTAGAAGAAACAACAAGTGCAGAGCAAGCTTTAAAATGTTTTATTGAAAAATATAAATTAGAAGAATATCCATTGGAAGATGCAAGAAAAATAATAAGTATAAGATATGGTATAGAAAAAAGCGGATATACAAGTATGAGAGGCTATGAAATATCATCAAGTATAAGTGAAACAAGTGTAGCTCAATTTGAGGAGATGAATAATAGTTTTCCAGGAATTGCAATAGACTATAAACCAATTAGAAAATACTATTATGGCAATTTAGCTTCACATGTTTTAGGATATGTAGGAAAAATAGATAGTGATGAATATAAAAAAAACGATGGATATACATTAGATGATTATATAGGAAAAACTGGTATAGAACTAGTATGTGAAAAATACTTAAAAGGTGTAGACGGGATAAAGCAAACAGATATGTCTATAGATGGTACAACAACTGGAGAGTATATAACAAAAGAAGCAATAGAAGGATGTGATGTAGTATTAACTATAGATGCAAAGGTTCAGCAAGCTGCAGAGCAAGCTTTAAAAACAAATATAGAGAAAATAAATAATGGTGAACTAGGAGAGGTTAGAAAAGTAGATACAGGAAGTGCAGTAGTTTTAAATGTAAAAACTGGTGAAGTAATAGCAATGGTAAGTTATCCAGATTTTGAACCACAGCTCTTTGTTCAAGGAATATCAAATGAGAAATGGAATGAATATACTGAAAAAGGAAAAAGTGCATTATTAAATAGAACCATACAAAGTGCGTATGCACCGGGGTCAATTTTTAAAATGGTTGGAGCGATTGCTGCATTAGAGAATAATAAAATAACAAAAGACGAACGAATAAATTGTGCTGGAATATATCCAAAAGGATATAATCCAAGATGTTGGATTTATGCTACAACAGGAGGAGGACATGGATATTTAAATGTATCACAAGCAATACAAAAATCATGTAACTGTTTCTTTTATGAAGTGGGTACAAGAATAGGAATAGAAACATTAGAAAAATATGCTACTTATTTTGGTTTAGGTCAAAAAACAAATATAGAATTGCCTGGAGAAATATCAGGAACATTAGCAGGTAAAACTTTATATGATAAGTTGGGCAAGACATGGTATTATGGAAATACATTATCAGCCGTTATAGGACAAGCAGAAAATAACTTTACACCGTTGCAGATAGCAAGATATATAGCGATGCTTACAAATGGAGGTAAACAAGTAGATGTATCTATTATTAAAGATATAGTAAATAATGATGGTACATCCGTAGATAAAGAAGAAGTAAAACAATATATTAATAGTAAACTAGGACTACAAGAGGATAAATTGCAAGACTTGAATATACAAAGAGAAAATTTGCAAACTGTTTTAGAAGGAATGCAATCAGTTACAGAAGAAGGTGGAACAGCATATTCTACATTTAGAAATTTTAACATACAAGTAGGAGGAAAAACAGGTTCTGCAGAAGCAGGAGGTGATAAAACAAATGCTTGGTTTGCAGGTTTTGCACCTTATGAAGCTCCAGAAATAGCGGTAATAGTATTTGTAGAAAATGGATCACATGGATATTATACAGCAGAAGTAGCAAAAGAGATAATGGAAGCATATTTTGGATTAAATGATGAAATAGAAGAGGATAAAAGCATAACACCGTATGTATAATAATAAAAAAAGGAATGGTATAAAATGAGAAGTAATATATTAATTAGTATGAAGAAAAAAGAAATAGTTATAAAAATAAATGAGGAAGCAAATTATATAGGAATTTTGGAATCATTAGAAAAAAAATTACCTGATTTAAAGAAGCTATATTCAGAGGAAAAAAATCCTATAAAAATAACAGGCAAGTTACTAGACGAAAAAGAAGCAGATGAAATAAGTAAAATGATAAAGGAAAAAATAGATGTAGATATAGAATTTGATAATGTAAATCAGTTGGGATTGTATGGAATAAAAAAAGCCTATGAGCAAGACCTAGAGAATTCAGAAACATACTTTTTTAAAGGTGGTGTAAGATCAGGACAAAAAATAGAAACAGAAGGAAGTATAGTAATTCTTGGAGATGTAAATAGTGGAGGAGAAGTAATAGCTGGAGGAAATGTAGTGGTACTTGGAGTTTTAAGAGGACTAGCTCATGCTGGAGCAAAAGGAAATAAGAAAGCTATAATAGCTAGCCATAAAATAGAAAGTGCACAGTTACGAATTGCCAATATACTAAAAGAAATAGAAAAAGAGGAGATAGAGGAAATAAAACAATATGCGTATTTAAAAGATGAATTAATAGTTTTAGAGTAATTTTAATGTCAATGTGGACTTAATGTCCAATTGACATTAAGTTTTATATATTATGCAGCTATAAAATAGTTCTTAATTAATATAAAATGGAGTTTAGGCAGTAAATAATAAAGTTTCAAGAGAATAATAGTGAAATTAAACACATTAATAAAAGATTATCTTCAACTCCTTCTTTATATAGAAAAAAAATTAAAACTATCAAAAGTAAGTCATCAATATAAATCCTGTAACCTAATACATCTATATATTCTAAAGTAGAATTACCATTAAGAAAATTATAGAAAAAGTTATTTATTTCCATTATTTTCACCACCAATAAAAGGCAAAATATCAATTATTTTACTAATTTTTAATAACTGTATATACTGGTCTAATTTATTTTTCCTACTTTCTTTTAAATATGGTCTTAAAGAGTTAAGAAGATTAGCTCGAGGATCATCATTTTTCATATTCATTTTGTCAATAATATTTTTAAGTTTTAAAATAGTTTCTATATCTAAATCTGGAGAAAAGTTAGCAGCATTATTATCATTAGAGTTTTTAGAATTAGAATAATTACTGGAAGTATCAGAGCTGTTTGAGTTGTTAGTAGAACTATTATTAATTATACTCATAATATTATCTATCATTTCAGGGGAAAAGCTATCTTTATTTATATTCAATTTCTCAAAAAGATTAGATAAATCCTCATTCACAATACAAGAACTCCTTATTTTTTATTTTGATTAAAAAAGTCATTATTAGTTTTACCCTTTAAAATTTCATTTGCTTTTGCAATACCAGCTTCTAATTCACTTTTATTCATTTTTGATAAAGTTTCTAATAATTTAGAAATATCAATATCATTATTCATAAAAAAAACACTATTCCTTTCTTGTTTTTTTAATACTATATAATAAATATATGAAATAATAGTATAAATATGTGAATAAATAGAAAAATATATTTACAAATTTATTTTTTTTGTGATATAATTTTAACAAACTTATGAGAAGGAAGAAATGTTATGAATCAAATTTTATCTACAAATAACAACTATAAGAAAAAAAATACTGAATTAATAGATATGAAGAAGATAATAATTGTTTTTTCAGTATTAATATTGCTTTTGGCAATTGTTATAATAAGTGCCACTGCTATTGGTATGATAAAGCAAAAAAATGAAGATAAGCAAGATCCGATTGCAAACCTAAATAAACCAACTGTAACAATAAAAAAAATAGAGAACGGATGTAGCATATATGCTGAATATGATGAAGGCTTACAAAAGATAACATACAGATGGAATGATGGAGACAGTATGGAAAAAAATATGTATGGAGCAACTAAGTTTGAAAGAACCATTGAAATACCAGAAGGAGATAGTAATATATTCTATTTTGAAGCAATTGGCTCAGATGGAAGTGTTAATACGGTTGAAAAAATATTTACAAATGATGGCATAGAAGAGTATGACTCTAGACCACAGCTAGAAAGAAACTTTGACTATACAAGAGGAGAAAATGGAGTTTTTGAAATTATAGCTAAAAGTGATGCAGGCATGAAGAGTGTAACATACCAAGTAAATGATGGTGAAATGCAAACAGTTAATAGTACAGAAGATAATCAAAAAGAAATAAAAATTGAAATAGAAGCTAAGCGAGGTAATAATAAAATATACATGATTGCCACCGACATAAATGGTAAAACCACTGAAAAAAATGAAACAATAATTGGTGTAAAAAAACCAGAAATTGATATAAAATTAGAGCTTCCTAGAACATTAAAAATAAATATAAATCATGACATGGGATTTAAAAAAGTAGTTATAAAAATAAACAATAAAGAAATTGTATACGATGAAAATCATCCAGCATATAACCCAGAATTTCAAACATTGAATTTAGAGGAAGAATTGTCAGTTGGAAGAAACAATATAGAAGTAAAAGTATATACGTTAGAGTATCCAGAAAGAGAATATGTTGAAGGTGGTTGGACAGAAATTTCAGAGTAAAGGAGAAAATCATGTTTCGAGAAATATATATAATAGATAATAAAGATGAACTACTAGAAGAGCTAAAACCAAGATTTGGAGAAGATGAACATGTAAGTTTCAAAAGAATATCAGTAAGTGAACTAGATCAACTAGCTAAAAATTTGCCACATTTAATTATAATCAATGATGATAATTTAGAGGAAAATCCAATAGATATTTGTAAAAAAATAAGGGTAAGTGAAGATAACAACATAATACCAATTATAGTATTATCTTCAAATGAAGACAAACAATTTAAAATGGATTTAGCCCAAAATTATGTTGAATATTATGTAGCAAAATCAATGGGCATAGACTATTTATATTACAGAATAAGAAATATATTTAGATTATTATTAGTAAATAGAACAATAAGCCCACTAACAGGGTTACCTGGTAATAATATAATACAAACAGAATTAAAAAAAAGATTATTAAATAAAGAAGAATTTACAGTTTTGTATTTAGATTTAGATAATTTTAAAGCTTATAATGATGTTTATGGTTTTTTAAAGGGTGATGAAATAATAAAATTTACAGCAAGAACCATAGTAAAAAATGTAAATAGTATATATAACACCGATGTATTTGTAGGACATATTGGTGGAGATGATTTTGTAGCTATTATAAATGGTAGTTCAGAGTATGAAAAAACATGTCAAGACATAATACTGGAATTTGATGCAGGAGTAAAAAGCTTTTTTACTGAAGAAGATATAAATAGAGGGTATTTAAAAATTCAAAATAGAAAAGGAAAAATGGAACATTTTCCATTAACATCTATATCAATAGGAGTAGTAGTGGTGGAAAAGGAAAGATTTTCAAATGTATTAGAGATAGGTGAGGTAGGTGCACAAGTAAAACATCTGGCAAAAAAATATAGAGGAAGTTGCTATGCAACAGATAGAAGAAAACATTAATAAAAAATTTAAGAATTTATATAAAATGGTTTATATAGATTCTTAATTTTTTTATATTTCTTTTAGTTCTAATGTTATAATTTAAAAATATTATATATAAGAAAAATAATTATTTTTACTTTATTAGTAGAGAAGGGTAGTGGAAGTAGTTATGTTTGTATTAAATAAAAAAAGAATATATATAATATTATTTTGTTTACTTTTATCAACATTAGCGTTTAAAGCAAATGATAATAAATTGGAAGTTATAGAAACAGTAGCTTTGCCAGTAAATAATAAGGTGATAGTAATAGATGCTCGGGCATGGTCGGAGAAGATCGGAGGCGCTTCGTCAGATGAACGGTGTAGAAGAAGCAGACATTAATTTAAAAATAGCTTTAAAAGTACAAAACTTATTAGAGCAAGCAGGAAGTACCGTTTTATTAACACGTTCAGATGAAAATGGAATATATGATATAGATAAAAAAACACTAAGACAGAAGAAAGTATCAGATATAAAAAATAGAGTAAAAATAGGAAATGAATCAGAAGCGGACATATTCGTATCAATTCACTTAAATAAAATACCGCAAACTGAGTATTGGGGATGGCAAACATTTTTTAGAACAGGAAATGAAGAAGGGAAGAAGTTAGCACAATCTATACAAAATGGATTAAATGAAACAATACAAAAAGAGAACAAAAGAGAATCTTTAAAAATAGATAATGTTTATATAATAAAACATGTAGAAATCCCCACAGCAATCGTAGAGTGTGGATTTTTATCAAATGAAGAAGAAGAAAAGTTATTACAACAAGATGAATATCAAAACAAATTAGCGTGGGGAATATATGTAGGGATAATGGACTATTTTTTAAAATAGTCCAGTTATCTTTCCATTAGCGTCTACATCAATTTTTTCAGCTGAAGGAACTTTAGGAAGTCCAGGCATAGTCATAATAGAACCAGTTATAGCAACTATAAATCCAGCACCAGCAGATACTTTTACTTCTCTAACTGTTACAGTAAAATCTTCTGGAGCACCAAGTTTAGTCATATCATCAGAGAAACTATACTGTGTTTTAGCCATACAAATAGGTAAATTATTAAAACCGAGAACTTCTAAACGTTTTATTTGTTCCATAGCTTCTGGTGTAAATGTAGCTCCAGTACCTCCGTAAATTTTTTGTATAATAGTGTTTATTTTATTAACAATACTATCATTTAATTCATAACTAAATCTAAAGTTATTTTCAGCATTTTCACAAAGGCGAACTACCTCTTTTGCAAGGTCAATGCCACCATTTCCACCATCAGCCCAAACAGTTGATAAAGCAACATTTACGCCAAGCTCTTTACATTTCTTTATTACAAGGTTAACCTCTGCATCTGTATCTGTTGGAAATCTATTAATAGCTACTACAGTTGGAAGACCATATACATCTTTAATATTGTGAACATGACGAAGAAGATTTGGAAGACCGCTTTCAAGGGCAGACAAATTTTCATTATTTAGTTCAGCCTTATCCATACCACCGTGCATTTTTAATGCCCTAATAGTAGCAACAATTACAACAGCGTTAGGTTTTAAATTTGCTAATCTACATTTTATATCTAAGAACTTTTCTGCTCCTAAGTCAGCACCGAAACCAGCCTCAGTAACAGCATAATCACTAAGTTTCATAGCCATCTTAGTAGCAAGTACAGAATTGCAACCATGAGCAATATTAGCAAAAGGTCCACCATGAACTAAAGCAGGGGTACCTTCTAAAGTTTGTACCATATTAGGTTTTAAGGCATCTTTTAAAAGAGCAGCCATAGCTCCTTCTGCTTTTAAATCTCCGGCAGTAACAGGTTTATCATCATAAGTATAACCAACAATTAATCTAGAAAGTTTTTGCTTTAAATCATTAATTGAAGAAGATAAACAAAAAACAGCCATAACTTCAGAAGCAACAGTAATATCAAAACCATCATCACGTGGAACGCCATTTTTTCCACCACCAAGCCCATCTTTTACAAAACGAAGTTGTCTATCATTCATATCAACACAACGTTTCCATGTAATCTTACTAGGGTCAATGTTTAAAGAGTTACCTTGATAAATATGATTATCAAGCATAGCTGCAAGTAAGTTATTAGCCGCTCCAATGGCGTGAAAATCACCTGTAAAATGTAAATTAATATCTTCCATAGGTACAACTTGAGCATAGCCGCCACCTGCTGCTCCGCCTTTAATACCAAAAACTGGACCAAGAGAAGGTTCTCTTAGAGCAACCATAACTTTTTTATTAAGTTTTTTTAATGCGTCCGCAAGTCCAATAGTAGTGGTAGTTTTTCCCTCACCAGCAGGAGTAGGATTAATAGCAGTAACTAGAATAAGTTTACCATTTTCTTTGTTTAAGTTTTCTAATAAAGATAAATCAATTTTTGCTTTATAATTACCATATTGTTCAACATAAGATGAATCAATGCCAGCCTCTTTTGTAATTTCTAGGATATTTTTCATTTGGGCACTTTGAGCAATTTCAATATCAGACTTCATAAAACACCTCCGTATAAAAAATAAAAATTTTTAAACTTATATCATTAATATATAAGTAAAAGTCGAAAAAGTCAACAAAAATTTGCAAAAAAAACAAATATGTGGTAGAATTATAAATAGAGGTTAAATGCCATAAAGGAGGAAATTATATTATGGAAGAAATGGTAAATATAATAAAAAAAATTAATGCCATAGAACAATTAAAAGAAGGAAAAGAAGAAGGTCTAGAGTATATTGAAGAAAATAATAAAGAAAATCGTAATGTAGATAATGAAAAGAGATTAGCAGAATTAATGCAAGAACTTGATGAAACAAAAGATGTATATAGAAGAAAGGAATTAACAGAAGCAATCGAGCAATTAAAAAGTAATATGTTAGAAATAGAAAAAGAAAGTGAAGCAGAACCTAAAGTAATTAGAAAAGGAGAATTAGGGGAATTAGTACAAGAATTAAGTGAAACAAAAGATGTATATAAAAGAAAAGAATTAACTGAGAAAATTGAAAAAGCAACAGAAAATATATTAGAAAAATTAAATGAAGATTTAGATAAAAAGATAGAAGAAACAACAAGTGAGTTAAAGAAAACAATAGAACCAAAAGTAGCAAAAAGAGAACAAAATAAAGATGAATTATATAGATTAAAAAATAATAGAGATATGTTAAGTGTTCATAAAAATAATGATAATACTTTAGCTTGGCAAGACACTTATAATATGATAGGCGAAGAAATGAGTTATAAACTTAAAGAAAACAAGCAATTAAGTACAGAAATAAAAGAGTTGGAAGAAAAAATAAGTGATTTAGAAGCTAGACGTTTTGAAAAGATAATAAAAGAGATTGAAGAACAGCAAGAAAAACAAACATCAACTAAACCAGAGATAGCACCAACAGAACCAGTTGTAGAAGAAGCAGAGCCAGAAGAAATAGTAACAGAACCAGTTATAGAAGAAACAGCAGAGCCAGAAGAAACAGTAACAGAACCAGTTGCAGAAGAAGCAGAGCCAGAAGAAACAATAACAGAACCAGTTGTAGAAGAAGCAGAGCCAGAAGAAACAATAACAGAACCAGTTGTAGAAGAAGCAGAGCCAGAAGAAATAGTAACAGAACCAATTGTAGAAGAAGCAGAGCCAGAAGAAATAGTAACAGAACCAATTGCAGAAGAAACAGAGCCAGAAGAAACAATAACAGAACCAGTTGCAGAAGAAGCAGAGCCAGAAGAAACAATAACAGAACCAGTTGCAGAAGAAACAGAGCCAACAGAAAACTCAAACAATAGATTAACAATTTATCCAGATAAAGTTGAAGTGGATTTACCAAATAATAAATTTACACTACAGTTAAAAAAAGGTCTAGCTTTTTCAGAGGAGGAAAAAAATATACTTAATACTCTATCTGATGAGACAATAGATAAATTAAACAAAGTTTTAAATTTGTCAGTTAATAAAAATATAAAATTAGATCCAGTTGTATTGAGAGGGTTATTAAGAGATGAGCAAAAATTAAATAATTATTTAGACTTATGTGTTAGATATAACGATTTAGGAAGTGATATTGTACCAACAGAAGTTCAAGAAGCTTTTCCGGAAATTGTATATAATTTTAAAGGTATTAGAAAAAACAAAGATATGCATACATTAACAAAATTAAGAATGTATAAAAATGCAAAAGATCTAGAAGAAATGCTTACATATTATTATATGGAAGATAAAGTACAAATAAAAATTGGTTTACTTGATAGAGTATATTTAAGAATACAAGATTTTATATCAAAAAGAAAAAATAATGTTGCTTTGCTAACAGATAATAACAAAGAACAAGAAGGTTCTAAAAGAAATGATTTTAAACATAGATTAACAGGTTATACTAAACAATTCATAAATGAGCAAGAGACAGAGTATAATAAAGAAAATGATAATCAACAAGTTAAAACATCATCTGATAATGAAGAAAGAAATTAATATAATAAAGGGTTTCCAATTTAAGGAAGCCCTTTAAAAATAATAGTAAAATTTTATAAAAAGCATTGAAAAAATTTTCACTATATGCTAAACTAATAAATAGATAGACTATGTTTATTTACAAAAGAATGAGATGGAGGAAACATGAGTAACATCATAGAAAGTATAGTAATTAGCACAGAAGGAATAGATGTAATTTCTAATATGAATGGGGTAAATAGTGTAACTCGATTGAGTTTAGAGGAACAAGAAGATGAAAGAAAAGCAATTTTTGAAAAAAATAACCTAAGTAATTTACCTAATTTTCCTTTTGATATAAAAATTGTACGAGCTTTAGCAGATAATGAAGATCAATTAAAAGATTATTTAGAAACATGTAGGAGAGCAAATTATTCAAAAGGAAAAATAGAAATGCCAGATAGTATCCCAGAGGTAGTGTATAATTTAAAGAACTTAAGAAATGGTTTTGAAGATAAAAAAAATGATGAACTAAGAAAAAATAGTCAAATAGAATTGTTTAAGACAGCTAAAGAAACTAAAAGACTATTAAGTGGAAAAGTAAAATTAAAAATGGGAGTGTTAGATAAAGCATATTTTGTAATTCAAGAATTATTACAAAAAAATAAGAATCAGAAATCTATACAAGCTCTTAGTTCAGGAGTTGCAGGAGATAATAAAGTTACAAATAATGAGTTTAGAGAAAACTTACACGATGATAAATATACAAAAAGTACAAATGAAGTTTCAGAAAAATATACTATGGAAGTTGAAAACTCTGTAGAAGGAAAGATTGAAGAAGAACAAGATAAAGAATCAGAAGAAGTAGTAAAATAGCAAGAAGTACTAATATAAAATGTAGAGGAATATAGGAGAGTATAGTTAAAAAAAGGCAGAATCTGTCTTTTTTTATAATGTCCTGCAAAGTGTAAATATTTTGCTAAAGAATGTCGAAAGTTGTCGAACGAAAATACTTTACAAATTTATAAACTTGTATTATAATAAATACATCTTTAATTGCGAAAGCAATTTCAAAATAATTCTATTTATGGAATAATATTCTTTTATTCCAAAAATCCAAAAAGTAAAGTAAAATAATAAAGAGAGGTGGTGTGAATAGATAGCTATACTAGATTAACAGTAAGTTTTACAGCTATTATATTAACTATATTTATAATAGGTAGTGTAAAATTAGCATCTGAAAACTTACAAATATACAATAATATACGAGAGAATAATCAAGAAGAAACACAGTCAGTAGAGAAAGAAGAGATCAATTCGATAATAGAAGAAAAAACAAATAATATAGAAGAGGAGACAGAAAGAAAGTTAGAAAAAACAGAAGATCTAAAAGAAAAAATGTGGCAGTTAGAGATACCAGCAATAAACTTAATAGCTCCAATAGCGCAAGGAACAAGCCAAGAGGTAATGTATGAATATATAGGGCATTTTGAAGATACTGCATTTTGGAAAGGAAATATAGGATTGGCTGCGCATAACAGGCGGTTATCCAATAAATTATTTTGAAAAAATTAAAGATTTACAAGCGGGAGATAAAATAATATATAAAACACCGTATGGAACAAAAATATATGAAGTAAAAGATTCTATTATTATACAAGAAACTGATTGGTCATACTTGCAAGAAACTGATGAAAATATAATAACACTAATAACATGTGTAAAAAATAAACCAGAGCAAAGACTCTGCATACAAGCAGTAGAAAAAGAAATAATTTATATATAGAAGGTAAGACCTTAAAGAAAGGAATGAATAAAAAATGAGAAAAATCAAGAAGAAATTTATGATAATTATTTTATTAATAATGTTATTTGCAAGCTTTATTTTACCCAAACCAAGTATAGCAACTGAGAATGCGGTAACGTTATATGGTACACACGTATTTGGAGGTTTGCTATTAAGAAGTGGAGTAGAGTTAAAATGTATATACATAGTATATCAAAAGGATGGAACAGAATATCCATCATATTGTTTAAATGAGCCATTATCAGGTGCAACGCTAGACTTTTCGTATGAAGTAAATACAGATACTTTAATAACGGATATGGAATTATGGAGGACCGTAGTAAATGGTTATCCATTTAAAACACTAGAAGAATTAGGATGTGAAACAAAAGAGGAAGCATATATGGCAACAAGGCATGCAATATACTGTTCAATATATGATAGGGATCCAGATTCATATTTAAGTATTGGAACTGCTGCTGGTGATAGAACATTAGCTGCGATGAAAAAAATAGTAAATACAGCAAGAACATCAACAGAAACAAAACCAAGTGCAACATTGACAGTAGATTCACATGATTCAACATGGAAAATTGATAGCATAGATAAAAACTATGTATCAAAGGAGTTTTCTGTAACTGCAGCTGCAAAGGTGAAAGATTATACAGTAAATCTAAGTGGTGATTTAATAGAAGGAACAAAAGTAGCAGATGTGCAAAATAGAGAAAAAAGCTATTTTAATGGTTCAGACAATTTTAAAATATTAATACCTATAAAAAACTTAAAAAAAGATGGTAACTTTGTAATAAACATTAATGGAAATGTTGCAACTAGACCTGTAATACATGGAATTCCAGTTGCTAATCCTCAGTTACAGGATACTGTAATAACAGGAGTTGTTTATGAAACTGGTTCAGGAACAAAAACAGAGTATTATTTTAGTAACAGTACAAAAGTTAGGATAATAAAAAAAGATCAAGAAACAAAAATACCTTTACAAGGTGTTAAATTTCAGATATTAGATGAAAACAAAAATGTAGTATATTCAGACTTAGTAACGGATGAAAATGGAACTATTTTAGTGGAGAATTTATTACCTGGCAAATATTATGTGCAAGAAATGGAAACTTTAGAGAACTATCATGTATATGATAAGTTAATAGAAATAGAATTAAAATTAAATGAAGAAACAACTATAACTGTAAATAATTTACATGATGAAGATGTACCAAAAAAAGAACAATATAATTCAAATTTAGAGTTAGAACAAGAAAGAAGTGAAGTAGATATAAAGCAAGAAGAAATAAACATAAATGTAAAAGAAGAAACAGGTAATGCAGCAGTAAAATTACCAAAAACCGGAATGTAAAACAAAATCTTTATAAATAAGCTATTATACATATACATGTATAGTAGCTTTTATGTTATAATAAAAAATGGAGTGTGATAACAATGAAAATTATCCTAGCCTCTGGTTCGCCAAGAAGAAAAGAATTATTAAAAATGATGGAAATTATTTCACAGTAGTAGGATTGCCAATTCATAAATTGTATGACATGCTAAAAAAAATAAAAATATTATGATAACCTCATTTTGCTCTTGAAAACATAGATGATATATGCTAGAATATAGCATGAAAAACGTAAGTAATAGAGATTTTAATAATCAATACAATGACTCTATTGAAAGGAATGGTTAAGAAACATGAGCGTAAATAAAGACAAAGAATTGGAAGATTTTTTACAAACAAATCCAAAAACAAGTTTTTTACAGTCCCCTGAATGGGCAAAAGTTAAAGCTCCAGAGTGGAAAAACGAATTTATAATTGTAAGAGATAAAAATGGAAAAATAAAAGGAACAATGAGCATTTTACTAAGAAAAGTGCCCTTTTTTAATAGACATATAATGTATGCACCAAGAGGATTTGTATGTGATATACACGACAAAGAGACCTTAAAGGAATTAACAGATAAAGCTCAAGAAATAGCAAAAAAGTACAAAGCTTTCATATTTAGGCTAGATCCAGATGTTTTGCAAAGTGATGAAGAATTTAAAAATATAATAAAAGAATTAGGATATAAAACAAAGAAAGGAATAAAAAATATTAATCAAGTAATACAACCTAAATATGTATTTAGATTAAATATAAAAGATAAAACAGAAGAAGAATTATTACAGTCATTTGAGTCAAAAACAAGATACAACATAAGATTAGCAATGAAAAAGGGAGTAACTATTAGGGAAGGAAAAAGAGAAGATTTAAAAACTTTTCATGAAATAATGGAGATAACAGGTTCAAGAGATGTATTTTTTATTCGTTCACTTTCATATTTTGAGAAAATATATGATGAATTAACTCCTGAACATGTAAAAATATTTATTGCAGAATATGAAAATGAACCAATTGCAGCCGTATTTCCAATTATATATGGTAATAAAGTATGGTATTTATATGGTGGAAGTTCAAATAAACATAGAAATCTAATGCCAAATTATTTATTGCAATGGGAAATGATTAAATTAGGATTAAAAAATAAGTGCGATTGGTATGATTTTAGAGGAATTGCAGGTTTTAGAAGTGAAAAAGATCCACAGCATGGAATATATAAATTTAAAAAAGGATTTAATCCAGAGTTTATGGAATTTATAGATGAGATGTATATTGTATATAATCCAGTTATAAATGCAATATTTAATTTTAGTAAGGAATTATATTATAAAATAAGCAATCTTAGAGATAAAATAAAAGAAAAGTTAAGAAAAAACAAATAATTAACTATTTTAAATTGGATAAAGGTAAATACAAATTATACACCAAAAGTGGATAAAATGTGGATAAATTTTGAACAATAATAGAAAGGAAAAAAACTTTATTATGGAAAAAATTATACAAGTGATAGCAAATGAGTTAAACATTAGAGAAAATCAAGTAAAAAATACAATAGAATTAATAGATGAAGGAAATACAATACCATTTATTGCACGTTATAGAAAAGAAGTAACAGGTGGTTTAAGTGATGAAATACTAAGAAATTTAGGAGGAAGACTTACATATTTAAGAAATTTAGAAACAAGAAAATCAGATGTAAAAAGGATAATAGAAGAACAGGGCAAACTTACAGATGAAATAGTGCATGCCTTAGAAGAAGCAGTTACAATTTCAGAAGTTGAGGATATTTATAGACCATATAAACAGAAGAAAAAAACAAGAGCAACTGTTGCAAAAGCAAAAGGGCTAGAACCGCTTGCAAATATTATATACTTGCAAAAAGAAACAAAACCAATAGAAGAAATTGCATTAGAATTTGTAGATAAGGAAAAAGGAGTAGAAACTACTCAAGATGCAATAAATGGAGCAAAAGATATAATTGCAGAGAACATATCAGATGTTGCAGATTATAGAAAAGAAATAAAAAGATTTTGTTATACTCAAGCAAAAATTGTTACTAAAAATGCAAAAGAAAATGAAAAATCAAATTATGAGATGTATTATAAATTTGAAGAGGAAATAAAGAAAATACCAAGCCATAGAATTTTAGCAATAAATAGAGGCGAAAAAGAAGAATTTTTAAAAGTAACTATAGTAAAACCAGATGAAAGAATATATAACTATTTAAGAAAAAATATTATAAAAGGAGAAACGCAGTTTACAAGTATATTAGAAGAAACAATAGATGATAGTTATAAAAGACTTATAGAACCTTCAATAGAAAGAGAAATAAGAGCAGAACTTACAGAAAAAGCAGAAGAACAAGCAATAAAAGTTTTTGGAAAAAATGCAAAGCAATTGTTATTAGGAGCACCAATTAAAAATATTACTGTTATGGGGTTTGACCCAGCATATAGAACAGGATGTAAAATTGCAGTAATAGATGATACAGGAAAAGTGCTTGATATTGCAACAGTATATCCAACAGAACCACAAAACGATATTGAAGGTGCAAAGAAAGTTTTAAAAGCTTTAATTGAAAAACATAAAGTAAATATGATAGCAATTGGGAATGGAACAGCATCTAGGGAGTCTGAAAAATTTGTTTCAGATATGATAAAAGAAATTCCTGAGAAAGTATATTATGCTATTGTAAGTGAAGCGGGGGCATCTGTTTATTCTGCTTCAAAACTTGCAACAGAAGAATATCCTGATATAAATGTTTCTATAAGAGGAGCGATTTCCATAGCTAGAAGACTACAAGATCCACTAGCAGAGCTTGTAAAAATAGATCCTAAAGCAATAGGAGTAGGACAATATCAGCATGATGTAGACCAGAAAAAGCTATCAGAAAATCTAACTGGTGTTGTAGAAGATGCAGTAAATGGTGTAGGGGTGGATGTAAATACAGCAACACCATCATTACTTTCTTATGTAGCTGGAATTAATAAAACGATTGCAAAAAATATTGTAAAATACAGAGATGAAAATGGAAAAATAAAAGAAAGAAAAGAACTGCTAAAAGTTCCAAAACTAGGAAAAGCAGCTTTTACGCAGTGTGCTGGATTTATTAGAATATTTGAAGGGAAAAATCCTTTAGAAACAACAGGTTTACATCCAGAAAGTTACGAAATTGCAGAAAACTTATTAAAAAAAATAAATGCAGATAAAAAAGATTTATTAAATAAAGAAAAATTAGAACAAATAAGAGGAAAACTTTCAAATATTGAAATAGCAAAAACAGCGGAAGAATTAGGAGTAGGAGAGTTAACATTAAAAGATATAATAGATGATTTATCAAAACCAGGTAGAGATCCAAGAGAAGAGATGCCAAAACCAATACTAAGGACAGATGTACTAAAAATAGAAGATTTAAGAGAAGGCATGGTTTTACCAGGAACAGTTAGAAACGTAATAGATTTTGGCGCATTTGTAGATATAGGTGTAAAACATGATGGTTTAGTACATATATCAGAAATGAGTAACGAATATGTAAAAAATCCATCAGAAATAGTATCAGTAGGAGATATAGTAAAGGTTAAAGTAATAGGAATAGACCTAGAAAGACAAAAAGTAAAATTAAGTATGAAAGTATAAAAAAATATATATGAAAAAGACGGAGAATAAAAATGGTAGTAAATAGAGATATATTAGAACAAATTCCAAATAATGAAAGAAAAGAAAGAGGAAAGGAATATTATACTGAACGAAAAGCAAATATAACAATGATAATGTATGAAAATGAAAATACATATAGAATAAATGGTCGTGTAAGAGGCAATTATTTTGATACATATTATACAGAAGTATTAGTCAAAAATGGAGTTATAGTAGAGCATGAATGTGATTGTATGGATCATGAGAAAAATCGTATGTGTAAACATGTAATTGCAACATTATATGAAGCAGTAGAACCACAAGGTATATTTCCAATTAAAGAAAAGTTTGTAAATAATTTAACAGAAATAATAGAAAAGGAAAAAAGAGAAGAAGAAGAACGTCTTAGAATTTTTAAAGAAGAAGAAGAAAAAAGAGAAAAACAAAGACAATATGAAATGAGATATTACAAAATGAATTCAATTATTAGTAAGCTAAAGGATAATAAAAATAATACAGATAATAATAACTTAAACATACAAAAAATATATAATGAAATTTCACAGGAAAAAGAGTATATTGCTAAATATGATAATGTAGAAAATGGAACTTTAGAATTAGAACCAAGAATTGAGCTAGAAGCAGGTAATAAAATAAATGTTACATTCAAAATTGGAGTAAATAAAAAATATATAATTAAAGATTATTCAGAATTTGCGAAAAACTATGAAAGACATGAATTAACAACTTTTGGAAAAGATTTAGGAGTGGTGTTAAAAGAAGAAAAATTTACTGAAGGTTCAAAAAAGTACTTGGATTTTATATTAAAATATGGAAAAGCAATTGAATATGCAAATAATAATGGAAAACAGAATTATTATTACTATTCAAAAGTAATAGGAACAAAAGAAATAATATTAGAAGGAAAAGATAAAGATGAATTTTTAAATTTACTTGTAAATAAAGAAATAGAAGTAAAATGTGGTGGAGTAAAAAGAAAATTCAAAATCACATCCGAACAAGTATTACCTAGATTTTATTTAACAAAAAATGAAGAAAATGATGATTACAAATTAACAAGTAATATACCAGACATGGCAGTTATTGATTTTTCATATAAATTTGCATATATATATGATGAAGAAAAAATGTATAAAATATCAGTTGAAGGTGATGAAAACTTACGAGAATTACTAAAAAATTTTGAATATAATAATGAAATATTTATAGCAAAAGATAAAATAGATGAATTTACAAAAGTAGTATTAGTACCTATAAAAAGGTATGTAAATATAGAAGAAAATAGTGAAGAAGATTTTGATATTTTAGGTGTAAAAATATATTTAGAATTGGATGCAAATGATAACTTTGTAGCAAATGTAAGATTCTGTTATGGTGAAAATGAGTTTAATCCATTAACAACTAAAACAATTAATATAAATAGAAACTTTGCAGAAGAAAAGAAGGTATTTGAAGACTTTTTTAGAGATGGTTTTCAAATTGATACAAATAGTGAAAAATTAGTACTAAAAGATAATGATGATATGTATGTATTTCTAAAATTCAAAATAGAAAATTATATGAAAAAATATGAAGTATTGGCATCAGAAGAATTTAGCAAACAAAAAGTAAGAAAGCCAACACTATCTAGTGTAGGAATAAAAGTAGATAATGAATTATTAAATATAGATATGTCTAAGTTTGATGTTAATATAGAAGAACTAAAACAAGTTTTACAAGGATATAAACTAAAGAAAAAATATTATAGATTAAAAGACGGTTCATTTATAGATTTACAAGATAACAACGACCTAGATCTAGTAAATGATATAACAACAAACCTAGATATAAACTTAAATAAAGTACAAGATGGAGTAATTAAAGTACCTATTAATAGAAGTATTTATTTGCAAAATATTTTTAATAAAAATAAAACAATAAAAGTAACAAAGGATAAGAAATTCACAGAAATAGTAGATAATGTATCAAATAAAGACCTTACAGAAAATATAATTATTCCAAAGAAAATGCAAGATAAATTGAGAGATTATCAGAAAACAGGATATAAGTGGTTAAAGGTAATAGAACACTATAACTTTGGAGGAATATTAGCAGACGATATGGGATTACGGAAAAACACTTCAAATTATATCAGTTATTAATTCATATATAGAAAGTGTAAAGAAGAAAGAAAAAAAGACATCTATAGTAGTATGTCCTAGTTCACTTGTTGCCAACTGGAAAGCAGAAGTTGAAAAATGGTGTTCAAATATCAAAGTGGCTGAAATCACAGGAGCAACTAAAATAAGAGACAGTATTATAAATGAATTAAACAATTACGATTTAATAATAACCTCATACGACTTGTTAAAACGTGATATAGATAAATATGAAGAAAAAAAATATACATTTCAATATATAATTGCAGATGAGGCACAATATATAAAAAATTATACAACAAAAAATGCGACTGCTTTAAAAACATTAGATGGAAAAATTAGATATGCATTAACAGGAACTCCAATTGAAAATTCTATAGCAGAATTATGGTCAATATTTGACTATGTAATGCCAGGATATTTATATAATTATAACAAATTCCAGCGAGAGTATGAGTCTCCTATAATATTAAACAGTGATGAAAAAGCTTTAGAAAAATTGAAGATGTTAATAGAACCATTTATATTAAGAAGAGTAAAGAAAGATGTTCTAAAAGAATTGCCTGAAAAGAATATAACAATTATGAAAAATGAGATGGAAGAAGAACAAAACAAAATATATTTAGCATATCTTGCACAAGCAAAACAGGATATGCAAAAGGAACTTGCAGAAAATAGTTTTGAAAAAAGTAAATTGAAAATATTGATGTTATTAACTAGATTAAGACAAATATGCTGTCATCCTTCATTATTTATAGATAATTATAAAGGTGGAAGTAGCAAGTTAGCACAGTGTATAGATATTATTCAAGATAGTATAGAAGCAGGACATAAGGTATTGCTATTTTCGCAATACACATCAATGTTTGAAATAATAGAAAAAGAACTCGAACAAAAAAACATAAAATATTTTAAATTAACAGGTCAAACTAAAGTAGATACAAGAATACAAATGGTTGATGAATTTAATGAATCAAAAGATGTAAAAGTGTTTTTAATATCTTTAAAAGCAGGGGGAACAGGCTTAAATTTAACAGGAGCAGATATAGTTATACATTATGACCCATGGTGGAATTTATCAGCTGAAAATCAAGCAACAGATAGAGCATATAGAATTGGACAAAAAAATAGTGTTCAAGTATATAAATTAATAACCAAAAATTCAATAGAAGAAAAAATAAATAAATTACAAGAGAGAAAAGCAGAAATATCTGATAAATTATTATCAACAGAGGAAACATTTATAAATAAGCTATCACAAGAAGAAATAATGAAACTATTCGAATAAATATTATTGATATTTTTATCTATATATAGTAAAATTTAAAAAAACTAAAGAGGTGTTTTTAATGAACTACAAAGAGCGAAAATTTTACAAAAAAAATCTGCAAGAAGTATTACATACAAATTTGAATCCTTATGAACCAGGGGTAGTTAGAATACATTTAGTACCAGCAAAGTATAATCCACTTAAAGCAGATCCAAGTGTAGTAATACTAAATGGAAAAGATATATTGCCAATAAATTTATCTTGGACAATTTTACTTGCTATATTTATAAAAGAGGTAAATCAATTTAAAGGAAATGAAGTTACAGAAAAACAATTAGAAAAAATAGTAACTGCAACAGTAAATAAAGCATTAGAAATATATAAAAAACCAGGAAGAATAACATTAAAAGAG
>CANRAB010000009.1 GCA_947628475.1 uncultured Clostridia bacterium
CAGAATACTTCTAATATTAGAAATATTCTGCTTTTATCAATTATTTATTTAGCAAATATACTGCTAAATTTAAGTATGATGCAAATAATATCCACAATAAATATGGAATTTGAAGTAATCCAGCGAGCTTATTTTTGTTATAAAATCTAAATATCATAATAATTACTAGTATATCAAGCAATAATATCCATATGAATGCAAACAATCTCCATTCTAATGTAAAGAAAATTATTGGCCATAAAGCATTTACCAAAAGTTGTAAATAATAAATTTTATTCACACTTGCATCAACTAAACCTTTTTTTTAATATACCATAAGATACTCCCATTAATATGTAAAGAATAGTCCAAACTATTGGAAATACTATGCTTGGTGGTGCAAAAGCTGGTTTTTCTAACAAATTATAATCTATTGAACCTGAAATTATTAAACCAACTACTCCTCCTACAATAACAGGAATTAATATAGACTTTGCATATATTTTTACTTTTGACATACATACCCCCTGATACAATTTTATTAATCATATATTAAAATATGCAATCTTATAGTTTATCTATTATAAAAATAAAAATCCAAATTGTTTAAATATCAACTTAGATTTCTATTTAAGATTTTTTATATTTTATTATTTTTAATGTATTCCTTTAATAATCCGCTTGGACAAGTTTTCTCATCTTTTAAACATTCTATATTTCCAAATACGAGGAACGAATCTTCTGCTCTTGATACTGCAACATTCATTAAACTTTTATTATTATCTATAAAAAAGCAACCTTCATCTTTTCCATATGTAGTAGACATTATAATAATTTTTCTTTCTCCTCCTTGGAAAACATGTACCGTTCCTACTATTATCTTATCACTTATCTCTTTAGGTAAGAACTTATTTATTGCATGTTTTATAACACCCGATTGTGCTTTAAAAGGCGTTATAATTCCTATTACATTACTTGAATCTACATCTTTATAATAATTAAATATTTTTTGATAATTTTCACTTACCCATTTTGCTATTTCTGTTGCCTCTGTTATATTAGACCTACTCGTGCCAACTCTTTCTGAATGATAAGTTATTATTTCTTTATATCCCATTTTTGGAAGTAAATCCTCTTTTTTATCTTTTCTTACATTTCCCCTTAATGGATTTAACTCACCCTTATAAACCAATTTGTTACAATAATCAATAATATCATCAAAGCATCTTCTATGTTCGCTAAGGAATAATCCTTTTTCATCATATTTTTTATATTTACAAGCTTTACATGAGACTTTCATAACATTTGAATTAGATGCTGTTATTCCATAACTTTCTAAAATATCAAATTGATTTTTATTTTGAATGACATTTTCTTGAATAGCTAATGATTTATCTAATGCCACATCAATTCCGTATACAGGAGCTATTTGGAATTCATCTCCAACTACCAAAGCTTTCTTTGCTAATGCAAATGAACAAGCAGCAATTTCAGTTGATACCTGCCCTGCTTCATCAACTATTAACAAATCTATTGAATTATATAGATATCCATTCTTTACGCCATCCCATATTTCAAACTGTCCTGGTAACATATAAAATGTCATAACCATACATGGTGTTATTAGTGAAAGTCTTTCATAATACATTTTTATTACGTTTTCAAAGTTTGTTCCTTTTTGTTTATCTGTAAGTTTTCCTTCACCTTCTAGCCATCTTGCTTCATAATAATGAACACTAAGCCAAAATGAAATATACCTTGTATTTGTATCTAGCCAAATATCTAATTTCTCACTATTAGTTATTATCTTTTCTTTAAGTATGCCATAATCTTGTAATTTTTCTATGTTTTTTTCATACAAAGTTTTGTTTGAATTTACATTTTTTATTATTAACTCTATTTTTCGTATTTTTGCATTTTTATTTTCAATTACTTTTGCATAATAATTTTCAATATACTCTAAATCTAAAATATCGGTTTTAAATATTTCATTTTCCGTTACATACAATTTTAATCTATTTGATATTTTTGTCTTATATTTTTTTAAAAAAGATAATATTTTCCAAATTATTGGTAACTCATTATACTTCTTGTTCCAAAATAATATTCTTTCCTCTATTTGGCTTTTTTCATTTTTTATTATAGTAATTTCTTCATACTTTAACTTTAAATATTCTTCTACATCTTTTATTTCCAACGTCTCAAAGAAATTTACTATATCAATTAATTTATTTTGTATTTCATTTATTTTTCTTAATCTATTATGAATTATTTTTTTATATGTTGTAATATTGTTTTTATTAGGTTCTATTTTACCAAAAATCTTAGATGCTTCATTTATGAATTTATCTTTAGATTTTTCTATATTTTCTTCCTTCTCTACTTCTGCTGTAAAGAAATTTCCTTTATTATCCGTATATTGAAAATTCTTTTGTTTTGCTTTTTTTCTCTTACCTTTTGAAGGAAAATATAAAGCAAAACTATTTACTTTTTCTATCCATCTACATTCTAAATTATGATTTTTAAAATTTTTTTTAATTTTTCCGAATGATTCTATTATATTAGTTACTGCTTGATTATTTGTAGATGAAGCCACTATTAGTGGAGGTTTATCTTCTTGTAACGCACGTTTTACATATTCGTTTGCTACAATAGATTGAATAAGTGTTGTTTTACCTGTTCCCGGCGGACCTTTTATTGCCAATATTTCCCCATCTTTTTGATGATTAAAATTATTCATGCTCTCTCGTTGAGAGTTTGATAAACCATACATACCACCCATCTGTCCTAAATGTAATTTTCTATTTGCCGTTATATTTTCTTGTATTTCTTCACATGGATTTTCTTCTAATTTTATAAAATTTTCATATAATGGCATATCTTTTCCTTCATTTAATATGTTTTCATATAAAGCTTTTATTGAATATGTTGAATTTATAGCTTTATCTGGAAAAATGTATATATTATTTTCTAATTTTATTTCTTCTCTATTAATTGCATTTAAGTTATATATATAATCTGCATCAAAATTACATCCTGTTGTTTCTTCATATATTTCAATGCAAAATTTTATATATTCCTCCCACGAAAATATATCATATATATGGTATATTTTATCACTTAGTATTTGTTCATATTTTTCATTATCACCTATTGCAAGTTCTGGTTCAATCATAGGCTTTAAAAATTCTCTTGGAAACCATGGTAATTTATTATCTTCTATTGATGGGCATAAGATTGATTTTTCTTTATTTAAAATTGCAGGTACAAAATAAATACCTGTTAAATCATCTTTCTGTTCTTCTTTCTTTTGACTTCCCTCTTGTATTGTTCTAATAACTTTTGCCGCAATAATAACATATAAATTTTCATCTATCTTCCCTCTTTTTTCATCTGATTCTTCTTGTTTATTATTTTGAAATAATTTTAATGTTATATTTGGGTCTATCATTCCTGAAATAAATTGTTCTTTGCTTATCTTATAAAATTCATCCTCTTTAAAATCAATACATCTATCAACTTGTGCTAATACTGTCTTTTTTAAGTATTGTGTTATTTCTTTTTTTAATTTCATATTTTTCTCCATTTTGTTTTATATTTCATATTTTTATATTTTACCACATATTTCTATTGATTTCTACTTTATTTTCAATATTAAGGTAAATAAATAAACGAATACATTTTATCTCTTACTAAGTGTTATATCCACATTATAATCCTTATTGTTTCTTCTAACAGTTGCAGTAATTACATCACCTGGTTTTTTAGTATAAATATATTTTCTAAGTTCACTCATTCTATTTACTTCATTACCATCTATTTTTGTTATTATATCCCCTATTTGTATATTTGTTTTTGCAACTGGCCCATCTGCCATTATCTTTACAACATATATTCCACTATCAAATTCCAAATTATTATTCAAATATTTTACCACTTCTTTATCATAAGCAAAAATCCCTAAATATGCTTCATTAAACTCGCCTGAACTTGCATAGCTTTCTATAACAGGTTTTATTATATTTATTGGTATTGCAAAACCTATTCCTTCTGCAGTTTCTATTTTTACTGAATTTATCCCTACCACTTCTCCATTTTCATTTACTAATGGACCTCCACTATTCCCTTGATTTATGCTTGCATCTGTTTGTATAAGTCCTTCCATATAACTTGATGAATTTTGTTCTTCTATTTTTATTGTTCTATTTAATCCACTAATTATCCCAGATGTTACTGTTCTTTGAAACTCTATTCCTATTGGATTTCCTATTGCATACACCCTCTCACCTATTACAATATCATCTGAATTACCTAACTCTAAATAATTTAATCCATTTGCATTTATTTTAACGATTGCTAAATCCAAATCTGAATCTGCCCAAACAGTACTTCCATCATAAACTGTCCCATTTTCTAATGTTACATAACATGAACTATATTTATTACCTGCTAAATGCCAATTTGTTAGAATATACCCATTATTTGAAACTATAATTCCTGTACCTAAACTCAAATTTTCTGTAGCATCTGTAGAAAATATAGAGTCTCCTTTATTTTTTATCTTTGATATACCTACTACACATTTTGTAGTATCCTCTAGGGTATTTGTTATATTTTTTTCTTCCTCTTCTTCTGTAGATAAACGCACCGCTGTTCCTTGCTCAGTCGATTTTGATATTTCACTTTTTACATTTATGTTTAAATAAATATTATATAAATATATACTTGTAACTGCAACAACTACAACAAGCACCAATGTACTAAAAAATTTTTTTAATTTACTTTCTCTTTTCTCATATCTATACATAAAAGGACCTACCTTTCTAATTTCACTACTAACATTTTTCCCTTTTTTTCCTGTTTTTAAACTTATTTTTGTTGATTTGTTACTAATTTAATGATATACTAAGTCCAATCAAAGAAAAAAGGTGATTAATATGCAAAAAAATCTTTACGGATTAACAAATCCTCAAAAATTAATCTGGTTTACAGAAGAATTTAACAAAGGAACACCAATTGAAAATATTACCGGTACAGTAATTATTTCTGAAGCCGTAAATTTCGACCTTTTAGAAAAAGCTATAAATATATTTGTAGAACATAATGATAACTTTAGATTGAAATTTGTTATTGATAATCGACAAATTAAACAATATGTTGAATCTTATTCACCATTTTCTATCAAACTTATTGATATTAATTCTGAAAATGATTTACATTCAGAAGAGAGAAAAATTGCAAGTACAACTTTTAATACTGTAAATTCATTTTTATACACTTATACAATGTTTAGATTTCCAGATAATCATGGTGGTTTTATTCTAAACATACACCATTTAATTTCCGATGCATGGAGTAGTGGATTAACTGCTTCTGAAATTATAAAAATTTATACTCTCTTATTAAAAAATGAAAGTTTAGCTGATATAACTTATCCTTCTTACATTGATTATATTCACTCTGAACAAGAATATTTACAAAGTGAAAAATTTAATAAAGATAAAACTTTTTGGACTGATTTATATAAAAATGTACCAGAAATAGCAACTATACCTAGTTCAAATTTAATAGAAAAAAAAGATTTATCAAACATATCTCATAGAAAGAAATTTACCATTCCAAAAGAATATATGACTACAGTTAATAATTTTTGTAAACAAAAAAAAGTTTCTGTATTCAACTTTTTTATGGCTATATTTTCTGTATATATCAGCAAAGCATCAGTTTTAGATGAATTTGTAATAGGTACTCCTATTTTAAATAGAAGCAATGTTAAAGAAAAACGTACCACTGGCATGTTTGTAAATACTGTACCTTTAAAAATAACTATACAAAATAATATGAAATTCATAGATTTGGCTACAAATATTTCTACTAATTTGTTTTCTCTTTTTAAGCATCAGAAATATTCATATTTATCTTTACTAGAAGATTTAAGACATATTGATAATACAATACCAAATTTATATAGAATATTAGTATCTTATCAAAACATGCATAATACTGCTAATAATTCCGAAGTTCCATATAGTATGGATTGGATTCCTAGCGATTATATTCCAGATGATATAGATATTCATATATATGATATGAATGATACTGGAAATGTTAATATTGCATATGATTATCTTTGTGAAAAATACAATGAACAAGAAATTATAAATATTCATAATAGAATTTTATATATTATAAAACAAGTTTTAAAAAATAATGATATATTAATTAATTCTTTAAAAATTACTACACCTGAAGAAGAAAATATAATTATTAATTATTTTAATAATACTGAGGTTACATATGATAAATTAAAAACAATTTCAATGCTTTTTGAAAAACAAGCTTTAAAAACTCCAGATAGAGTTGCTCTTGTTTTTGAAAACAAGGAAATGACATATAAAGAGCTTAATGAAAAGTCTAATAGTTTAGCATTTTTCTTACGCAAGAAACATATTTCAAGGAATGATATTGTTGGCATCATGGTTAATCGTTCTTTTGAACTTATCATTTCTATTCTTGCTGTTTTGAAATCTGGTGGTACATATATTCCTATTGACCCAGATTATCCGCAAGATAGAATTCAATATATGCTTGATAACAGCAATGCTAAATTTTTATTAACTTTTTCTAAATTAAAAGATAAAGTTGACTTTAAAGATAAAATCTTTGTTGAATTAGATAATTCTAAAATTTATTCACTATCTTCTAAAACATTGAAAAATATAAATGAGCCAGAGGATTCTTCTTATGTTATTTATACATCTGGTTCTACAGGATTACCTAAAGGAGTGGTTTTAACTCACAGAGCCTTATCTAATTTAACTAATTATTGCAATAATTATATTTCTTACTTAAAAGATAATACTTATAGAGCCATTGTTTCTGTTACTACTGTTAGTTTTGATATATTTATTTTTGAAACATTAATTTCGCTTCAGCGTGGTTTAAAATTAGTTATCACTAATGAAGATGAACAAAATATTCCTAGATTATTAAACAATGTATTACAAAAAAATAACGTTACTGCTATTCAAACTACCCCTTCTAGGATGCAATTATTTGTTAACAATTATAAAGATATTCCTGCCCTTAAAAATTTAGAGTTTATTACTCTTGCAGGTGAACAATTACCAATTACATTAGCTAATGAATTAAAAAATATTTCAGGTGCTACTATCTATAATGGTTATGGTCCTAGTGAAACAACTGTATTTTCAACTCTTACAGATGTTACAAATTATGACCGCATACTAATTGGTAAACCTTTAGACAATACAAAAATATATATTCTTGATAAAGATTTACATTTAGTTCCTATTGGCACTACTGGTGAATTATATATTGCTGGTGATGGTTTAGGAAAAGGTTACTTAAATAGAGAAGATTTAACTAAAAAAAGTTTTATTCCTAATCCTTTTATCAAAGGTACTTTAATGTATAAAACTGGCGATTTAGGCTGCTTTATGCCTAATGGTGAAATTATGTGCTTAGGACGTTCAGATAATCAAGTTAAAATTAGAGGTTTAAGAATTGAACTTGAAGAAATTGAGCATAAGATATTAGATAATGAAGATATCACTACTTGTGTTGTCGCAAAAAAGATTGATGAAAATTCTCATGAATTTTTATGTGCTTATTATGTTGCTACAAAAACTATTGATATTAATTTATTACGAAAAGATTTATCAGCAAAATTACCAAATTATATGGTACCTCAATATTTTATAGCTTTAAATGAATTACCTTATACCCCTAACGGTAAAGTTAATAGAAAAGCGCTTCCTATGCCAAAAATAGGAAAAGAAAAAGCGGTAGAAATTGTATCACCTAGAAATGATACTGATTCTGCTCTAGTTAGCATATTAAAAGACTTAATAGGTGTAAAAGAAATTAGTATGAATTCTTCTTTCTTTGATTTAGGTGGAGATTCTTTAACTGCTATCAATTTATGCTCTAGCATCTATGATAAATTTGGAGTTCAATTATCTATAAAGGATATTATGCAAAATGAAATTATTATGGATTTATCTAATATTATCTCTGAAACACAAGCCAGTTCAGATAGTCTTAAATTGATTAACGCTCCTATACAAAATGCTTACCCTGTATCTTCTGCCCAAAGTAGAATTTACTATTCTTGTGTTATTGCCGGTAAAAATTCTACAGTTTACAATATGACAGGTGGACTATTACTAGATAATATGCCAGATGTAAAAAAAATAGAGAAATGCTTTCAAACATTAACAGATAGACATGAAAGTCTTCGTACATATTTTGAAATTAATAATGATAAATTAGTACAAAAAATAAAAGATAAAATTGATTTTAAATTAGAAATAGATAATTCTTTAATTAATGAAAATGAAATTAAAGAATATTGTCATAAATTTACTAAACCTTTTGATTTATCTAAGGCTCCTTTGCTTAGAGCAAAACTTATAAAAATTGCTGATAGCAATAAAGCTTTATTATTAATAGATATTCATCACATTATTTGTGATGGTACTTCTATTCAAATTTTAATTGATGAATTGTGCAAATTATACAATTTGCAAGACTTACCAGAATTAAATGTAAGTTATAAAGATTTTGCTTGGTCTGAAAATAAACTTCTTGCTTCTCCTGATATTAAAGAAGCTGAAGATTTTTGGTGTAGTGAATTTAAAAATGACATTCCAGTTTTAGAAATGCCTACCAACTTTCCAAGACCTGATACTCAAAGTTTTGCTGGTAGTAAAGTTTACTTTAATGGAGATTCTAACTTAGTATCAAAAATCAATAATATATGTAAAGAACTTGGAGTTACTCAATATATGTTTACTCTTGCTGCATACTACATTTTATTACATAATTATTCTATGCAAGATGACATCGTTGTTGGTTCTCCTATTGCGGGCAGAAGCTTTGCAAATACTTCTAATTTAATTGGTATGTTTGTTAATACTTTGCCTATTAGAATGTCTATAAACACAAATTCTTCTTTTAAAGATTTTTTGATAGAGCTTAAAAATAAATGTTTATCAGCATTTAAATATCAAACATATCCTTTAGATGTACTTATAAATAAATTAAATATAAAAAGAGATGTTAGTAGAAATCCTTTATTTGATACTCTATTCACATTTCAAAATACTAAAACTATAAATATTAATTTAGGTAATATAAATGGTAAAATTTATTCAAATGATAATAACATATCTAAATTTGATTTATCTCTTGAAATAATTCCAAAAGATAATCAATTTGCTATGAATTTTGAATATTGTACTAAATTATTTAAAAAAGAATTTATTGAAAATTTAAGCAATCATTACTTAAATATTTTAAATATTTTAGCTGACAATGTAAACATTGAGCTAAATAAAATTAATATACCTTCTGAAAACAAGTTGGATATATCTAAGCAAAAGTCTAATACAAATAATATACAAAAAGTAGATAAATCACAAGAAACACAAATTGTATCCCCTAGAAATGACATCGATTCTACTTTACTTGCTATATTTAAAAAATTAATTAATACTCAAGATATTAATATGAGTTCTTCATTTTTTGATTTAGGTGGAGATTCTTTAACTGCAATTAACTTATGTACTCGTATTTACGATAACTTCGGATTTCAATTATCTATAAAAGATATTTTTAAAAACCCTATTATAGTAGAACTTTCTGATGTTATATCAAATAATATTGAAAATAATAATAAATTAGAAATAACAAAAGCTCCTATGCAAAAAACATATCCTGTTTCTTGTGCTCAAAGTAGAATTTATTATGCAAGTATTTTAGATGGTAATAATTCTGTCCTTTATAATATTCCAGGTGGACTATTACTAGATAATATGCCAGATATAAAGAAACTAGAAAAATGTTTCCAAGCATTAATAGATAGACACGAAAGTCTTCGTACATATTTTGAAATGGATAATAATAAATTAGTACAAAAAATAAAAGATAAAATTAACTTTAAATTAGAAATAGATAATTCTTTAATTAAGGAAAATAAAATTAAAGAATATTACAATCAATTTACTAAACCTTTTGATTTATCTAAAGCTCCTTTGCTTAGAGCAAAACTTATAAAAATTGCTGATAGCAATAAAGCTTTATTATTAATAGATATTCATCACATTATTTGTGATGGTACTTCTATTCAAATTTTAATTGATGAATTGTGCAAATTATACAATTTGCAAGACTTACCAGAATTAAATGTAAGTTATAAAGATTTTGCTTGGTCTGAAAATAAACTTCTTGCTTCTCCTGATATTAAAGAAGCTGAAGATTTTTGGTGTAGTGAATTTAAAAATGACATTCCAGTTTTAGAAATGCCTACCAACTTTCCAAGACCTGATACTCAAAGTTTTGCTGGTAGTAAAGTTTACTTTAATGGAGATTCTAACTTAGTATCAAAAATCAATAATATATGTAAAGAACTTGGAGTTACTCAATATATGTTTACTCTTGCTGCATACTACATTTTATTACATAATTATTCTATGCAAGATGACATCGTTGTTGGTTCTCCTATTGCGGGCAGAAGCTTTGCAAATACTTCTAATTTAATTGGTATGTTTGTTAATACTTTGCCTATTAGAATGTCTATAAACACAAATTCTTCTTTTAAAGATTTTTTGATAGAGCTTAAAAATAAATGTTTATCAGCATTTAAATATCAAACATATCCTTTAGATGTACTTATAAATAAATTAAATATAAAAAGAGATGTTAGTAGAAATCCTTTATTTGATACTCTATTCACATTTCAAAATACTAAAACTATAAATATTAATTTAGGTAATATAAATGGTAAAATTTATTCAAATGATAATAACATATCTAAATTTGATTTATCTCTTGAAATAATTCCAAAAGATAATCAATTTGCTATGAATTTTGAATATTGTACTAAATTATTTAAAAAAGATTTTATTGAAAATTTAAGCAATCATTACTTAAATATTTTAAATATTTTAGCTGACAATGTAGATATTTTAATAAATAATATTGATATGCTATCTAGTGATGAAAAAAATAAGTTGATTTATGAATTTAATAATAATTCTTTAGACTATCCAAAAAATAGCAATATTAAAGAAATTTTTGAAAATCAAGTACGTAAATCACGCAATGACATTGCTGTAATAGATGGGTTATTAGACTTATCTTATAATGAGCTTAATGAAAAGGCAAATAGTTTAGCACATTATCTTTTAAAAAATGATATTCAAAAAGGAGATATTATACCTGTAATAATGGATAAATCTTTGAATTTAATAATTTCCATGTTTGCAATTATTAAAGCTGGTGCCATATACTTACCTATTTCTACTGAATATCCGCAAGATAGAATAAACTACATATTAGATAATAGTAATGCCAAAATTGCTTTAACAACTACAAATAATAATTTAATTAATAATGATAAGATACAGTCTATTCTAGTTGATACCTTTGACTATAATAAATATAGCAATAAAAATATTGATATAGATATAAACCCAAATGATATACTATACATTATATATACCTCTAGTTTAACAGATAATCTTAAAGGAACTAGAATATCTCATAGAAATCTTGCCAATTTGATATATTCTTTTACAAATTCATTTGAAGGTATTTCAAGTAATGATAATTGTTTATCATCAACAAATACTTCATTTGATGTATGTATATGGGAGTTTTTCATAACATTATTAAATGGTGCAACATTATATTTATGTGAAGATGATACAAATAATTTATCTAAATATTGCAAATCAATTATAAAAAACAATATAACACTTTTGTATCTTCCAACAAATATTTTAGATGAAGTTCAAAATATTCTTTCTACTTACAGTCATATACCTATCAATAAATTATTAGTTAGTGGAGAAAATATTGCAAGTTCAATAATTAAAAAATATTATTCTTTAAAGCCAGATATAAAAATTATTAACGGATATGCACTTTCCGAAGCTACTATTTTTGGAGCAACTTGTATTTTAGATAATAATATTTTGAGCAATTATAAGACTTTACCTATTGGAAAGCCTATAAACAATTCATCAATATATATTTTAAATAATCATCTATCTCCTGTTCCAGTAAATGTACCTGGCACAATATATATTTCTGGAGATAATATTTATAAGGGATACTTGAATAATAAAGAGCTTAATGATATAAGTTTTATTGAACTTCCTGCATTTAACTGTAAACATGTTTATAAATCTGACGATTTAGCAAAATGGAATGAAGATGGAACTATTAGTTTTATTGGAAAAAGCAATGATATTGCTCTAGAAGTTAATGGTCAAAAAATTGAATTAAATGAAATAACAAGTTTGATATACCAGTATCCAAACATATCTAAAGCAATTGTTTTATTAAATAAAGACCAAAAAATAATAGCGTACTTTTCTTCTGAAAAAACTATTAATATAAATGACTTAAAAGCATTTATGCAAAGAAAACTACCAGCATATTTTATTCCAGATTTCTTTGTACAAGTTGATAAATTTAAATTATCTAACAATGGTCAAATAGATACAAAGGCTCTGCGTAAAATTGATTTAAAAGAAAATAATCAATATGAGCCTCCTCATACTGATTATCAAAAGCAACTAGCCGAATCCTTCAAAAAAATATTAAAGTTAGATAAAATAAGTATAAACGATAATTTCTTTGAATTAGGCGGAGATTCTTTATATGCTATACAATTACAAATAGATGCATTTAACAAAGGATTAGAATTTTCATATAGAGATATTTTTACATATCCTACAATTAAGCAATTATCTGAAAATGTTTTAAAAGCTTCACCTAATATTATAAAAGAAGATAATTATGATTATTCTAAAATAAATGAATTGATTGGTAAAAATAAAGAACCAATAAAAATGAAAAAAGATAAAATAAAAAATATTTTACTTACTGGTGCAACTGGATATATGGGAAGTCATATTTTAGATAACTTACTAAAAAATACTAAATGCAATATATATTGTTTAATACGAGCCAAAAACAATAATGATCCACAAACTCGATTGCTTAATATTTTAAGATTTTATTTTGGAACAAAATATGATAAATATATATTTAAAAGAATTTTTGCGATTGAAGGAGATATTACTGATAAAAAACTTGGTTTAACTGATATGTACTATCAAGAACTTGGTAATAGTGTCTCTTGTGTTATTAATTCTGCTGCAATCGTAAAACATTATGGAGATTCATCAATTTTTAACGAAATAAATATTGAAGGTGTCCAAAATATCATTAACTTTTGCTCAAGCTTTAATTGCAAATTGATACATTTATCTACTTTGAGTGTATCCGGAAATATCTTTGAAACTAACAATTATCAAGTAGCTAATGTATCTAATGACACCATATTTTCTGAAAGGGATTTGTATGTTGGTCAAGATTTATCTAATATATATATACATACAAAATTTATTGCTGAACGATTAATACTTGAACATATTCTTTCTGGTAAATTAGATGCAAAAATAGTACGTTTAGGCAATATTACAAATCGTTATTCTGATGGAGCTTTTCAAATAAATGTTTCGGAAAATGCCTTTTTAAATAGAATGCACTCATTTTTACAATTAGGATGCATTCCAGAATATTTACTAGACAATTATTTAGAATTTACACCTGTTGATATATGTGCTGATGCTGTTGTAAAAATAACGCTATACAACAACCCATATACCATATTTCATGTATATAACAATAACCATATTACATTTAAAAAATTACTAGAAATATTATCTTCACTACATGTAAACGTACAAATAGTTTCAGAAAAAGAATTTAATAAAAAAGTAAAAATGCTTTCTAGTAATGATGAAACTAAAAATATTATTTCTGGAATTATAAATGATTTTGATAAAGACCAAAAGTTACAATATTATACTAATATAAAATTTAAAAATAATTTCACAAATAAATTTTTAAGAAACGCATTTTTTAGATGGCCTAAAATAAATGAAAAATATATTAATAAATATATAATCTATTTAAAATCAATAGGTTATATTAAATAAGGAGGTTGTATTTATGCTTTCAGTTATTAGTCTTTCAATTACTACTATATTACTTTTATATTTATCTTACGTTATATACAAAAAAGAACATATGACACAAATGAGAAACGTCTTTCTTTGTACATTAGCATGCCTATTTATTTGGTGTGTTGGTTTAATTGCACAATTATTATTTAGCAAAAGGTTCAATATTAATCCTATATATTTTGATTATTTTGTATATATTGGTAACTGTTTTCTTCCTGTTACCACACTATTTATTGGGTTAATATTTTCAAGAACAAAAATTACATTTAAGCGAATATACTTTTTACTATTTGTAATACCAATATTATCATTAATACTATTATGGACAAATGATTATCATCATTTATTCTATACTCATTACTCTACAGATATGAATGAAACTGTATTTGGTCCATACTTTACTATACATTCTATATACACGTATTTATTGTTATTTATAGGTATTTACTTATTAATAAAACACTCTATAAAGCACTCTGGTATATTTTCTAGACAAGTTTTCTTAATTACTATTGGAGCTTTACTTCCTATTGTCATTAATATACTAGGTTCTTTTAACATAATAAAAATATCTATTTACACAACACCTATTACATTTGCAATTACTATATTGCTTTTTGCTATATCAATATTCAAATTTGGATTTTTAAATATTACTCCTATCGCCTTTCAAAAAATTGCTGATAGGATGTCCAATGGTTACATAGTTTTAAATGAGTTTGAAAATGTTGTTGATTGTAATAAAACGTTATTAGATACTTTCTCATTAGATAAAAACACTTTAATGAATAAACCGTTAATTAGCATATTAAAAAAATATAATATGGATACAGAAATTGTAGAAAATGCTTTTGAAAAAGTAAAACATTCTAATGAAACAATTAGTATTGAACATTATTTTAAAGCTGCAAAAAAATATTTTACCGTTGAATTTACTAGTATTAGGAATAAAAATAGCTTTATTGGAACATTAATTTTGTTTAATGATATAACTCAGCATAAACTCGATTTACAAACCATTAAAAATAACCAAGATATTTTAGTTGAAAGAGAACGTTTAGCAACTTTAGGACAAATGATTGGAGGCATCGCTCATAACTTAAAAACTCCAATAATGTCTATATCTGGAGCAGCAGAAGGGATACTTGACTTAATACATGAATATTCTGTTTCCATTGGAGATCCTGAAGTAACTAAAGAAGATCATTTAGAAATTGCTGGTGAAATGGAAGAATGGATACATAAAATACAATCTCATCTTTCTTATATGTCTGATGTCATAACAACTGTAAAAGGTCAAGCTGTAGCTTTTTCAGATACTACTACATTTACAAGTTTTACTGTGGAAGATTTTATTAGACAAGTTAATATATTAATGAAACATGAATTAAGCAATGCCCTTGTTGAGCTAGAAGAGAAAATAGAAATTTCAAATGATACTGTTGTTAAAGGTAATATAAATAGTTTGGTCCAAGTTGTTAATAATATTATTTCAAATGCTATACAAGCTTATAATGGTAAAGAAGGAGAAAAAATAATTTTAGATGTATATAAAGACTCTAATACAATTGTAGTAAAAATTCAAGATTTTGCTGGCGGTATATCAGATTCTGTAAAACATAAATTATTTAAAGAAATGATTACAACTAAAGGTAAGAATGGAACTGGTTTAGGATTATTTATGTCATATTCTAATATTAAAGCTCATTTTAATGGTAATATAAGGTTTGAAACAAGAAAAGGAAAAGGAACTTCATTCTATATAGAACTACCTTGCTAATTAAACACCTAAACTCTATTTACATATCATAGTGAAAAATTAACGTAAGAATAAATAAAACTAAAATTTTATCTATTCTTACGTTAAACTTTTCTAAATATTATTATTATCGTCTTCGTTAAAAGCTCCAAATAATTCATCAAATTTTGCTTCTAATTCTTTCTGTAAATCATACTCACTTGAATTATTCTCTTCTACTTTATTTATTTCTTCTGTTGCTCCTTGCTTTTCATTGACTTCTGTTTTTGGTTTTTCTACTGCGGGTGTATCTTCAAATAAATCATCTAAACTTTCAATTTTAGTATCTTCTTTATTTTCATCCTTTTCCTCAACATAAGGATTATATGGATTATATTTTCTCCACTTTCCTCTATCAATTGGTGGAACTGAATTATGGCTACACGCATACTTTTCTACTAATTTTGCTGTATGATATTTAAAGTAATAATATTTTTGAGCCTTTATAGGTTTTAAACCTTTTTCTAATATAATACACATATCATTGTCTAATCTTCTTAATTCATCTGGTGTCATCAACGCTCTTGCCATTATTTGATCTGATTTATTATAACCCTGTCTCCACATATTTTTATCTTTATTTACAGACCAACTTTCCCTAGAAATTGTTTTCTCTCCTAATTCTTTAGAAAAATATTCAACTGTTTTTTGAGAGTTACTTCCTAAAAATATACAAGTATCACAGTTACCTATAATCGTTTCATGAGATTTATCATATACTGCCTCTAACTGATCTAAGTTTTGTAAAATAACACTAAATGATATTTTTCTACTTCTTGATGTAGATATCTTTTTATCAAAGTCTGGTATTTTACCGATATTTGCAAACTCATCTAATATAAAGTATGTAGGCTGTGGAAGTGCTCCTCCGCTTCTATCTGCAAAATCATATAACCTTTGTATCATCTGTGAAAAGAAAATTGTAAGTAAGAAGTCATACGCAGCATGTGTATCTGATGATATAACATATACTGCTGTCTTCTTCTGCCCTATCTCTTCAAAATTTATTGTATTTGTTGAAGTTAATTCTGCAATTTCTTTTGAATCAAACTTACCTAGTTTTGATTGCAACGTACTTAATATTGACCCATAAGTCTTTTCTGGTGCAATTTCAATAGATTTATAAAACATTCTTGCTGGGTGATCATACGGTAATTGATTAATCAATTCTGTAAGTAAATTTCCACCACCATTGCTATTTGCTGCTCTAACTAATTCAGCACAGCTCGCTAAGTTTTGTTCTTCTTCTGGTCTTGTTGCTAACAAATAATATATTAAAGCTTTTAATAACATTTCAGCCATATCATCCCAGTACGGATCTGCATTACTACCTTCTACTTTTTGACCTTTTACAATAGTGTTAGCAATAACATCAACATCTATTTCACTTTCTATGTGCATTAATGGATTATATCCATCACTATTTTTTGGATTAACTAAGTTTAATATTTTTATATCATATCCTTGTTCTCTTAGATATCCTGCTGTTTTATCATAAAGTTCTCCCTTTGGATCCGTAAATACATAAGACCCTAATAATTGGTAAGCATTTGGAATAACATAAGATGCAGATTTACCAGAACCTGAACCGTCCAACTACTAACACGTTTACGTTACCTCTTTTGTCTACTGGTAAATAATGTTTTTCTGCTAAAATTATACCTTTTTTCTTGCTTAAAACTGAATATTGATCTCCATCTGCCCAATCACTAGAACCATGTTCAATATCTGCATAGTCATGTTTTGGTAATGTTTTAATTATACCTACAGTTGCAAATCCTATTAGAATAATACCTGTCCATAATTCAGATTTTAAAAAATTTGATATGTAATCTGCTGAAAAAGCTTTGCTTAAATTATTTCCAATTGCACTAAAATTCGTTTCAAATAAAATGTCAAAAAAATTATCTTTCTTTTTTACTGTTGCATCTACCCAACTATTACTTAATGGCGCAATTAATACTATGGATAAAATTATCCATAGTACTAAAACAATTATTAAAACAGATTTGCATTTTTTTAATGCATAACTTATTTTATTTCCCATTTTAAAATCACCTATTCTTTAGTGTATAATCTATTTCTCTTGTCCAGCTGTTTCTTTCTTTGTTCTCTTGTCTGCCATTTGTAAAGGTTTTTTTCCATTTTCTGCTGGAACCTCTATAATTGCTCCTCCTCTAGCGATATATTCTTTTAATGCCCTCTCTGATATAGAAACTGGATACTTTGCATTAGCTAATGGAGGAAAACTTAATTCTTTACCATCATCTGAAAATACAGTAAATCCTAATTCTAAATTAATATTTTTCTTTTCTTCTTTCATTTCTTTTTTGGCAGCATCATTCAATTTTGAACCCATGCTCATTCGCCCCTTTCTTTTATTTATTTACTTAATTTCTCTAATTTCAAAAGCAAAATAATTTTTAAATGGTTTTAATTTACATTTGCCTTTAACTTCATTTGTTTTTTCATCGAAATATAACACCGGTTTTATTTCCTCAGTTGTTTCTGGATCTATAATTGAAATCGGTCTTTTTAAGTTTGGTGTATACTCAACTTCTTTATATTCAAACTCTTCTTCATTATATAGAGTTTTAAAACTAATTGGCATAGGCTTTTTTACAATGCTAACTTTATTTCCATCTAACAGTCCTACATTAACTACAACCTTTTCTTTCCCAAAAGATAAAATAATTAATGAATTTCCATTTGGACTAGGTTCATCTATATAGAAAGTTTTTTTAGTTTTTTCTCCAACATATTCTTCTGTATAGTCTAACCTTTCTATTGTAAATTTTGGAGCATTTTTAGCAAACTCCTTCTCAGTTTCATTTAATTTATACACTACTGTATTTACATTTACTGGATCTGTAATACTAAAATGTTTACCCTCAAAATTTTCCATTTATTAGCACCCCTCTTGATTAAATTTATGCTACTTGTCCTATGTATAATTACATATAAATTATACTACATAAACAGCGAATTTGTCAACAATCGCAATAAATTTTATGTAAATTTTGCTATATTTCTATATAATTATATTCTATTCCACTTTTATCCAATATTTCTTTTTCTCTACTTGAACAAGTAAATATTATAATTTGATTTTCTTTGTAATTCTCATGTAAAAATTTTAATACACTGCTCAGCCTTTCTGTATCATAATAAGCAAAAACTTCGTCTAGTATTACAGGCATATTTTCTTCTGTTATTTCTTGCATTGCAGATAATCTTAAAGCTAAATATAATTGATCTATTGTTCCTATACTTAATCTATTAGAATTTACATATTCTCCATTTTCTAATTCGACAATTAATCCTTCACCATCAATAAATTTTGTCTTACTATATTTACTTCTTGAAATTTTTTCTACTATTTTTGAAAGATTTTTTGTGAATTTAGGTGTTATTTCCTCTTTCATTTTTTTATATGCGTTTTCTAAAGCTTCTTTTGCAAGATTAATTGATTTTTCTAATTTTAATATTTCTTCTCTTTCTTCTATACTATTTTGTAATTGCTCCTCCAATTTAGATTTTTCTTCTAATTTTTTTACAATATTGTTATAATCAATTTCATTTGTATGTAATTGTAATTTGGCTGTTGAAATTTCATTTTCTAAATTTTCTAAAATTGAATTTATTTCATTACTATTTTCATTAAATAAATATTCAATCTCATTTTTATCAATTTCATCTTTATATGTATTTTTTATTTTGCTCTTTTCTAGTTCATTTTTTTTCATTGCTTCTTCGTTTATTTTATTTATGTTTTTCTGTATGGTCTCAATATTATTTTTTGCTTTTTCTATTTCTGCTAAATAATCTTGCTCTATTTTATTTCTTTCTTTTTTTAATTTAATACTTTTTATTTTTTTTATAGCAATAAAGATAGCTAAAATAATTGTTAAACATAATAAAACAATATTTATAATTTTATTAGCTTTAAAATTAAATAAAACTATATTTATTATCATCAATAAACTTAAAATGATTATATCAATTAGATTGCTCTCTTTTTTATTTATTTTATTTTCATTTGATTTATCTTGCAAGTTACTTATTTTATTTTCTTCTTCCTCTATTATATTATTATTTACTTTTATTTTTTCTTCCTCTAAATTACTATCATCCTTTATTTTTCTTATTTTTTTTATTAAATCTATCTTTATTTCTTTTTCTTTAATTTTATTTTTTATATTCTCTTTTTTTTGTTCTAATTCATTTATTTGTATATTATTAATTTCTAAATCATTTTTTTCTTGCTTTATTTTATTTATTTTTTCATTAACTATATTTAGTGGTCGTCCAACTGTTCTTTCTGTTCCTACTTCTTCTACTATTTTTTTATTTAGTTTTTCCATTGTTTTCTTATATGAAGTATTTTCTTCGCCTGTTGATAATATATTCGCTATTTTTTGTGTTAATACAGATTGTTCACTATTATCTAATACTACTGCCTTTTGTTCTATTAAAGTAGTAGAAAAAAACATAGACTCATCTATCTTTGTTTGCTCAAAAAAGAATTCATTTCCTTTAGTTTTATCTATATTAAAATTTTTAGAAATATCTTCTCCTTCTTCATTATATATTTTAGGATTTTTTTTTGAAAAATCTCTAAATACTTCAAATTTCGTATTGTTATCTAATGTGTATTTTATCTTTCCAGAAAATTCTTGATTATTCCATGGTTTATACCTTTCAAAATCTGGAACTTCTTTTTTATTTTTATTTTTAGAAATACCATAAAACATACCTGCTATAAATTTTAATAACGTGGTTTTACCTGCCTCATTTTTTCCATAAATTAAATTTATATTATTTTCCAAATTAATCTCTTTATTTTCTAACTTTCCAAATCCATTTATTTTTAAATAGTTAATTTTCATTTTTATTTTTCCTTTCTAACTATAATAATGAATTTAACCCTATCTCGATTGCATTATCTATTTCTTCTTCTGAATAATCTTTTTCTTCTTTTAGTTTTAATAACTCTTGAATAAAATATCCTTTTAAGTTATTTTGTTCACTAATATTTTTTATATCTAATTGTACTTTTGTTTCATCTTTTATTTTTAATATATTTTTTTTATTTAAAATCTTTAATATTTTTCTTTTATTTATTTCTATATTTTTATTCCCAGTTAATATAATTTTGTATAATTTCTTTTCTTCAATTTTCTCACTATTTATTTTTTCAATTAATTCTTCTTCTGTATATATATCCGAAATATCAATATCTTTTTCTACAAATGCAGTCTCATCTAACTTAATAAATTTTATATCTAATTTATTTTTTTGTATCTCAACTTCCATCATCCCATGCTCACCTATTTCATCAAATCCTAAAGCTATACTAGAACCAGGATATACTATATTTTTATTTATTGTTTTTTTATGTATATGCCCTAATGCCACATAATCAAATCCAATTTCTCTTAATTTATTTTCATCTATTGGATTATATTGCAATTCTGCTGTGGTACTTGCATTTAAGTCTCCATGTGTAATTAAAATATTTATTTTTTCTTTATTTTTTATTTCAATATCTTCTA
>CANRAB010000010.1 GCA_947628475.1 uncultured Clostridia bacterium
AAAATGGGTTAGTAATATACCTAATACCAGAAGAAGAAATAACAAATGTAGATTGGACAAATGAAGAAGGAATATTAGAAGCCCAACAAGATTATGACCAGTATGTATGGATACCAGTAAATTATACAGCAAGTGGAGAAACAGGAGATCATGACTTAGACACAGGATTTTTAAAAGTATTTCATGGAAGCTTTTGGAATTTAGAGGAAAGAGGAGAAGATTTAAGTTCAAATGAATACTATAAGGAACCATATGAAAATGGATATGAGAACGAAGTGGAAGATTATTACGCAATGATGAAGAGTGTGCAAGAAAATAAAGGGTTTTATATAGGAAGGTACGAAGCAGGAAGTCAAAATGTGAGTGGAGAACCAACGCCAAGAACAAATAAGGCAAATGGAGATTCAGGAAAAGTAGTAGTAAGACGTGATCAATATCCATATAATTATGTAGGTTGGGGAAGTACAGAAAAGAACATAGTTGATAATATAGAAGATCAATATAAACGTGATCAAGGACATGGAGCAGTATATTTAAGTCAACATTTGTATGATAGTTGTGCTGATAAAGAATTAGGAGTAGTATCAACATTAACGTATTGGATACAATGGGATTCAATTTTAGATTTTGTAAAAGATAGTACATATAAAGTAGAGTATAGTTTGAATTGGGGAAATCATAATAAAACGTTATATACAACTGCAACTAGTAGTACATCAAAGTACTCAAAGGATGCTGGTGAGACTTGGACAGATGGAACATATGAGAAAACTAGTGCAGAGTCTATATTACTAACAACAGGAGCTAGTGAGCAATTTAGACGTAAAAATATATTTGATCTTGCAGGTAATATGGCAGAACAGTGTATGTGTTTAGTTATTAGAGGTGACCTATCTTACCGGACGTTGCTCTAGAGGTAGATGGTATTCTGCAACTGGCGATCATTGTGGTGTGAAAGAGGCTGGAGACATCACAATGTCTAGTGTTAATGACTGGCTTGGATTTCGCCCTGCTCTTTATGTAAAAAATTAAACAATATATAAATTAAGAATAGTTTTGAATTATAAAAATAACGCAATTAATATTAATTATTTAATTCAAAACTATTCTTTATAATTAGTTTTATGATTTTTATCACAGTGAACTAACATAAAATTAATCACAATTTTCTAAAATGTCCTTGCAAATATTAAAAAAGTATGGTATATATATAGCATAATAAAAATCTAATTAATTTTATTCGTGGACAATTCGTTCAAAAAATTCAAAAATTATATATTATTTTTAGGAGGAAGGATGTTATCAATAGTAAAAAGTATGGCTTTACATGGACTAGATGGCTATTTAGTTGATGTACAAGTTGACGTATCTAGCCGGGCTTCCGTCATGGGAGGTAGTACGGACTTCCAGATGCTAGCGTAAAAGAATCTAAAGAAAGAGTAAAAACTGCAATAAAAAATTCTAATGTTGAATTTTTAAGCAAAAAAATAGTTATAAATTTAGCTCCTGCAGATACAAAAAAGGAGGGCTCCAGTTTTGATTTACCCATAGCAATAGGTATATTAATTTCAATGGATGTAATTAATAATATAGTTCCTAAAGAGATGGCCTTTATAGGTGAACTTTCCTTGGATGGTAAATTAAATAAAGTAAATGGAATTTTACCAATGTGTATAGAGGCAATGAAATTAGGAATAAAGCAGGTAGTAGTTCCTGTTGAAAATGCAAAAGAAGCAGGCATTGTTAAAGGAATAGAGGTTTTACCTGCAAATAATCTTTTACAAATTATTAATTTTTTAAATAAAAAAGAAAATATAGAACCAATAAATGTAAACGTAGAAAAGCTTTTTAAAATAAATCAAAAATATAATATTGATTTTGCAGACGTAAAAGGACAAGAAAACATAAAACGAGCATTAGAAGTTGCAGCTTCTGGCTTGCATAATGTACTTCTCATCCGGTAGTCCTGGAGCAGGAAAAACCATGCTTGCAAGAAGATTACCTACCATCCTACCAGACTTAAGTTTCAATGAAGCATTAGAAATAACAAAAATACATAGTATTGCTGGCATACTAAAACAAGATATACCATTAATAACAACAAGACCATTTCGAGCACCACACCATACTGTTTCCGGAGTTTCCTTAGTTGGAGGAGGAAAAATTCCAAAACCAGGAGAAATAAGCCTAGCTCATTATGGAGTTTTATTCTTAGATGAACTTCCAGAGTTTAATAAGAATACCTTGGAAGTTTTAAGAGGTCCACTAGAGGATGGACAAATAACAGTATCAAGAATAAATGGAACCTTTACATATCCTGCAAATTTTATGTTTATAGCAAGTATGAATCCATGTCCCTGTGGATACTATGGTTCCAAGGAAAAAGAATGTACATGTTCTAAGAATGTAATATCAAAATACATGGGAAAAATAAGTGGTCCACTCTTGGATAGGATAGATATATGTATAGAAGTAAACCCAGTAAAATATAGCAAATTAAATTCTAGTAAAAAAATAGAAACATCTGCAGAAATTAAAAAAAGAGTAGATAAAGCAAGAAAAATACAAATAGAAAGATATAAAGAAAACAAAATTCTATCTAATGCAGAATTAACTCCTAAATTAACAGATAAATATTGTAAATTAAATGATGAAGGAAAGCAAATCCTAGAAAAAGCTTTTAATAAATTAAAGTTAAGTGCACGAGCCTATGGAAGAATATTAAAAGTAGCAAGAACTATAGCGGACTTAGATAATTCCAACAATATAGAAGTAAAACATATTGCAGAAGCAATACAATATAGAACAATAGATAGAAAATACTGGAGTAATTAACAGCAGTATAAAAGAAAGGATGGTAAAATGCAAATTAAAGAGATAAGCATAGAAGATGAATTATATCCTAGTAGATTAAAGGAAATAAAAAGTCCTCCTGAAAAATTATATGTATTAGGAAATGAAAAAATATTAAATACTGAAAGTTTATCAATAGTTGGTTCTAGATGTTGTACAAATTATGGTGCGGAAAAGGCAAAGGAGTTTGCTTATAAGTTAGCAAGGAATGGAGTAACAGTAGTAAGTGGTATGGCAAAGGGAATAGATAGTAAAGCTCATATAGGTACTATAGAAGCAGGTGGAAAAACCGTAGCAGTATTGGGTTCAGGATTTAATCATATTTTTCCAGATAAAAAAGTTTTTTATAAAATATTAGAAAGTGGAGGAGCAGTAATTACAGAATATGAAAAAGATGTAGAGGTTTTTTCACAAGGTTTTAGAGATAGAAATAGAATAGTTGCTCGGCTTATCACTAGGAGTTTTGATAATAGAGGCAAAACAGAGGAGTGGCACGGGAATTACAGCAAATTATGCCAAAAAACTTAAACGACCTATATTTTGTATACCACATAGAATGGAAGATAAGTCAGGTGCAGGAACGAACAGATGGATAAAAAATGGAGCCATACTTGTAACAGAAGTAAATGATATTTTGAAATATTTTAAAGATATAAAAAAGTTAGATAGTATAAAGCCAAAAATAGAAATTCCAGAACAGTATAGAAAAGTGTATAATGTGATAGACGATATGGTAAATAGTGATGAAATTAGTAGGAAGACTAAAATAAATATAAGTGAAGTAAATGCAATATTAACAATGCTAGAACTAGAAGGCTTTATAGAAAGTGTACATGGTAGTTATTATAAAAAATATAATCTAGATTTTTAAAATTTTAAGTGATACTTTATAGACTAAAATAAAGTTTTAGTGTTATTTACAGTAAACAGTGCAAAATTTTATTGAAGAAGGTGTGAATAATAATGTATAAAAGGCATATACTAGGGCGAAGAGGTGAGGCAGTAGCTGTAAAATATTTAAGAAATAAAGGTTATAGCATATTAGAAAAGAATTTTATGTGTAGACAAGGAGAAATAGATATAATTGCAAAAGAAAAAGATTATATAGTATTTATTGAAATAAAATCAAGAACAAATATGAAATATGGTTTGCCTTCAGAAGCAGTAACAAAAGAAAAAATAAAACACATATTAAAAAGTGCAAATTATTATTTATACATTAATAATTTAGAAAATGTAAATGTTAGAGTAGATGTAATAGAAGTATATATAGAAAAAAATAAGTATTACATAAATCACATAAAGCAAGTATTATAATTGACATTATTCGTGATTAGTGATAATATGCAAGAGTAAAAGGAGGAAAAAAATATGAAAAATGTTATAGTAACAGGTGGTTCAAGAGGAATTGGAAAATGTTTAGTAGAAAATTTAGCAAAAGAAGGATATAACGTAATTTTAAATTATAATAAATCTGAAAAATCAGCAAGAAAAATTCAAAATGAATTAAAAGAGAATGGTGTGTTTATAGAAATATTTAAAGCAGATGTTTCTAAAAAGGAAGATGTTAAAAATCTGATAAGTTTTGCATTAAAAAAATGGGAAAAAATAGATGTGCTTATTAATAATGCAGGAATTGCAAAATTACAGATGTTTCAAGATGTAACAGATGAGGACTGGGATGAAATAATTAATACAAACTTAAAATCTGCATTTTATATGAGTCAAGCAGTAATGCCAAGTATGGTTCATGAAAAATCTGGGTGTATTATTAACATATCTTCAATTTGGGGAATGGTTGGTGCATCATGTGAAACTGTTTATTCAATTTCAAAGGCAGGAATGGATGCGTTAACAAAATCACTAGCGAAAGAATTAGGACCATCAAATATTAGAGTAAATTCAATTGCACCTGGAGTTATAGATACAGATATGAATAGTAACATAGATGAAAAAATAAAAAAAGAGATAAGAAATGAAACACCACTTGGAAAGATAGGCAAAACAATGGATATATATAGATGTGTAAAATGGTTAATAGAAGATGAGTTTACTACTGGGCAAGTAATTTCAATAAATGGAGGATATATTATTACTTAATTTAGTAACTATGAAAAATAAAAAAGCCCTTTTTAAGGGCTAAAACTTTTATTTTTCTTCAATTTTCCTTTTATAATTTCCAGTAATAAGTTTTGGAATATAGCGAATTAATTTATATACAGCTATTCTTATTTTTTTACTCCATATATAAGTTTTTCTTAATCTATTTGGTCTATCTACACCATAAATATTATCCTTAACAATTAAATCAAGGCATGGAGCTTCTAATTCAAATATATAATTTTGAGAATTATTGTTGTCCCATTCATCGTTTTCATTTTTAAAACAGAAATTTAAAGTATCGCTTTCAGGAAGATATAATTCTGTTTGGAAGCCTAAATCTGTTTTTTCCATTTTTACTTCAGATAGGTTATCCCAATTTACACCAAATCCATAGTGAATATATACTTCTTCAGAATTTTCTTCAAAAAATTTTCCTGTATAAGAAATCTTTACAGTTGAGTTTTGTACTAATTTATCTGTATTAAAAAATATGTTCTTTAATAATTCCATTTTTCATACCTCTTTTTTTAAAATTTATCTTTTGCTACAAACATTATATTATTAAAAAAAATATAATGCAAGTATTTTTTACAAATTTTTTAAAAAATTTGTAAAAAAATTAAATAGAAAACATTATGTTAATACTTTACCGATAATATAAAATTCATCATCAGCAGTTATAACCATGTCTTTATAAGATTTATTATCTGCTTTTAAAGTAAATTTTCCTTTTTTCAAGAAAAATTTTCTAATTACAATTTCATTATTTACGTTAAATAATCCAATATCTTTATTATTTAAAGGAGAGTTAAGCTCTATAAAAATATATTGACCTTTTTCAAAAGTTGAATCCATAGAATCATCTGGAACTTTTACTGCAAGTGATGCAGATGGAGCAGAAGAAGGACAATCAACAAAAGAATCGATATTATCAACAGCAAGTACTTTATTATATGAAATGTGTTCTACTATTCCATATTTTTCTTGTTCTTCATTCAATTCTTTATCATAAGTGTACATTAATTGTTGAAATGGAACATCTAAAGCTTTACAGATATTTTTTAAAGCTTTATGGCTTGGGTTTCTTTCACCTTTTTCAATGTGAGTTAAATGTCCGAATGTTAATACCAGTCATTTCAGCAAGTTCAGTTTTAGTCATGTTCTTTTCATTTCTAATTTTTGCAATCATATCTCCTATCATATTAACAACCTCATTTCTAAAATAATCTTTTATTATTATACTAAACAAAATGAAAATTGTCTAGTAGTAAATAAAAAAAATATCGAATTTTATAAAAAAATATCACAAAAGTATTGACTTGTCAAATTGATTTATGATATTATAGTTGTTAATTAGACAAGAAGGCTAAAATTTCCTTATAAAAATGAAACTATAAAATAATAAAACTTTAATAATTAACTATATACTTTAAGAAGGGAAGGAATATTTATGTATTATAATAAGTTAAAAAGCATAAGAAAAGAAAAAGGAATGACATTAGAAGAATTATCGAGAAAAAGCAAAGTATCTTCTGGATATTTATGCCATTTAGAAAATGGTTCTAGAACTAATCCATCTATTGAAGTGATGGAAAAAATTTCAAAAGCTTTAAATAAAACAATATTTGAAATATTTTTTAATAAATAATTTTTAATATTAAGAATATAATATAATACTTATTAAATTTCTGTAATTTGTATTGTAAAAATCGACATTTTATGATAAGATTAAACAAGAAAATATAAAATAATTAAGGGGAGCGAAAGATATATGAGTGATGATAATAAAGACTTAGAAACAGGAATTTTAAAAAGTAGTATGTTACAGAAAAAAAAGGTCAAAAAAAGCACTCAAAATGAAAATAATATAGATGAAGAAAATAAAGTATTAGCAAATGAAAAAGAGTCAGAGCAAGAAAAAACAGAAAGTAATAGTTCTGTAGCGGTAATGGAGAAGGCAGAAACAGAAGAAAACATAGAAAAGAAAATAGAAGAAGATAATAATGTAAAGAATGAAATCGTAGAACAACAAAAAACAACAAATAAAGGAGAAAGACAAAAAGATGAAAGCAATACAAAAAGCCAGTATGAATTTGTTGTAACAAAAACTAAGAAAAAAGATCACAAATTAAAAATTTTAATAGTTTTAATAATATTGTTATTTATGATGATAGCTCTATTTTCAACTGTATTTGCTTTAGTAAATGCTAACAATAATAATATATTAGGTGGAATATATATACGAGGAATATTAGTAGAAAACTTAACAGAGGAAGAAGCAGTAAAACTACTTAATGAACAGTTTGAAAAAGAAAATAAGAGAGAACTTATTTTAAAAATAAATGGTGAAGAATATTCAATAATACCAGAACAAATTGAAGCAAAATATGATGTAGAAAAGGCTGTTCAAGAAGCTTATAGTATTGGAAGAAATGGTAATATATTGCAAAATAATTTTGAAATAATAAGAACAATTATGGAAGAAAGCAAAGTAGATATAGATTTTACGTACAATGAGGAATTGTTAAATAATATTATGAAGTCATTAGATGCTAAAATTCCAAATGCTATGGTAGATAATACTTACTCTGTGGAAGATAATCAATTAATAATAACAAGAGGAGTAGCAGGAGTAGAAATAGATAAAACAAAGGCAAAAGAAGCAATTGTAAGTAATATAAAAGCAGGAATATATAATGAAACTGGAATAGAAATACCAACTATATTTAAAGAATGTCCAGAAATAGATATTGAAAAAATACATTCAGAAGTAAAAACAGAACCACAAAATGCCTCATATAAAAAAGATCCATTTGAACTAATATCACATAAAAATGGTTTAGACTTTGATGTGGAGGAAGCAAAAAAAATATTAAGTGAAGAAAAAGATGAATATATCATACAATTAACAGTAATAGAACCAGAAATACATACAAATGAATTAGGAGAAGAAGCTTTTCCAGATTTATTAGGAGCATTTTCAACTAAATATGATGAAACAAGTGTATCAAGATCAAAAAATGTAAAAATAGCTATTTCTAAATTAAATGGTGTTGTAGTAATGCCTGGTGAAGTATTTTCATACAATGATACATTAGGAAAAAGAACAGTAGAAGAGGGGTATGAGTATGCTAGTGGATTTGCAGGAGGAAAGGTAGTTCCAATGCTAGGAGGAGGAATATGTCAGGTTTCATCAACATTATATGATGCTGTGCTATATGCAAATTTGCATATAGTAGAAAGATATAATCACATGTTCCAAGTTACATACGCTGGACCAGGAAAAGATGCAACAGTTTCTTATGGAACGTTAGACTTTAAATTTGAAAATACGAGAAGTTATCCAATAATGATAAAAGCAAAAGCAAGTGGTGGTTTAGCAGAAATAAAAATTTATGGAATAAAAGAAGAAGTTGAATATGAAGTAGAGTTAGTAACAAATATTCTAAGTTATACACCATATAAAGTAATATATGAAAATGATAGTAGTTTGGCTGCAGGTAGAGAGGTTGTATCACAATATGGATTACAAGGTTGTGAAAGTGTAACATATAGAATAGTTAAATTAAATGGACAGGAAGTTTCAAAAGAACTTTTATCAAAAGATTCTTATGATCCATTAAATAAAGTAATTAGACGTGGAACAGCTGGAACATAAAAATAATTAGAAGGGAATTTTGTAAATGGAAGCAGTAACTTATGAACTTAAACATATATGTAAACAAACAGGAGCAAGAAGAGGCGTTATTCATACTCCGCACGGAGATATCGAAACACCAGTATTTATGCCTGTTGGAACACAGGCAACAGTAAAATCAATGACGCCAGAAGAATTAAAAGAAGAAGTTAAAGCACATATAATTTTATCAAATACTTACCATCTATACTTAAGACCAGGAAGTAAACTAATTAAAGAAGCGGGCGGACTTCATAAATTTATGAACTGGGATAGAGCTATTCTTACAGACAGTGGAGGTTTTCAAGTATTTAGTTTAGGAGATTTAAGAACAATAACTGAAGAAGGTGTAGAGTTTAAATCATACTTAGATGGAAGTAAACATTTTTTATCTCCAGAAAAAGTAATGGAAATAGAAAATGATTTAGGCTCAGATATAATGATGGCATTTGATGAATGTGTAAAATATCCTTCAGAATATGAATATGTAAAACAATCTATGGAAAGAACTACAAGGTGGGCAGCAAGATGTAAAGCGGCACACAAAAATACAGAAAAACAAAGTCTCTTTGGGATAGTACAAGGAGGAACATATAAAGACTTAAGGGAAAAATCAGTAAAAGATTTAGTAGAAATGAATTTTCCAGGATATGCAGTAGGCGGATTAAGTGTAGGTGAGCCAAAAGAATTAATGTGTGATGTTTTACGATTTACAACCCAAAACTTACCAGAGGACAAGCCAAGATACCTCATGGGCGTTGGCACGCCAGATTACTTAATAGAAGCTGTTTTAAGAGGCATAGACATGTGTGATTGTGTTCTACCCACAAGAATAGCGAGAAATGGAACAGCACTTACCTCACATGGAAAAGTTGTTGTAAGAAATGCCACCTATGAAAAAGACTGGGGAAAACTAGATGAAGAATGTGATTGCTATACCTGTAAAAATTATACAAGAGCATACATAAGGCACCTCGTTAAATCAAACGAAATATTAGGTATTAGATTACTTTCTATTCATAATTTAAGATTTTTAACTAAATTAATGGAAAACATAAGAAAAGAAATTGAAAATGATAACTTGCTAAATTTTAAAAATGAATTTTATAAAAAATATGGATATAAAGATTAACAAAACGTAAGAAGGGAATGATAGAACATGGATTTATTAAATGAAAATCAATATAAAAAAACTAAAGAACCAAAAGGGAAAAAAATAGTAATAATGTTATTGGTACTATCAATTATTTTTATATGTTTAATAATTGGTTTAATGATATACATATCATCTAATAGAGTAGAAGCAGAGACATTATTTATAAACGATACACAAGTTGCCATAGAAAATGACCTGCTCGTAAATGATACTGCAGGAAAACAGTATATAGCCATAAAAGATTTAGTAGAACTACTAGGATACGAATATAAAAATGGTGAATATAAAAAGGATGAAGTAGATACATCAAAATGTTATGTAAAAAACAATAACTTAATAACAGGCTTTGAGTTAGATACAAATACTATATACAAATATGAAGAAGAAACTACTTTAGATTATCAATACTACCAATTAAACTTAAATATAATAATGTATAATAACAAATTTTATATTGCCTTAGAAGATTTAGTAAGAGCCTTAAACTGTAGTTACTCAATAGATGAAAACAATCAAATAAAAATAAACTCCATGGAAAATTTAAGTACCACCTACAAAGAAAAATTAAAAGAAATGGGTTATACGATTGCAGAAGATCAAAATAACTCAAAATCCTTTGCCTATGGCAGAATAATAGCAAATAAAAGTGGTGTTTGGAGCATATTTAACTCTGATTTAGAAGATGTAGGACTAACATACTCAAGTATATACTTTGACGAACAAAATGATAGTTATATAGTATCAAATACTAGTGGAAAATATGGAATTATTACAATTAATGGAGCAATAAAAGAACCTTTAAAATATGATGGCTTGGAAATTTTAAATTATAAAAATAAATTATATAAAGTAAAGAACAATTCAAAATATGGTATAGTAAAATCAGATGGTACAAACTTTGAAAAACTTACAGAAATAATATATGATGATATAGGTTATCCAGCAGTTCCAGAGAGTAAATCACTATATACATTAATAATACCTAAACTAGAAAAAAATATGCAAGAAACAGTAGTAGTTAAACAAAATGGTAAATACGGACTTATATACTTGTCAACTGGAGATGAATTTTTACCATGTGATATGCTAGATAAAATATATTTAGTTAATAACGAGGGCGAAGACCAATATATGGTAGAAGCACAAAAAGTAACCATGGAGTTATTAGAATATCTAACCAAAAGAGGAACGTATGTAGTGGAAATAAACTAATAATTTAATGAAAAAATATTTTTTATAAAAATAAGATTCGTGTTATATAGCTCGAATCTTATTTTTTTAATATAATCTTTGTCAGGCTTTTTATTACATTTGTTGCTCGCCAGGTAAGAAATAATCTACTACACCGTAAATTATTGCTCCTATAATAGCTGACATCCATGAAATTGAATATCCAGCAACAAAATATTGAGTAGCATAAAGTACAATTACTGATAAAACAAATCCTACAAAACCTTTACCAAAAGGACTAGCTTGTATTCCAGTAAATTTAGATACAAGATAATCAAGTATAGTAAGAACAACTGCAGCAACTGCTAGAGCCCAAAAACTTGAAATTGCAAAACCTGGTGTAAAAAAAGCAGTGATAGCAAGAACTATTGCAGCAGTTACAAGTCTACCAACTATTTGCCAAACTGTACTAGTACCACTTTGTGTTTGAGTATTTTGATTATTATTAGACATTTTCTAAAAACCTCCTAACTTTAAATATATATATCTAATTTTGCTTTGATTTTTAGTTTTCATATATATTATTTTCAATTAATATATAAATATTCAAGAAAATTTTGAATATTTTAAAAAAAATTGCAAAAATTAAATATATAATTAAAAAGGAGATAGAATATGTTAAATACATTTATAAGAGTAAGTATAATTTACATACTTGTATTAGTAGTAATGAGATTAATGGGAAAAAGTGAAATAAGTCAAATGCAACCATTTGAGTTAGTAATAGCCATAATGATAGCGGATTTAGCAGCAGTGCCAATGTCGGATACAGGCATACCAATAACAAATGGAATAATACCAATCTTAGCTTTATTATTATTTCAACTAGTAATTTCAATTATTAATATGAAAAGTATTACATTAAGAAAAATATTATGTGGAAAACCAAGCATATTAATTTTTAGAGGAAAAATTGATGAGGCAGCTTTAAAAAGAGAAAAAATTACAGTAAATGAATTGCAAGAAAGACTAAGACAAAAAGATATATTTACTATAGGTGATGTAGAATACGCAATTTTAGAAACAAGTGGAGAATTAAGTGTTATACAAAAACCTGAAAAAAGAAATACAATTCCAGAGGACTTTCAAATAACGCCAGATTATGAGGGGATTCCGTATGATTTAGTTGTAGATGGTAGGATAATGTATGATAATTTAAAACAAATAGGAAGAAACATCAAATGGCTAGAAAATCAAATAGAAAAATTTGGTATTAAGCCTAAAGAAGCTTTGCTAGTAACATTTGATGGAAAAGGTCAAATATTTTGCCAAAAAAAGGATACGCCTAAAAAATAGAATATTAAAAAATTATGAAAGGAATGGAAGGAAGCATGAAAGACATTATAATTATAATAGTTATAATAACAATAATAATAGTAGGAGATATAGAAACGAAAAAATATCTTAATAAAACTGTAGATGAATTATTAGAAAGTTTAAAAAATCTGGAACACGATATTATATTAGCAGATAACAACTTAAGAGAAAAAATAAAAGATGAAATGAAAGAAGTAGAGAAAAAATGGGAAGAAACAAATAAAATATGGAGTGTGTTAGTAATGCACCAGGAGATAGATAATATAGAACAAGCTTTAGTAAGAGCAAAATCAAACATAAATAACGGTGAATTAGAAACAGCACTACATGAAATTGAAACAGCAATTTTTTTCTCAGACCATGTAAAAGAGCGTGAAAAACTAAGTTGGAGTAATATCTTGTAATATTATTTCTTTAATAAAAAATAATATATATACAATCAATAATAATAAATTAAAAAAAATATATAAAAACATTTCATTTTTTTAAGAATTTATGATAGAATAATAAAAAGAAAAATAATTGGAGGATATATATGGAAGGAATAGATAGCCAAAATTTACCAAAGCATATAGCAATAATTATGGACGGAAACAGGCGTTGGGCAAAACAAAGAGGACTTTCAACAAAAGAAGGCCATAAAGCAGGTTCAAAAAACTTAGAAAGGATTGCAACATTCTGTAACGAAATAGGTATAAAATATCTAACTGTTTATGCCTTTTCAACAGAGAACTGGAAAAGAACAAAAGAGGAAGTATCTGCTCTTATGTTTATATTAAAAGCAAATTTAGACTCTATGCTTAGAAAAATGGATTTAAAAAATATAAAAATAAGAGTAATAGGAGAAAAAGAGAATATTCCTAAAGATATTCAAGAAAGAATAGATAAATTAGTGGAAAAAACGAAAAATAATACAGGGCTAATTCTAAATATAGCGTTCAATTATGGTGGCAGAGCGGAAATTGTGCATACTTGCAAGAAAATTGCAGAAAAAGTGAAGAATGGAGAAATTAACATTGAAGATATAAATGAGGAAACGATATCAAACAATATCTATACAGCAGGTCAACCAGATCCAGACTTAATGATAAGAACAAGTAGAGAATTAAGAACAAGCAATTTCTTACCATGGCAACTTACATACTCAGAATTTTATTTCCCAGATAAACACTGGCCTGAATTTTCAGAACAAGATTTAGTAGAAGCAATAAAAGAATATCAACATAGAAATAGAAGATTTGGTGGTAGACCAGATGAGGTGAATAAATAATGAAGATACAAAGAATAATATCAGGAACTATATTATTAATAATAGTAGGAATTATTTTAATACTTGGAAATACCACTGCTGTAAATCTAGCAACATCAATAGTTGCAATTATTGCAATAAATGAATATTTTAATAGCTTTAAAAATAAGAATAACGTGGATAAATGGATAGGTACAATTCTTGCAATATTAATAGCGTTTATAGGCATAACACCTGTAAAAGTGTTAATCTTAGAGTTTTTAGTTAGTATAGTTTTATTATTTTTAAAAGTAATAGTAACACAAATGAAAACAAATTTTAATGATATTGCATTATCAGGTTTTGGAATTTTTTATATAATTGGTTTTATAATCTTTGTACCATTAATATTTAGAACAAATAATGGTAAATTATTAATATGGTACTTAGCAATAGCAGCATGGGGAACAGATACCTTTGCGTACTTAATTGGTAGCAAAATTGGAAAACACAAGCTAACAAAATTGAGTCCAAAGAAAAGCATAGAAGGAAGCATTGCTGGAACACTAGGGGCTGTGTTAATGGCTCTTGTATATACATATTTTATAAATAAATTTACTAACATGGAAATATCATATTTAGCAATTTCTGGCATAATAATATTATTAAGTATACTAGGTCAAATAGGAGATTTAGCAGCATCAAGTATAAAAAGATATATTGGCATAAAAGATTTTAGTAATTTAATTCCGGGACATGGAGGCATGTTAGATAGAATAGATAGTTTATTATTTATTGCTCCCTTTGCATACTTTTTATTTGCATTCATTTAAAGAAACTATTTGAACATCCAAACAATATTGAGAAAGAGGTAAAATTTCATGATAATAGGAATTATAAAGATTGCATTCTTACTGGGATTTCTTATATTAATACATGAATTAGGGCATTTTATTGTAGCAAAAATATTTCATGTAAAAATAAAGCAATTTGCCATAGGTTTTGGTCCTACAATATTAAAAAAACAAGGAAAAGAAACATCTTATGAGCTAAAATTAATTCCTATGGGTGGATTTGTTAACATGCTAGGAGAAGAAGAACCCATAGAAGATGAAAGAGCCTATAATAAAAAAAGTATACCACAAAAAATATTAATATTACTTGCTGGAGGCTCAGTAAATATCATATTTGGTTTACTAGTTTGTGCCATTATAGCTTCTACCATTCTAGGACCAAAAAACGGCTTAATATTTACAGGTCAATTTTTAGGAGCAACCTTTGAAGGCATAGCAGAGTTATTTACTGGTCATGTAAAAGCAGAACAGCTAGTTGGTGTAGTTGGCATATCAGATATGGTTATAGAAACAAATGGATTACAAGAATTTGCATACATGATTGCTGTAATATCCGTATCATTAGGAGTAACAAATCTTTTACCATTCCCACCATTAGACGGAGGCAAAATATTATTACTAATTATAGAAGCAATTAGAAAAAAGCCTTTAAATCAAAATACAGAAATAGGGATACAAATGGCAGGTTTCTTTTTATTAATAGGATTATCAATATTTGTAACATATAACGATATTATGAGAGTATTTTAGGAAAAACACACAACACAATGCAAAGAAACATTGTGTGTTTTTAGACATATATTGACAAAATTCGACTTTTTAAGTATTATATATAAAGTGAAAAATATTTTATTGCTGAAAGCGTGAAAGCTTTTAATTAATTATTTTCTCACTATATCTATAAGAAAGGAAAGTAGAAAATTATGTGGAAAGAATTTAAAGAATTTGCTTTAAAAGGCAACATAATGGATTTAGCAGTTGGTGTTATCATAGGTGGCGCATTTCAAAGTATAGTAAAATCTTTAGTAGATGATATAATAATGCCAACGATTGCCATATTTACAGGAAAGGTAGACTTTTCTGAGTTAAGTATAACCATAGGACAAAGTTCAATAAGATACGGTTCATTTATAACAGCCATTATAAACTTTTTAATAATAGCTATATCAATATTTTTATTAGTAAAATATCTTAATAAATTGAATAAAAGATTAGAACGAATAACAGAAGAAGAAATTAAAAAGTTGGAGAAAAAAGGAAAAATAAAAAAGAGAAAAAAAAATGAACCAGTAGAAGAACCAACTACAAAAGTATGCCCATATTGTTACACAGAAATAAATATAAAAGCAACACGTTGTCCGCATTGCACATCAGAACTTGAAGAAAAGTAAAAATATTTATAAAAATTTGCAGTTTACAAAATAAACTTTTTATTTTGTAAACTGCAAGCTTTTGTAGTAAACATTAAAAATTAATTATATATTTATCTATTTTGTTGACCTATATATCATTTATTACTTTATCTACTTTTACTCTATTCCACTCTTCTTTTAACTTATTTATAGTTTCCTGAGATTCTTCTATCTTACTACCAGTTTCTCCTTCTATACTTTTAGCTTTATGTAATATATCTGTATTTATTGCAGCTATCGTTACCCCAGATAATATAAGCAGCAATATTATAGTTATTATTAGTGTTATTAGAGTTATTCCTTTTTGTTGTTTTTTATTTTTCATTACAACCTCCATTTTGAATTTAATAAAATTCAAAAACTTCTTTTTCTTATTTTATCATTTTTTTGTTTTACTGTAAATTATTTTTTATATTTGTAATAAAAATTTAATTTATCTGTAATATTATTGTATTATCTGTAATATTGCTGTAATATTTCTAAAGTTTACCATAATTTTAAAAAAATTTACCAAAAGTATTGACAAAACTAGACTAGACGCAGTATAATAAATATTGCGTTTAGATTTGCGTTGAAGCGAAATGTGGCTACACTTTAGTAGTGGAGGGAACTTTCGTGGAGTATGTCTTGGCTTAGACCGGGCGGATAAGTTAGAAAATTAGCACTTGTCCTAGGCTTGAACTAGGATTTAAAAATGGAATAAAAAGAAACACCAGGGTGCGTTAATAACTTTCCTAAGGTAATTAAAACAAGATGCCTATTTAAAAGATGCCAAAATAGGAAACAAATCTTGTGAAAAAATTAAAGGAGGGAATTTAACAATGGCAAATGAAACAAAGGTTGAAAAACAAGAAAAGGTTCAAAAAGAATCTAAGAAACCAGTAGCAAAAACAGCAAGCAAACCAAAAACAGAAAAAGCTACAAAAACAACAAAAAAGGTGATGGCAACAAGTGAAAAAATAAGAATAAGATTAAAAGCTTATGATCATGTTCTTATAGATCAGTCTGCTGAAAAGATAGTAGATACTGCTAAAAGAACAGGAGCAAAAGTTTCAGGTCCTATCCCATTACCAACAAGAAAGGAAATAGTAACAATAATTCGTTCACCACATAAAGACAAAGATTCAAGAGAACAATTTGAAATGAGAACACATAAAAGAGTTATTGATATATTATATCCAACTCAAACAACAGTTGACAGTCTAATGAAATTAGATTTACCAGCAGGTGTTGAAATAGAAATTAAACTTTAATATTTTAAAGGTTAGAGGTTATATAAATTAGAAGCAAAAACTTTTAATAAAAATTACCTTAAAACCAAGCTAGCATAAATTGTTAGCCAATAGTTAGGAGGATTTATAAATGAAAAAAGCAATATTAGGTAGAAAAGTAGGAATGACACAAATATTTGATGCTCAAGGAAAAGCCATTCCAGTAACAGTAGTTGAAGCAGGTCCATGTACAGTAGTACAAATAAAAACAAAGGATGCTGACGGATACGAAGCAGTACAATTAGGTTTTGGAGAAGTTAAAGAAAAGAAATTAATAAGACCTATAAAAGGACACTTTACAAAGGTAAACGTAGCTCCAAAAAAACATTTAAGAGAATTTAGATTAGATGAGATATCTTATAATGTTGGAGATGAAATAAAAGTTGATATCTTTACAGATGGTGAAACAGTAGATGTAACAGGAACAACAAAAGGTAAAGGCTTCCAAGGTGTTATTAAACGTCATGGTCAATCAAGAGGACCAATGGGACATGGTTCAATGTATCATAGAAGACCAGGTTCAATGGGTTCAACATCAACTCCAGGTAGAGTTTATAAAGGAAAGAATTTACCAGGACATATGGGAAATGAAACAGTTACAGTACAAAACTTAGAGATTGTAAAAGTTGACTTAGATAAAAACGTTTTATTAATAAAAGGTAGCGTTCCAGGAAATAAAGGATCAATTTTAAAAATAAGAAACTCAGTAAAGAGTGCAAAATAGTAAGAAGGGAGAGAAATAAAAATGCCTAAAATAGATGTATACAATATAGAAGGTAAAAAGGTAAGTGATATAGAATTAAATGAAAACGTTTTTGGAATTAAACCAAACGAAAAAATAGTTCATATTGCTTTAGTAAATTACATGGCAAATCAAAGACAAGGTACAGCCAGCACAAAAACAAGAGCTGAAGTTGCTGGAGGCGGTAGAAAACCTTGGAGACAAAAAGAAACAGGTAGAGCAAGACAAGGAAGCATAAGAGCACCACAATGGATTAAAGGTGGTATCGCATTAGGACCTAAACCACGTGATTATAGTTACAAAATAAACAAGAAAGAAAGACAATTAGCAATAAAATCAGTTTTAAGTTCTAAAGTATTAGAAAACAACTTAGTAGTTGTAGATAAATTAGACTTAAAAGAAATTAAAACAAAAAATATGGTAAAAGCATTAGAAAACTTAAAAGTTGAAGGAAAAACTTTAATTGTATTACCAGAAAAAAATGAAAATGTTCAAAAATCAGCAAGAAATATTGAAGGAGTAAAAACAAGTTTAACAAATACAATAAATGTTTATGATTTATTAAAATATAATAAATTAATCTTAACAGTTGATAGTGTTAAAAACTTAGAGGAGGTGTATGCTTAAATGTTACCAGAAGATATAATTATAAAACCTATAATAACAGAAAAATCAAATGCTGGACTTCAAACAGGAAAGTACACATTCAAGGTAGCAAAAAAAGCTACAAAAGTTGATATTGCAAAAGCAGTAGAAACATTATTCAATGTTAAAGTAACAGATGTTAATACAATGATGGTAAAAGGAAAAGAAAAGAGAATGGGCGCACATGCTGGAAAAAGACCAGATTGGAAAAAAGCCATAGTAACAATAGAAACAAATCCATCAGAAACAACATACTTAACAAAAGGTGGAAAAGAAGTTAAGGTTAATAAGAAGTATAAAGATTCTATTGATGAATTTATGGGTGCTTAAGGTTTATAAGCTTCATCTAATTCTTAAGCAAGAAAAAAATAAAATATAACTTATCCAGAAAAAACTGGGAAAATAAATAATTAAAAAAGGAGAGAATTTACAATGGGTATTAAAACATTTAGACCATACACACCATCAAGAAGAAACATGACAGTTTCAACTTATGATGAAATTACAAAAAAATCACCAGAAAAATCTTTATTAGAAACAAAAAAGAAAAATGCTGGTAGAAATTCTTATGGAAGAATAACAGTAAGACATCAAGGTGGTGGAAATAGACAAAAATACAGAATAATTGATTATAAAAGAAGAAAGGATAATATGGTTGCAGAGGTTATAGGTATTGAGTATGACCCAAACCGTACAAGTAATATAGCTTTAATTCAATACGAAGATGGAGAAAGAACATATATACTTGCTCCATTAGGATTAAAAGATGGAGATAAAGTTATATCTGGTGAAAACGTAGATATAAAACCAGGTAACTGCTTACCAATAGAAAACATACCAGTTGGTACTTTAATTCATAATATAGAATTAAACCCAGGTCAAGGTGGAAAAATGGTAAAAGCTGCAGGTGGAGAAGCACAACTTATGGCAAAAGAAGGAGAATATGCACATGTAAGATTACCATCAGGAGAAATGAGATTAGTAAGATCAAAATGTAGAGCAACCATAGGAACAATTGGAAATACAGACCACAGTAATGTTAAATTAGGAAAAGCAGGAAGAAAAAGACACATGGGTATAAGACCAACAGTTAGAGGTTCTGTTATGAACCCAGTAGATCACCCACATGGTGGTGGTGAAGGTAGAGCTCCAGTTGGACATAGTGGACCACTTACTCCTTGGGGTAAACCAGCACTAGGATATAAGACAAGAAAGAAAAATAATAGAACAGATAAATATATAGTAAAGAGAAGAAAATAATTAAGAAGTAATTATAAGGCGAAAATTATTTGCCAAAAATATTTTTAAAGGAGGAAAATTTAATGTCAAGATCTAGTAAGAAAAAACCATTCGTAGAAGAAAGACTTTTAAAAAGAATAGAAGCTATGAATGAAAGTGGAACAAAATCAGTATTAAAAACTTGGTCAAGAGCTTCTACAATTTACCCACAAATGGTAGGACACACAATAGCAGTTCATGATGGAAGAAAACATGTTCCAGTATATATATCAGAAGAAATGATAGGACATAAATTAGGAGAATTTGCTCCAACAAGGACATTTAGAGGACATTCAGGGGAAAAGAAAACAGACGTAAAATAAAATCTTTAAAGGCATAAACTAGGGGTAGGAGATGTAACCCTAACATTATAAAGGAGGTAAAATAAATGCCAGAAGAAAATGAAAATAAAGTACTAGAAGCAACAGCTACACTAAGATTTGCTAGAATATCAGCAAGAAAAGTAAAAATAGTAGCAGACCTTATTAGAGGCAAAAAAGTTGATGAAGCTTTAGCAATAATAAAATTTACACCAAAGGCATCATCAGAAGTATTAGAAAAATTATTAAAATCTGCAATAGCAAATGCAGAAAACAATCATGCAATGAATAGAGGTAACTTAATTGTTAGTGAAATTTATGCAAATCAAGGACCAACATTAAAAAGAATTAGACCAGCAGCAAAAGGTTCAGCTTCAAGAATTAGAAAAAGAACTAGTCATGTAACAATAAAGTTAAGAGAAGTATAAGGAGGTAAGTTTAGAATATGGGACAAAAAATGCATCCACACGGATTAAGAATTGGTGTAATTAAAGATTGGGATTCAAAATGGTATGCAGATTCAAAGAATTTTAGTGATTATTTAATAGAAGACCATAAGATTCGTGAATATGTAAAGAAAAAATTATTTGTTAGCGGTATTTCTAAAATAGAGATAGAAAGAACAGCTAAATTTGTAAAAGTTAATGTTTACACAGCAAAACCAGGAGTTGTTATTGGTAAAGGTGGAAACTTAGCTGAAAGTTTAAAACAAGAGTTATCTAAAATGATAGGTAAAGAAGTAAACTTAAATATAGTTGAAGTTAAAGATGTTGATACAAATGCCCAGTTAGTAGCAGAAAATATTTGTAATCAACTAGAAAGAAGAATCTCTTTTAGAAGAGCAATGAAACAATGTATGCAAAAAGCAATGAAAGCAGGAGCTTTAGGAATTAAAACATCTGTATCTGGAAGATTAGCAGGAGCAGATATGGCAAGAACAGAATTTTATAAAGAAGGTACAATACCACTACAAACATTAAGAGCAGATATAGATTATGGATTCTATGAAGCAGATACAACTTATGGAAAAATAGGTGTAAAAGTTTGGATATATAAAGGAGAAGTTCTTCCTACTAAAAAAAATAAAACAGAAGGAGGAGAAGAATAATGCCAGTAATGCCAAAAAGAACAAAATATAGAAAAATGCAAAAAGGTAGAAATAGAGGAAAAGCAACAAGAGGAAATGTTGTAAA
>CANRAB010000011.1 GCA_947628475.1 uncultured Clostridia bacterium
ACGATATAGATTCAACACCTGATAATGTAAAACCAGAGGGATATGATAAACAACAGGAAGATGATGATGACAAAGCTTATGTAATGTTAGAATTAAAGACAGGTGGTGCAGTTACAACATATACATGGTTAATACTAACATCTTTAACAATAATCGTAGTAGGATTAGTATTAATAAAGAAATTTGTATTATAATATGAAATAATTAATGCTTTGACACTTTGTCAAAGCATTAATTTGTTGTTTAAGGATATTTGCCATAATTAAATTGATAATTATAATTAGTAGTATATTAATATGTAATAAAAACTATTGTATTTTATGAAATTTTGGTATATAATATAAAAGTTAGAAATGGAGGAAAATTATGAGTTTTATTGAAGAAATTAAAGAAAGAGCAAAAAAACAGATAAAAACAATAGTATTACCAGAAGCAACAGATATAAGAACACTAAAAGCAGTAGATATAATATGCAAAGAAGGCTTTGCAAAAATAATATTAGTTGGAAATGAAGAAGAAGTTAAAAAAATAGCAGAGCAAAATGGTTTAGATATATCAAAAGCAAGTATAGTTAATCCAGAAACTTCTGAAAAATATGAAGAATATGTAGAATATTTTTATGAATTAAGAAAAGCAAAAGGAATGACCATGGAGCAAGCAAAACAGTTAATTTTAAACCCAGTATTTTTTGGAATGATGATGGTAAAAAAAGAAGAAGCAGATGGACTAGTATCAGGAGCAGCACACTCAACAGCAGATACTTTAAGACCAGCTCTTCAAATACTAAAAACAAAACCAGGAACAAAACTTGTATCAACATTTAATGTTATGGTAGTTCCAAACTGTGAATATGGAGACGAAGGCGTATTTATGTTTTCAGACTGTGCCTTAAATCAAAATCCAAATAGTGAAGAACTATCAGAGATTGCAATATCAACGGCTGAAAGCTTCAAAAATATAATAGGAAAAGAACCAAGGATTGCCATGCTTTCTTACTCAACTTATGGAAGTGCAAAATCAGAGCAAGTTGAAAAAGTACAAGAGGCAACAAAACTTGCCAAAGAAAAAGCTCCACACTTAGTGTTAGATGGAGAAATGCAATTAGATGCTGCCCTAGTTCCAAGTGTTGGAAGCAGCAAAGCCCCAGGAAGTACTGTAGCTGGCAAGGCAAATACACTAATATTCCCAGACTTAAATGCTGGAAATATAGGATATAAATTAGTGGAAAGATTAGCAAAAGCAGAAGCCTATGGACCAATGTGCCAAGGAATGGCAAAGCCAGTAAATGATTTATCAAGGGGTTGTAAAGCAGAAGATATAGTTGGTGTTGTAGCTATCACTGCAGTTCAAGCTCAACAAAACTAATAATTGCTATACTTAAAAATTTAAAAAATTAATTGGCAAAAAATTAGTTAAAGAATAATAAATATCAAAATTAAGGAGAGAAAAATTAAATGAAAATATTAGTTATAAATTGTGGAAGCTCATCATTAAAATATCAATTAATAGATATGAAAAATGATAATGTATTAGCTTCAGGAAGATGTGATAGAATAGGGGTTGAATCAATAGATAAACCTTTTATAGAATATAAAAAAGATGGTAAGAAAACTAGAGATGAAGTTGAGTTACCAAATCATACAGTAGCTTTTGAATTAGTTATGAAATACTTATTAGATCCTGAAAAAGGTGTAATAAAAGATGTAAGTGAAATAGATGCCATAGGACATAGAATAGTACACGGAGGACCAAAATTTACAAAATCAACATTAATAACAGATGAAGTAATGAAAGAATATAATACCTCAATAGAATATGCACCATTACACAATCCTGCACACTTGCAAGGAATAAATGCGTGTAAAAAAATAATGCCAAATACACCACAAGTGTTAGTATTTGATACAGCATTTCATACAACCATACCAGAATATGCGGCACTTTATGCAATACCTTATGAATACTATGAAAAATATGCAATAAAAAGATATGGAGCACATGGAAGTTCACACAAATTTATAGCAGAAGAAGCGGCAAAACAATTAGGAAAGAAAAAAGAAGAAGTTAACATTATATCTTGCCACTTAGGCAATGGCTCAAGTATAGCTGCAATAAAAGGTGGAGTTTGTATAGATACATCCATGGGATTAACACCATTAGAAGGCTTAATAATGGGAACAAGATCAGGAGACCTAGACCCAGCAGTCTTAGAATTTATAATGAGAAAAGAAAATTTAAGTATTGAAGAAATGACCTCCATTTTAAATAAAAAATCAGGCTTACTTGGCATATCACAAGTAACAGGAGATGTAAGAGATCTAAAAGTATTAGCAGCAGACGGAAATAAACGTGCTGAACTTGCACTTGACATGTTTGCATATAGAGTTAAAAAATATATAGGAGCATATATGGCAGCATTAGGTCATGTAGACGCAATAATATTTGAAGGTGGCATAGGAGAACATAACCCAGATGTTGTAAATAAATGTGTGGAAGGTTTAGAGCCACTAGGAATAGTATTTGATTCATCACATAACGATGACGAACAATATTCTGGAGTTATCAGTAAGCCAGAATCAAAAATAAAAATGATAGTCATACCAACTAACGAAGAACTAGAGATTGCAAAAGAAACTATGGAAGTAATTACAAAATAATTTCTAGTAAGAAATTTTAAAGCCTAAGTATTGTGTATAAAACAATACTTAGGCTAAATTATAATTTTTGTAGAGAAAAACTTACTAGAGAAAGGATTTGAAAATTAAATGCAAACATTAGTTGTAACAGGGGGAAAAATTAACAAAAACTTTTTAAAAAATAACTTAAAAGCAAATAAATATGATATAATAATAGCGGTGGATAAAGGATTAGAAATTATAGATGAGCTAGGTATAAAACCAACATATATTGTAGGAGATTTTGATTCCATAAACAAAATCATCTTGAAAAAATATACAAATTCAAACATAGAAATACAAAGGTTAATACCAGAAAAAGACTTTACAGATACTGAGTCTGCCTTAGAACTAGCAAAAAAAGTACGAAGTAAAAGTATAACTATAATAGGTGGAATTGGAACAAGATTAGACCATACAATAGCTAATATACATATATTAAAAATTTTGTTAGAAAGCAATATAGATGTAAAGATAATAAATGAAAACAATGAAATAAAATTAATAAATAAAAAAACAGAAATAATAAAAGATAATAAATACAAATATATTTCTTTAATACCATTAACTAGTGAAGTTACAGGTTTAACTTTAAAAGGTTTTAAATATGGGTTAGATAATTATACGTTAAAGATTGGAACAAGCTTAGGAGTAAGTAATGAACAAATTTTAGATACGGCTACTATAGAATTAGAAAATGGTATATTAATTTTAATAAAATCAAAAGATTAAATTTAATAATAAAACTTTAACATATTAAATTTATAATATTGCTCTTATATTATGTTACAAATAAAGCAAGAAAGGAATGAAACAAAAATGAAACTAGAAAATTTTGAAAAAGAAATAAATTATACCTTTAAAAATATTAATTTATTAAAAACTGCTTTTACACATACATCTTATGCAAATGAAAATAAAATTGAGAGCAATGAAAAATTAGAATTTTTAGGAGACGCTATACTAGAATTTACAGTAAGTAATTATTTATATAATAACTATAAAAATCTAAAAGAAGGAGAAATGACAAAAGTAAGAGCAACAGTAGTATGTGAAGAAAGTTTGCATAAAATAGCTCTAAAGTATCATTTTAATGAATTATTGTACTTAGGTAAAAGTGAAAAGTTGAGTGGTGGAAGTAAAAAAACAGCTATACTGGCTGACAGTGTTGAAGCAGTTATTGCAGCAATATTTATAGATGCAGGAATTGATGAATCGCAAAAATTTATTATAGATAATCTAAAAACTGCTATAGAGAAAGCAAGCCAAAATGTAGGACAAAAGGACTACAAAACAGTATTACAGGAAAATCTACAAAAGCATGGTACTGTAAAAATAGAATATGTAATAATAAAAGAAGAAGGACCAGACCATGATAAAACTTTTGAAGCAGAAGTAAAATGCAATGGAAAACACTTAGCAGTTGGGAAAGGCAATACAAAGAAACAAGCAGAAATGGAGGCAGCGAGAAACGCACTTAAAGAATATAAAAAAGAAAAGGAGAATTAAGATGTCTAAGCAATATGTTATACCAGTATTTGTACCACACTTAGGATGTCCAAATGACTGCATATTTTGTAACCAAAAAAGTATAAGCGGTCAGATGAAACAAATTACAGAAGAAGATGTAGAAAAAACTGTGCAAGAATTTTTGAGAAGTTTTAAAGAAGAAAATTTATATACAGAGATTGCATTTTTTGGAGGAAGTTTTACTGGCATAGATATTGAACTTCAAGAAAAACTATTAAAAGTAGCGTATAAGTATGTACAAAATAAACAGGTAGATGGTATAAGGATATCTACAAGACCGGATTATATAGATAAAGAAAAATTAAAATTATTAAAAAAATATGGAGTAAAAACTATAGAATTAGGGGTTCAATCTACCAATGATTATATTTTAAAAAGAGCCAAAAGAGGGCATACTTTTCAAGATGTAAAAAAAGCTTCTAAATTAATAAGAAGATATGGATTTACTTTAGGTCATCAAATGATGATAGGTCTTCCAGAAAGTACGTGGTTAGATGAACTAAACACAGCCAAAGATTTAGTAAAATTAAAGCCTAAAATAGTAAGATTATATCCAGTACTAGTTATTAAGAAAACAGAATTAGAAACAGAATTTGCAAAGGGAGAATATCATCCAATAACACTAGAGCAAGCAGTAGAAAGATGCAAAGAATTATATTATTTTTTTGATAGTAAAAGAATAACAGTAATAAGAATGGGCTTACAAAATACAGATATAATATCAAATCCAGAAAATATAAATAGTGAAGTTGTTGCTGGTCCATATCATGAGGCGTTTGGACAACTTGTAGAAGATAGTATATGGTATGATAAAATAATGTCAGCAATAAAAAAAGTAAATACAAAGGTTGCAGAATTACAAATAGAAGTAAATCCAGAAAACATAAATAATATAATAGGTCATAAAAAAGAAAATATACAAAAATTAAAGGATTTATATGATGTAGATGTAAAGGTTAAACAAAACTTTAACATAAAGCCTGGAAAATTTGAAGTTAAAATTACAAAAACTTATAAAGATTTTTTGGATGACTAAGAATTTAAGTATAAATTTTAAAGAAAATAAAGTATTTGTAAGTACAATGAAATTTAGTAGTAAAGGACACAAGATACATAGTTTTAAAATGAAAGACAAGGAATGAGAAGATGAAATCAAAATATATAGACTTTAAACAAAAGAGGAGTTATGAAGAATTAAAAGAGCCAGCAGAAGCAATAAAACAAGGAAAACTAGTCCTATTTCCAACAGAAACTGTATATGGGATAGGAGCAGATGCGTTAAATGAGGCAGCAGTTAAGAAAATATATGAGGCAAAGGGTAGAGCAAGCGATAATCCTCTTATAGCTCATATTTCTAGTTTAGAGATGTTAAAGCGACTAGTAGAAAATGTAGGAGAGATAGAAAAAAGATTAATAGACAAGTTCTGGCCTGGTCCACTTACAATAGTTTTTAAAAAGAGAGAGATAGTACCAAATATCATAACAGGAGGCTTAGATACAGTAGCAATTAGAATGCCAAGTAGCATAATTGCAAGGAAGTTAATAGAATATTCAGGTTGTCCAGTGGCAGCTCCAAGTGCAAATATATCTGGGAAGCCAAGCGGTACGCTAATTGAAGATATAGTAGATGAGTTAGATGGAAAAGTAGAGTATATAATAGATAGTGGAAAAGTAGAAATAGGTGTTGAATCAACAGTAGTAAGAGTAGTAGATAATGTAGTACATATATTAAGACCAGGTAAGATAACAAAAGAAGATATAGAAAAGATGGGTATAGAAGTATATGTAGAAAAGCAGATACTTGGAGAATATAAAGAAGGAGAAAAAGTAATGTCTCCAGGTATAAAATATAAACATTATGCACCAAATACAAAGTGTGTTTTAGTGTATAGTGAAGATAATGAAAAAATGGTAGAGGAAATAAAAAGATTATCAGAAGGGAAGAATGTTGTAATCCTAAGTAAAGGACAAAATATAGAAAGGTATGATGTCCAAAACAAATTAAATATGGGAAAAACGTTAGAAGAAATAAGTCAAAATATATTTACATTATTAAGAAAGGCAGACAAATATAATGCAGACGTCATATTAATAGAGGGAGTAGAAAAAGAAGGATTAGGACTAGCTATAATGAATAGATTAATACGTGCATCTGCGCATGAATTTATAGAAATATAAGCTTAAAAAAGGAGAACAAAATTGGAAATAAAAGGACAGATAATAGATATAATCTATCAAAATGAGATAAATGGTTATATGGTAGCAGATTTTAGAACAGACAAAGAAGAAATTGTTGTGGTAGGTTGTATGCCTTTTATAAATGATGGAGACAGTTTAAAATTAGAAGGAAGATTTATAAATCATCAAGATTATGGTAGACAATTTAAGATAGAAACCTTTGAGAAAATAATGCCAGAAACACTAGAGGCATTAGAAAGATATTTATCAGGTGGGATAATAACAGGAATAGGACCTGCAACGGCAAAAAAAATAACAGAAAAATTTGGAGAAGAAACTTTACATGTATTAAGGTTTGAGCCAGACAAACTTGCTAAGGTGAGAGGAATTACCGAAGAAAAGGCAATAAAAATATCACAAGAATTTGCAGAAAAATGGGATTTATGGGAGATCGTAGGATTTTTAGAAAAATTTGGAATATCAGCAGCAAATAGTAAAAAAGTATATGATGCATTTGGAAAAAATGCAATGCAAGAAATTGAGAAAAATCCTTATTTATTATTAGATATAACATTTGGTTTAGATTTTAAAAAAATAGACAAAATGGCATTAGATTTAGGCATACAAAATGACAATGAAAATAGGATAGAAAGTGCAATAAGATATAGTTTGGCTTTAGCTAGTAATAATGGCAATACATGTGTAGAAAAACAAAATTTAATAAAATATGTAAAGGAATTGTTAGATGTAAAAATACAAGATATAGAAAATAGTCTAATAAACTTGAGAGTAAGAGGAAAAATAGAAATAGAAAATATAGAAGATATAGAGTGGGTTTTTTTAGATACTTTTAGTATCTGTGAAAAAAATATTGCACAAAAATTAATAGCTTTAAAAAAGGCAAAAAATATAAAAAAAATAAAGGATTTTGATAAAAAATTTAAACAAGAGGAAAAAGATATAGATATTACATTATCTAAAAAACAAAAAGAAGCAATTAAATTGGTAAATGAAAATAATGTTTGTGTAATTACAGGGGGACCAGGTACTGGTAAAACAACAATTATAAAATTTATAAAAGACTTATATAAAAAAGAAAAGAAAAAAGTTGCATTATGTGCTCCTACCGGGAGAGCAGCTAAAAGAATGAGTGAGGCAACTGGTGAAGAAGCAACAACAATTCATAGATTATTAGAGATTGGTAAAATGGAGGAAGGTTTAGACATTGAGAAAATAGACTTTCAAATAGAACCAATAGATGCAGATATAATAATTATAGATGAAATGTCTATGGTAGATATATTTATAATGAATTATATCTTAAAAGGTATATACCTAGGAACAAAATTAATTTTAGTAGGAGATATAAATCAGCTTCCATCTGTAGGACCTGGTAATATATTAAAAGATATTATAAATTCAGAAATTATTGAAACCATAGAATTAAATGAAATATTTAGGCAAGCTGCTAAAAGTCAAATAATAACAAATGCACATAAAGTAAATAATGGAGAAAGTTTTATTAAAGCTTCAAAGGAAGAAAATAAAGATAAATTGCAAGACTTTTTTTATATTAACGAACCAAGCATTGCAAAAATGCAAAGAGATGTAATTTCTTTATGCTCAGGAAGGTTAAAAAAGTTTGGAAATTATGATTTTTTTAAAGACATACAAGTTATAACTCCAACAAAAAAAGGAGCACTAGGAACAAAAGAGTTGAACAAAGAACTTCAGAATGCTCTAAATCCAAATACACAAGTAGAAAAAAAGAATGGAACAAGAACGTTTTTAATTGGAGATAGGGTAATGCAAGTAAAAAATAATTATGATATGTACTGGGAGAAAAAAGGAAAAGAGAGCGGAAGCGGAATATTTAATGGAGAGTTAGGTACGGTTACAAAAATTGATGATGTTTCAAAACAAATTGAAGTAAAATTTGATGATGAAAAAGTTGCTTGGTATGGTTATGGTGAACTAGAACAAATAGAACATAGTTACTGTTTAACCATACATAAGGCTCAAGGAAGCGAATTTGATGTAGTAATAATGTGTATCCCCCCAGCAGCTCCTATGCTTCTTACAAGGAACTTATTATACACAGGAATTACAAGAGCAAGAAAGTTATTGATAATACTAGGAACAAAAAATGTAGTAGAATATATGATACAAAATACAGAAACCAAAAAAAGAAATACTGGTCTTAAAGAAAAAATAATAAAATTGGGAACGTAGCTTTTAAAAAAATCAGTAAATTATAAATTGTAAATTAAAGGAGAACTGTAAGTGGTAGATTTATTAAAAGATGCAAAATATATAAAGGGAGTGGGACCCAATAGAATAAAGCAATTAAATAAATTAGGAATATATACTTTAAATGATGTAATAACATATTATCCACGAGCTTATGAAGATAGAGGAAAACCTAAATATATAAAAGATTTAGTGGATGGAGAAGAAGTATTAATAAAGGCAACATGTGTTTCAAAGATGACTGAATTAAAAATAAGGAAGAATATGTCCATATATAAATTAATAGTAAGAGATGATACAGCAACATGTAATCTTACATGGTTTAATGCTTATTATTTAAAAAATAGATTTAAAGTTGGTGAAACATATCAGTTTTTCGGAAAAGTAAAGAGAAGAATGAATCAAATAGATATATCAAATCCGATATTTGATTATGAAAATTCAAATAAAAATACAGGTAAAATTATACCAATATATTCTAGTATAAATGAGCTATCACAGAATATATTAAGAAAAATAGTAGAAAATGCTTTAAACGAAGTAAAAGGAAATCTACCAGAAACTTTACCTAAATATTTAATAGAAGAGTATGGATTAATGGATATAAATTTAGCAACTCAAAATATTCATTTTCCAGAAAATTTTGAAAAATGTAATGGTGCTCGTAAAAGATTAGTATTTGAAGAATTGCTTATTATGCAGCTTGCATTATTGAACATAAAGAGAAGCTATAATGTTGATGTAACTGGAATTGAATTTAGTAAAGAAGCAAAAATGTATGATGTAATTAATGAACTACCTTTTAAACTAACAAATGCTCAAATAAGGGTATTAGAAGAAATAGATAGAGATATGGAAAGTAAAAAAACGATGAATAGGCTTTTACAAGGAGATGTAGGAAGCGGAAAAACAGCAGTAGCGATGGTAGCGGCGTATAAAGCTGTAAAAAGTGGTTATCAAGCAGCAGTTATGGTGCCCACAGCAATACTTGCAAAACAACATTATGAGAATTTTAAAAGTATACTTAGTAAATTTAATATAGAGTGTGAATTGTTAGTTAGTGGAACACCAAAAAAGAAAAAAGAAGAAATACTAGAGCATCTGAAAGATGGAAAAATAAATATAATAATAGGAACACATGCCTTGTTACAAGAAAATGTAGAGTTTAATAAATTGGGATTAGTAGTTACAGATGAACAGCATAGATTTGGTGTAAGACAAAGGGGAGTTATAAATAGTAAAGGAGAAAATCCAGATGTATTAGTTATGTCTGCTACTCCAATCCCTAGAACCCTAGCGCTTATTTTATATGGAGATTTGGATATATCAATAATAGATGAACTACCACCAAATAGAAAAAAAATAGATACATTTGCTGTAACACCTTCAAAGGAGGAAAGAGTAAATAACTTTGTAAAAGCACAAATAAATGAAGGCAGACAAGCATATATAGTATGTCCATTAGTAGAAGAAAATGAGGAAATAAATGCAAAATCTGTTATGGAAATAGCCGAGAAGTACAAAAATGAAACATTCAAAGATTACAGGGTAGAATATATACATGGAAAGTTAAACAAAAAAGAAAAAGATAGAATAATGGAAGATTTTAAAAATGGAAATATTGATATACTAATATCTACAACAGTAATAGAAGTAGGGGTCGATGTTCCCAATAGTACAATAATGGTCATAGAAAATGCAGAAAGATTTGGACTTGCAACTTTGCACCAATTAAGAGGAAGAGTAGGCAGAGGAGAATATAAATCATATTGTATATTAAAATACAAAGGAAATAGTGAGCAAACAATTGAAAGAATGAGAATAATGGTAGAAACAAATGATGGATTTAAAATATCAGAAAAAGACTTGGAACTTAGAGGTTCTGGAGAATTTTTTGGAACAAAACAACATGGTATACCAGAATTTAAAATTGCAAATTTGTTTCAAGACATAGAAATTTTAAAAGATGTTCAAAGTGTAGCGCTAAAAATAATTAATGAAGATAAAAATTTGTTAGACGAAAAAAACACATTGTTAAGAAAGCAAATTGAAGAAAAATTTAATAAAAGAATAGAGATATAGATAATTATAAACAATAACGGAAATAAGCGATTGAAAGGAATATTTCAAAAATATTACAGAAATATTACAAAAATATTACAAAGGTATTGAAAAGTTATGTAAAATGGTATATAATAGAAAAGGTGTTAAAAGGAGGATTGTTATGAAAAACCAAAAAGTAATAATAATTTCAATCGTATCAATAATGTTATTAACAGCTATGGTAGCGGTATCAGTTTTATTAAATAATCAAACAAAAGCAGCTTCAGCTTGTAATCATACATTTGGACCTTGGACTAATACAGGAGTGGGATTGCATGTAAGAACATGTACAAAATGTGGAAGTTCTGAATCACAAAATTGTGATGATTATTATCAAGCAGAGTATTTGAATGAAAAACAGCATTATACAAAAGTATGTAGTGTTTGTGGTTCAGTTACAGGACCAGTGGAAAATCATAAGTGGGATGAGAATGGAAGATGTACAACAGTAGGTTGTAGATATCAGTGTAAACATACAGAAATAAAAGATGGAAAGTGTACAAATTGTGGAAAAGTGCAAGAATGTCCACATACAGTAACATATTATGAATTTAATAGACAATTTCATTGGAAAGTATGTTCAAATTGCAAAAAAGAGTGGACAGAAGAAAGACACACATTTAATAGTGAGGGAGTATGTACAACATGTGAGTATCATTGCCAACATGAAACATACAGAAATGGAAAATGTGTAGATTGTGGAGAACAATGCTCTCATATTAGATGGACAGAATATAAAGATGAAAATTATCATTGGAAAGAATGTTTAACTTGTGAACAAAAATTTGATGAGGAAAGACATGTATACAGAAATGGAGTATGTGTAGAATGTAATTATCAATGTAAGCATAGTAGGTATAGAGATGGAAGATGTGTAGAGTGTGGCATGGAGTGTAGCCATAGAGCATGGTCAAATTACTATGATGCAGACTATCATTGGAAAAAATGTGCTATGTGTGGTGAAGAGTTTGCAAAAGAAAAACATACATTTAGGGATGGAGTATGTACAGAGTGTTCTTATGGATGTACACATGGAGATGTAGAGTGGAAACAAAATGAAACAGAACACTGGCAAATTTGTAAAATATGTTTAACAGAAATTCCAGGAAGCAGAAAGGCTCATACAGTAAGTAGTTGGAAAGATGAAAAAGATGGAACACATACAGGTACATGTTCAGTATGTGGAAGAAATATTAAAGAAAGTCATACTTTTGTAGATAATAAATGTAAGTGCGGAGCAGTTAAAGAGTGTGAGCATGAAACAAAGGTATGGAATCATAATGAAAGAGAACATTGGCAAACTTGTAAAGACTGTAATAAAGAAATAGAAGGAACAAGAGGAACACATATATTTATTAATGGAGTTTGCACAGTATGTACATATAGTTGTAGCCATGAAAATAAAGTATGGAAACAAAGTGCAGAAGAACATTGGCAGGTATGTAGTAATTGCAGTAAAGAGATAGAAGGAACAAGAACAACTCATACTTTTGAAAATGGAGTATGTAAAACATGTGGGTATAGTTGTAAACATTCAAGCAAAACATGGAAGAGAGATGAAACAGAGCATTGGCAAGAATGTAAAGTTTGTTTAATGGAAATAGCAGGAACAAGAACAGCTCATACTTTAACAAGTTGGGAGAAGTTAGATGAAAAAAATCATACAGCAACATGCACAGTATGTAATAAAATTGTAAAAGAAGAACATAAATTTGAAGATGGAAAATGTAAGTGTGGTTTTGAAGAAAAAGTAGAGAAGCCAGAATGTAAACATGAAAAATTAGTATGGAAAACAAGCGCAACAGAACATTGGAAAGAATGTGAAAATTGTGGTAAAGAGATAGAAGGAACACGTGAAAATCACGCATTTGAAAATGGAGTATGTAAAACATGTGCATACAGTTGTGAACATGCAGAAATTAAATGGCTTGCAATATCTAAAGAACATTGGAGAGTATGTAGAAATTGTGGAATGGAAATTCCTGAGACACGTGAAAGACATACATTTAAAGACGGAGTTTGTACAACATGTAATTATACATGTAAACATACTAAAGAGGTGTGGAAATCAAATGAAACAGAACATTGGAAAGAATGTGAGAATTGTTTAATGGTATTTGAAGAAACTCGTGGAGAACATAAATTTGAAGATGGAAAATGTACAGTATGTTTAAAGGCAGAAAATGAAGAAAACTCAAATAATGGAGAAAACAATAATCAAAGTAATGAAAACAATGGCGAGAACAATAATCAAAATAATAATGAGAATAACAGTAATGAAAACAACAATAACAATGTAGAAAATAATAATCCATCAAATGCAGGAAACAAAGATAATTCAAGTAGTAAACAAGATGAGACAACTAGTAAAAAGGAAATACCAAATACAGGTAGAGAAAATATGGCAATAATTTTAACATCAGCAGTAGCAGTAGTTGGAGCAGCAGTAGTAAAATTTAAAATAAAGAAATAGAGGCTCTAACAAAATTTATTCTAAGTAAATAGCAAAAATATAAAAATTCCTAGATGTGAAAGCATTTAGGAATTTTTTTGCATAAAAAAGTATAAATAGCAAAAAATAAAGTAAGTAGTTTATGAGATGGTACTAGTTAGTTAATATTTTTAAGTTAGCGAGAGTATGAAAGGAAGGTTGCTATTATGATTAATTTTAATACAGATTTAGCCGTAGAAAGAAATGATATTTACAGGAAGGCACATAACATAGAAGATAATATAGAAGGTATAGAAACAGAAGAACAAGAGGTAAATGATAAAATAAAAATTTCAAGAGTAAAAATTGTTAATGAAAAAGGAGCAGAAGCGATTGGAAAACCTATAGGCAATTATGTTACAGTAGATATAAAAAGATTAAAAGTGGCAGGTATAGAAGAAATACAAAAAGCAGCAGAAACTGTAACAAAAGAGTTAAAAGCTTTAATAAGTAAACATATAGATGAAAATGGAGACATATTAGTTGTAGGATTGGGAAATGTTTATGTAACGCCAGATTCGTTAGGGCCAAAAGTAGTAAAGGATATAGATGTAACAAGACATTTATTAAAGTATGCTCCAGAATATATAGATAAAGAAACAAGACCTGTAACGGCAGTAGCACCGGGAGTATTAGGAACTACGGGAATAGAAACAATGGAAATTATAAAAGGAATAGTTGATAATATACACCCAAAACTTTTAATAGTTATAGATAGTTTATCATCAAAGAGTATAGAAAGAATTAGCAGCACTGTTCAAATAGCGGATACTGGAATAGTTCCTGGTGCAGGGGTAGGAAATGCAAGAAATGAGATAAGTCAAAGAAATCTAAATATTCCGGTAATAGCTATAGGTGTTCCAATGGTTGTAGAAGCAGCAACTATTGCATCAGATAGCATAGATTTGTTTATAGATAAACTTCAGCAAGAAGCAAAATCAAATGATTATCTTAATGAACTAAAGAATGTTAATAAATATGAAATGATAAAAGAAACTTTAGCTCCAAAAGATTATAATTTAATAGTAACACCAAAGGAAATTGATGATTTAATTGAAAATATGAAGGATATAGTTGCAAGAGGAATAAATTTTGCAATACAAAAAGAAAGCTAATTTTATGCAATAATAAAATTAAGAGCATATACTAAAAGTAAATGTAAAGGGTAAAATAGGTATAAAATATACCTAGAGTTTGGCCCTTTCTTTTTATTGTATAAGCAAATAAAAATTATAGGAATTAAAGTACAAATAGCAAAAGGAGCATAATAATTAAAAGCAATTTTAAGTACACTAAAGCCGTATTTGTAATATGAAAGAATGTTATATGTATAGTTAAGAAGTGTAGCAGCAGAAAAACTTAAAGACATTAATATTTTGTTATTTTTAAATATGTAAAATATTAATGTTATAGCTACTCCATAAAAGCCATAATCACAGTGTAAAAATTCGGCAATAACACCAAGTAAAATACATGAGGTAATGCCAGCAAATTTATTACATTTATCGTAAGTAATAATTGAAAAAAGTCCAAATAGCAAAGTAAAAATAACATTTAATTCAAACTCATTTTTAATGATAGAGATAAATAGCATAAATGGAATTTGTGAGATAAGTGCGAAAATGAATAATCTAAATAAATAATTTTTTAAATTCCTAGTGTGTATGTATCCTTCAGAAATTTGAAAGGAGAATATAGGGAAGGCAATCCTCCCAATATAATTAAAAAATGAACTGTCATGAAAAATAACATAACCAATGTGATCTATAAACATGGTTATACAAGCAAGAATTTTTAGGACAAAAGCGTTCATATAATTTCATTCCTTTCAATTTTTATACTTATGTGATTTTAAGTATTTCATATTTAAAAGATATAATACTTATAGCATAAGGAGAAAGAAAAGTCAATTATAGAAAAATGATTTAAGCGTACTATTTAACTTTATTCAACTTATATAAATTACACAAGTCGCAATCTGTGCAAATATATACTTTTGATTCAAAGATTAATTTTAAAGTATTAATAAAATCATCTTCTCCATCTAATAAATGAATATATAATTTATTAGGAAGTAATGTTAATAAAGAGTTAAGGGCAAGATCGTTTGAAGAAAAACTAATATCAGATAAATATTTTTGCTTTGATAGTTCATTATTAAATTTTATAATGTTTTTGCTAGAATCAAGAAGTATAGATTCTTGGTTTTTATATATAAGGTGAATAACATCAGAGTTAGGTAAAGTTGTCTGAATGTAAACTTTTAATAAACTTATAAATTCATTATATTCTCTATCTATAATAAATTTGTTTACACACATATCTACAACACAATCTAATTCCTTAATATAATCATTAAGTCTAAAGCGAATAAAACCATCTAAAATAACATAGTTATTTTCTAAATAATATTTGTAAAATGCGTTGGAAATAATATTTAACATTTTAATTGAATTTGAAAAGTCAATATTAGTTAAACATAAATTATAAATATCCTTTTTTTCTTCTGGAGAAAAATAAAAATAGTTCAAATTAATTAAATTTTTTATTAGAAGAGGCTCGTAAAAATCTATTACAACGTATGAAAGAAGAACAGAAATCTTATTTAAAAATAAATCTGTAGCATTACCTTTATAGTGTATGATAATGTTTGTGTAATATTTAAAATTGTAGCAAGAAACATAGATGTCTATAAGTTCAAAATATTCAACTTCTTTTAGTATATATTCTGATATATCTTTGTTATTAGTTTTAATACAAATACTTTTCAAGAAAAAGTCCCTCCATACATAAATAGTATCTACTAAAAAAAGTTAGATATACATATTTTATGAAATGGAGGGAAAAGTGTTACTTTTATTAATAATAAATCATATAATCAATTTCTGGGAAGATACAATCTTGCTTATAAATATTTTTTAAGAATGTTTCATCGATTTTATTATTTTTTAGTTGTTCGTAAAGTTTAGTAAATCTTCCTATATGGTCTTTTATACGTTTTTTTGCATAATCAACCATGGTTCCGTGTGTTATTATAAATAGCCAATCACTGCTTTGTGCAAGTAACAATTCTCTAGCACATTGGTTTAGTGCATCTTTTTTTAACTTGTCCTTTTCATTAGGAAATAAATGGGCAAGTTCAACCATTCTATCTCCTGCAACATGAAGATGTCTATGAACATAATCATTAGAACTATTAAGCCATACTTCACTATAACCATTTGCACCCCAGCTGGATATACAAGGAGAGCATACTTGCATGTCTGGAAATTTATCTATATATTCACTAGGTGTTATTAATTTAAAATTTCCTTTATCATAATAAATTTTTTTAAATAAAATGTATAGCCAGTAAGGGCCTTCATACCACCAGTGTCCATAAAGTTCGGCATCATAAGGACATACAATTATTGGCTTTGTAGGGGACATTATATTAGACAACTCATTAATTTGATTTACCCTAGAATCGAAAAAGTGTCCAGCCTGTTTTTCAACAGAATCTTTTGCCCATTGTAGATTATAATAATCTTTAAAATCACCTTTTGAAGTTATCCTGTGATATTTTATGCCGGTATTTACTCTGGCACCATTTTTTGCTATGTATGGTTTAATATAGTCATAATCAGCATCATAACCAATATCTCTATAAAATTCACGATAATTAAAGTCTCCAGGGTATCCGCAAACAGAACTCCATACTTGTCTAGAACTTTCAATATCTCTACCAAAAGCAACAATTCCTTCTGGGGAAACGATGGGTGCAAAAGTACCAAATATTGGAGTAGGGTCAGCATATAAAATACCATGACTTTCAGTTATAATATATTCAATTCCAAATTCTTTTAAGTACTTATCTGCTTCATGAACATACCCGCACTCTGGAAGCCATATACCTCTTGGAGCTTTACCAAAATATTTCTTATAGGTTTCAACTCCAACGGCAATCTGTGCTCTAATTGTTTTCTCATTAACATATAGAATAGGAAAATATCCGTGTGTAGCTCCACAAGTTATAATTTCTAGTACACCTATATCTTGAAAATGTTTAAACTCAGCAATTAAATTACAATGATAAACATCTTTAAATAAATGTAAATCGTTAGAGTAACGTTTTAAATAATATTTAGAAAGTTCGTTTAATCTAGCATCATACACAGTTCTTTTAACTTCTTTTTGTGAAAGTTCAATATGCTTTTTTAAGTATTTTATATATCTATTTTGTAGTAACTTATTGTCTAACATATTTAATAAAGTAGGTGTAAGTGTCATTGTTATTCTAAAATCTACTTTTTCATCTTCTAATTTTTGAAAGTTAGTAAGTAATGGAATATATGTTTCAGAAATTGCTTCATATAACCATTCTTCTTCTAAATAATCTTCACTTTCAGGATGATGTATAAAAGGTAAATGTGCATGTAAGATAAAACTTACATATCCTTTTGGGTTATCCATTATAAATCTCAGTCCTTTCTAACACAAAACTAGAGTGAAAAAGAAGCAAGATGAAGCTTATTTTTCACCCTAGAATCATTTGTTAAAATTTTGAAGTAGGATTATGTTCTAAATCCTGCAATTCTTCGCTTTTATATATTTTTTTATAAACGTCATAGATATTATATATTCTGCCAATATATTTTATAAATTCAAAATGCGAAACATCTTTTGAATATGTAGTATTTGTTTTTATATTCCTAAAGAATAACGTTTTTTGATTTTTTTCAAATAAAATATGATTATTAGGTGCTTCAATAACATTAGAAGAAGCAACATACATGTAATTATTAGGTATTGCAATTGTAGCAGGTTTTGCACGTCTTCCTAGTTCAATTTCATATTCGCATTTAGCATCATTTACATTAAAATACCAACTATTAGCAAAATCATTTATTTCAATTTCAAAAGAATAATTCATAGTTTTGTTATGAATTATAAGTACTGGAATAGTATTTTCAAAAAAATACTCGCCATACTGTTTTATATAATTTTCTCTATCACTATCTGAAATGTCCCAGTAAACGAAAAGAGTAGTAGGAGTTTGAGCTAAAATTTTTACAACAGTTTGATTATATCTATATGGCAAATCATAATACTCTATAATGTCTATTTTATTAGCTTTTTTGGTATTTCTTGAATTACCACTTTTTAAGCGACTAGTTGTTTTAGAGGTTTTTCTTTTTGCTGTAGAATTTGTTTTTTTAGTTGAAGTTTCTTTTGCTGATGTTTTTTTTGCTTTTGTTGAAGTTTCCTTTTTTACTGTAGAATTTTTTTTAGCTGTTGTAGAATCTTTTTTGGTAACTTTTTTTGGTTGTGTATTTCCTTTTGAAGTAGATTTTTTTGTTTTGGTTACTGCTTTAGTATTTTCTTCAGTAGAGGAATTTTTTGAACTGGAAGATTTTTTTATAAGAGCCTTTTTTGTAGACACTTCTTTTTTATTATTGGTAGATTCTGTTTTTACTTTTTTTGGTTTTGCTACATTTTCGTTATTAATTTGTTCTTCTTTAATTAAGTCCTTTGTTTTCTTTGGCATTAAAAATCCTCCTTAGTAATAATATTATTCATTATTATATAATATAGTATATCAAAATTGAAATAAATTCAATAGAAAAATGGAAAAAAATGAAAATTTGTTTAAGTTTAAAAGTAAATTCTACTTTTAAACCTAGCAAAAGAAAAAATAAAAAAATACTTGAAAAAATAAAAAGTATATGTTAATATAAAAATGAAAAAAACAAAAGAAAGGAATGAAAAAATGAGAAACGCTAAAACCGTTGGTAATGTAGAGAGAGAGAGAGAGAGAGAGCTATAATTTAAAAGATAGTTTTTATTTTGAGTGCTTAAATAATGCAGAGGATTTATTAACAGGAAAATTATATTTAAAATATAGAAAACAGAAAGTTGATATGCTAAAAGTGAGAAGTATAGAGTCAGAGCTTAAAAACTTGAACGATACTTCATGAACTTTTGGTATGTCAACTTTTTTGCATAAAAGATCAAAAGGAAAGTTGAAAAAGTAAAACATAAAAGAATTAGGAGGAAAAGGATGAAAGAAAAAAGATATAGAAAACAAGAAAAAGGCATAACACTAATAGCGCTAATAATAACAATAATAGTAATGTTAATATTAGTAGCAGTGACAGTACAAATGACCATAAATGGTGGAATATTTGAGAAGGCAGGAGAAGCAGTAGGAAAAACAAAAAATAGCATGAATGAAGAAGAAGAAATAATGGATAAATGGGTAGAGAAAATAGACAGAATAGAAAATGGACCAAATGCACCAGAACTAATAGAAGGAATGATACCAGTAGAGTGGAATGAAACAGAGAAAACATGGGTAAAAGCAGATGAAACAAAAGATGATTGGTATGAATATGGAACAACAGAAAGTACAAAGAAATGGGCAAATGCAGTAACAGTAAAGGCAGAGGGAACAAAAGAAGCAGCAGAAGAAAACTTAATAGCAGGAAGTAAAACAAGAGAGCAGTATCAAAAAGCAGAAACAGGCACATCAATATTGCAAGAAGACATACTAGGGATGTATGTGTGGATACCAAGGTATGCGTATAAAATAACAAAAGGATATCATGAAGGAAGTACAGACGAAAAAACAGTATGTGGAGAGATAGACGTAAAGTTCATAGGAGGAACAAAAGATACAATAAGTGATGGAAATATAGTGGCATATAATGCAGAGACAACAGAGAATTTTACACATTTTCCAGATGGTTATGTAATCCATCCGGCATTTAATGTAGAAACAGGAAGTGGAATAAAGAGATTAAGTGGAATATGGATAGCAAAGTTTGAAGCAAGTAGTAGTAATACAAGCAAAGAAAATGAAAATTTAGGAACAAATTATGGAAGTTCAGATGGAACAAAATATTCTGGTACAGATACAGAATCAGAACCAACAGTAGGAGTAGATGAAGTAACAGTAAGACCAAATGTAACAAGTTGGAGAAATATAAATGTAAAGAATTGTTATATAGCATGTACAAATATGGTAAAAGAAAATAATATACAAGGACTATCAACAAGTGCGGATAGTCATTTAATGAAAGATACAGAGTGGGGAGCAGTAGCGTATTTAATACAAAGTGAATATGGAAATCAACAAAAAGAAGATGACTCTGATTCAGGCGTATGGAATAACAGCTATTATGAAGGAGATGGATGTTATGGGAACCGAACAGGTATGATAGGAAGTTCAAGAGACGATGGAACAAATTATGAGTGGACAAAGCAAGAGAATAATGAAATAAGAAAACAAGATGGAGTAGTAACTATAACATATAAAGATACTAAAAATGGAGATAAAAAAGAAATAAAAACATTTTATGAATATTGGACAAGCAATGGAGTAAAAGGAAGTACAACAGGAACAATATATGGAATATACGATATGGCAGGAGGAGCATGGGAGTATCAAGCAAGTTGTCGTATTATATATATGGGTGAGAAAGTAAATACTGAATTGGTTAATTTTTTTAATAATGTCTTAATTCAACACAAAACAATTATAACAGAAGGAACAAGTCCACAATATTTGGTGGAAGGAAATGGCAATGCAAGAATAGAAACGGGCAGTGGTGAAAGTTCGGTTACAGGGAATTCTTGGAATGACGATAATTCCCTTATACCTGGGCTTGCGTACCCTTTTTCTATATGCGGTGGTAGATTTGATCAAAGGAAAGAAGCAGGAGTATTTTCTAGTAAACGAGAAACAGGAGATGGCGGGGTCAATCGTGGCTTCCGTCCAGTGCTTTGGAAACAATGAAGTTAACATAAACAAAATATTTTTAAAATTAAATAATATAAAACATAATTATAAAAAAGCTTGAAAAAGACAAAAGCATATGTTAAGATAAAAATATAAAGAAAAAATGAAATCGTAGAAAAGATAATGTTAAGTAAACCCAAAAAACAAAAGAAAGGAATGAAAATGATGAAAAATGCTAAAACCGTTGGTAATGTAGAGAGAGAGAGAGAGAGAGAGCTATAATTTAGAAGATAGTTTTTCTTTTAAATATT